>CAZDTN010000010.1:0-3917 GCA_964508355.1 uncultured Sphingobacterium sp.
TAGGACGTGTAATCAATACATTGGGTGAACCAATAGATGGTAAAGGTCCAATTGCTGGTGATTTGTATGAAATGCCGATTGAGCGTAAAGCGCCTGGTGTAATCTTCCGTGAGCCGGTAAAAGAACCACTTCAAACTGGTATCAAAGCAATAGATGCAATGATTCCAATCGGAAGGGGTCAGCGTGAGTTGATCATTGGTGACCGCCAAACAGGTAAAACTGCTATTGCGATTGATACGATCATCAACCAAAAAGAATTCTACAAAGCTGGTAAGCCAGTATATTGTATATATGTAGCAATTGGTCAGAAAGCATCAACTATTGCTGGTGTTATGAAAACTTTGGAAGATAACGGTGCAATGGACTATACCATCATCGTTGCAGCTCCAGCAGCTGATCCAGCTCCACTTCAGTTCTATGCGCCTTTCGCTGGTGCAGCGATTGGAGAGTTCCTTCGTGATACAGGTAATGCAGCTTTGATTATCTATGATGATCTTTCTAAGCAAGCAGTAGCATACCGTGAGGTATCATTGTTGTTGCGCCGCCCTCCTGGACGTGAAGCATATCCAGGTGATGTATTCTATTTGCATAGCCGTTTGCTTGAGCGTGCTGCAAAGGTGATTGCTAAAGATGATGTAGCTGCAAAAATGAATGATCTTCCAGATTCAATCAAACACATTGTAAAAGGTGGAGGTTCATTGACTGCTTTACCAATCATTGAAACACAAGCAGGTGACGTTTCTGCTTATATTCCTACCAACGTAATTTCAATTACAGACGGACAGATCTTCCTTGAATCCAACTTGTTCAACGCAGGTATTCGTCCAGCGATTAACGTAGGTATTTCTGTAAGCCGTGTGGGTGGTAATGCACAGATCAAATCAATGAAAAAGGTATCTGGTACCTTGAAACTTGATCAGGCGTTGTACCGTGAGCTTGAAGCGTTCTCTAAATTTGGTGGTGATCTTGATGCCGCAACTAAATCGGTAATTGATAAGGGTGCTAGAAACGTGGAGATCCTTAAGCAAGGTCAATACCAACCTGTATCAGTAGAAAAGCAAGTTGCAATCATCTATTTGGGTACTCAAGGTTTACTTAAAGAAGTACCTGTTAAATCTGTAAAGGCTTTCGAAGAGCAATTCCTTTCGGAAATGGAAGCTAAACATCCAGAAATTTTGGCTGAATTCAAGAAGGGTAATCTTCCTGAAGATGGTATCAAAACCATGGTGGAGTTTGCAAAAACAATTGTTGCCCAATACAAATAGGTTTAGCACAAAAAAATAAACATAAAGCGCTGGTTCAACACCAGCGCTTTTTTTATTGAACCTATGGGTGCAAATAATTGTTTACTTTGTGTAGTAACAATTAAACTATCCCGATTAATTAAACCCATCATGATTCTTGAGGTTGAGCAGCTTAAAAAGCATTTTGGAAATTTTGTTGCTGTCGATGATTTATCATTTTCTGTTCAAGAGGGTGAGGTCTATGGCTTCTTAGGGCAAAATGGTGCAGGTAAGTCGACTACAATCAGAATGCTGCTTTCTCTGATTACTCCCACCAGTGGTTCCATCAAATTGTTTGGTAAGTCAATCAAGCAACACCGTGAGGAAATTTTAAATCAAATGGGTGCAGTGGTTGAAAAACCTGATCTCTATAAATACCTAACTGGATATGAGAATTTGAGTTTATTTGCCAGAATGAGTGGTAAGTCGATTTCCAAAGATGAAATCAACAAAACACTTGCGTTAGTTGGACTAGACAAGAGATGCCATGACCCTGTGCGTGTGTATTCTCAAGGTATGAAACAGCGACTGGGAATTGCTGTTGCTTTAGTACATGATCCTGCTTTTATTATTTTGGATGAACCGACCAATGGGTTGGATCCACAAGGAATAGCAGATATTCGTAACCTGATACTCTACTTGAGTAAAGAAAGAAAAAAGACAGTATTGGTGTCATCACATTTACTATCTGAAATTGAACAGGTAGCGGATAGTATGCTGATCATCAACAAGGGGAAAAAGATAGTAGAAGGTAAGGTAAATGAATTGCTTAATCCTAATCACATTCGACTTGAAATAGCAGTTGATGATGATAAAAAAGCCAAAACACTGATTGAGCAAACCACCTGGGCCAAGGGTTTAAAACATGCACCTGATGGTAAACTTATCGTTGAAACAGAAGCTCAGGCAGTAGGACACCTTAACAAATTGCTTGTAGAAAATAATGTAAATGTAACCAGCCTTCGTTCCATGAATTCATTGGAGGCTTATTTCCTTTCCTTAACTGCTGGCCATGAAGTTTAGTACAATCGTTTATTTAGAATTATATAAGATTTTTAGGAAACCCAGAACCTATATCGCTTTTGGAGCAATTGCAGCAATTGTTGGATTGATTCAATTAGGATTTTATGCTGATGGTAAAGCCTATATGCAGTTCGGACTACAGGCATTTACAGACTCATTTGACATCAACGGGAATATCATGAATGGCTATCTTTTGGCCTATATCATTTTACAATTGATGCTTGTGCATGTACCTTTATTAATTGCACTGGTTGCAGGTGATATGATATCAGGGGAAGCAGCACAAGGTACCTTGAGGGTCTTGCTGACTAAACCTGTGAGCAGAGCAAAATTGATTGCAGGTAAATTCACTGCAACCACTGTTTATACAATAGCACTTTTGATTTGGATGGCTTTGTGGGCACTGGGTATATCAATGCTTGTTTTCGGGGTTGATGACATGCTTATATTGAAAAGTGACCTTGCTACACAAATTATGAAGTCAGATGTTTTGTGGCGTTATGCTGCAGCCTTTGGATTTGCTGCATTAGCGATGACTACTGTTGCAGCCATGAGTTTTTTCCTGAGTTTATTTGCTGAAAACTCAATTGGTCCAATCATGGCTACCATGAGTATCATCATCGTCTTCACTATACTCAATACACTAGATCTCCCCATTTTTGATAAAGTAAAACCATTCCTCTTTACCAGCCATATGCTTGGATGGAAAGGATTTTTTGATGTTCAAATCAATGAAGATAACGAACAACTAGTGGGTTCTATTGAAAACCTGAAAGCCGTGATGATTTCAGCAGGAATACTGTTGATGCACATCATTGGGTTTTTAGTAGCCTCAATCTTAGTCTTTAGAAAAAAAGATGTATTATCTTAATTAAGCGTTATCAGTCACTACCAGTAAAGAATAAATCACACCTGGGATCCAGAATATGAAGGATAGTAATAAGGATATCCAGAATTTAGTAGTCACTTTATTTTCATAAAGCACTACGCCTATTGGAGGAATAAGGATGGCGAAAATGATAGCTAACAGTTTATCGTCATCAATTCGTTCTCCATTTTTCAAACTAGCTTTATATTGTTGTATAGTTGTCTTTGCTTTTGAAACCCTTTCTTTTTTCTCTGCTTTAGTCAATGTATTGAATTCATTGACGGCTTCTTTGATTTGTGCTTCTGTTTTATCTAATACTGGTGGAAGTATTGCAGCTTGAAGGGTGGTGTTAAAAAGCATAATTGCTGCAAAAAAAACGATTGTCACAAGTGATTTTTTCATGGATAAGTTCATTTATGGTGCAAAGGTAAAATTCTTTCGACTAATCTTGTATGCGTAAATTCATTATTTTCAGATTGAAATTAATGCCAAATGAAAAAATTATACTTCCTCTATTTACTTCTTGTTTCATCGCTGATATCATTTGCAGAAGTACGACTACCTGCAATACTCGGTTCTCACATGGTTTTGCAACAACAATCCAAGATTAAACTCTGGGGATGGTCGGCACCGGCTGAAAAAATTACAATAACGGTGAGCTGGGACAACACAACTTATGAAACCAAAGGAAATAGGGGAGCCAAATGGGTTACTGAAATCAATACACCCCAAGCTGGTGGTCC
>CAZDTN010000010.1:4017-25232 GCA_964508355.1 uncultured Sphingobacterium sp.
ATGCTTCATTTTAGTGCAATTGGTTATTTCTTCGGAAAACAAATCAATCAATCCACTTCTTTCCCTGTTGGTCTAATTAATAGCAATTGGGGAGGAACACCCGCTGAGGTGTGGACTCCTGAAGAAGTTGTTTCCAATGATCCGGAGTTGAGAAAAGCAGCTGCTAAAGTTCCTGCTTTCGACTGGTGGCCTAATCAGTCAGGTGAAGCTTATAATGCTATGGTTTATCCACTCACTAATTTTTCTATTGCAGGTGCATTATGGTATCAGGGTGAAAGCAATGTTGATACGCATTATGGATACAGGCGCCTTTTTACCAGCATGATTGATAGTTGGAGAAAAGCTTGGGGTAAAGATTTCCCTTTTTATTTTGTCCAGATTGCCCCCTTTGATTATAGTGATGCACATATCAACGGAGCCTATTTAAGAGAAGCGCAAACGAAAGCTGCATCACATGCTAATACTGGTATGGTGGTCATTAGTGATCTTGTTGATAATGTAAAGGATATACATCCCAATCTTAAAAAGGAAGTTGCAGCCCGATTAGCAGATTACGCATTGGCAGAAACATATGGAAAAAATATCGGCAGTTACAAAAGTCCTGTGTATAAAACGCACACTATCGAAAAAGCTGCTATTCGTGTGCATTTTGATAACGTAACGACAGCGCTGGTAGGCAAAGGTGGGGAATTGACAGATTTTCAAATTGCAGGTGCTGATGGTAATTTCTTACCAGCAAAAGCAAGGGTTGAGGGAAGGACTGTAATTGTTTATCATCCTTCTATCAAAGAACCCAAAAATGTACGATTCGGGTTCACCAATACAGCCATGCCTAATCTGTTTTCTGCAGAAGGGTTACCGGTGAATTTATTTAGGACTGATCAATAAAACTTCGTTACACCAGGCACAGCAATTTTATACTGACCATTTGCGTCGGGTAATGATTGTGGCAATGTATCCCAGGTATATGCCGAAGGTTGTAGATTAAGTCCACAATTGAGCGCCTTGTCCCACTCTACCATTTTACCACTGTAAGTCGCCATTCTACCAAGTATAGAAGTCATGGTACTTTTTGCACCATTTTCGGCATCAGCAAATTTGTATTCTCCCTTTGCTATTGCAGCAAATAATTCATCATGTTCTGATTGATATGGATCATTTTCAGTTTTTCTGTCGAATTGATAAAGTAGTCCTCCCTTATGATCCCTGATGTTTGCAGCACCACAGAAAATTTTTCCTTTTGTACCAATAATCAGTTCATCCACTTTCGACATGGTATTTTTAATATGTCGGCACTGGCTATTCAAAATTGATCCATCAGCATAGTGAAATTCAACATAGTGGTGATCAAAGATTTCACCATTGTCTTTGCCTTTTCTCACTTCTCTTCCACCCATTCCCTGCGCTTTAACAGGGTAGGCTCCTTTGAACCAATTCACTACATCAATATTGTGTATGTGTTGTTCTGTAATATGATCACCACATAGCCAATTGAAATAATACCAGTTGCGCATCTGGTATTCCATTTCTGTTTGCCCTTCTTTTCTTTGGTTCACCCAAACCCCATCGTTGTTCCACCAGGCTTGTGCTGAAGTGATTTCTCCAATCATGTCTTTTCTTTTGAAAAGCTCACGATAGGAATTTTGGTAATGTCTTTGTAAACCAACAACTACATTAAGTTTTTTAGATTTTGCAACTGCTGCAGCAGCCAATACTTTTTTAATTCCTTCAGGGTCTGTTGCGACAGGCTTTTCCATGAAGATGTGTTTATTCTGGTTTACCGCTTCTTCAAAATGTAGGGGTCTGAAACCTGGAGGTGTTGTAAGGATGACAACATCTGCCGGTGCTATGGCTTGCTTATATGCTTCAAAACCGACAAACTTTCTTTCTTCAGGAACATCAATCATTTTGTTGATGTCACCAGTGATACCTGCTTCTGATAAATCCCCTGTAATTGCTTTGAAAGCGCTATCAATTCTATCTCTGAAGGCATCTGCCATTGCAACCAACTTCACATTTTGTTTGCTTCTTAAGGCTTGTACTGCAGCACCTGTTCCTCTTCCGCCACATCCAATTAAAGCGACCTTAATTACATCTGAAGCACCTGAATAAAAATTGGCATTACTCATTAGAGGTGCTGCTAAAATAGCTCCTGAAGCTAGGCCTGCAGTTTTTACAAACTCGCGGCGTTGATTGTTGTTCAATGGCTTGGGTTGTTGCATCGTTGTTGTTTTATGATTACTGTTCTAGATACAATTTATAGAATTTTTCAGCTTCTTCCGCACTAGGTTGTTTTTCTGGGCGAATAATTCTAAAGCCAACAAACATGCCATCAGTCAACCACCACCTGCTTTTGGGAATTTGTGGATCTCTCTTGTTCCAGCTGGGCATTGAAAAATTTCTTCGGGTAACCCATAAAGTATTTGCATCATCCAAATAGGAACCTCCTCTGATGCTTCTAGGGTACCTGCTGCTAGGAGGTTGTAGTGGATCAAGTTGACCATCAGTCAATTTGTTTAAATAGGCAGAATCATATTGGTCGATGGTCCATTCTGCTACATTGCCCAACATATCATATAGTCCCCAGTTGTTCGGTTTTTTTGTACCCACTTTCTGGTATTTTTCTTTGCTGTTGCCTTTGAACCAGGCATATTGACTGAGTAGTTTAGTGTCATTGCCGAAATAGAAATTGGAAGTTGTTCCAGCGCGACAAGCATACTCCCATTCAGCTTCTGTGGGCAATCGATAAAAAATACCTGTCTCTTTCCACAGCCATTTGCAAAACATCATGGCCGCGTCAACGCTCATGCTGTTCATAGGAAATCCACCCTCTTTTCCCATATTCCAACTGAGATCAATATACTGGGCTGTTGGCCTGGTTACAGCATCTACTTTAGAACCTTGTGACAAATTTTCGTCTCTGAAAAATACATTGTATTGATCGTGTGTAATCTCATAAGCACCCATCCAGAATGAGGAAATTTCAATTTGTTTGACTGGTTTTTCATTCGCTTTACCATTGATGTTCCCCATACTAAATTTTCCAGATGGGATGTGCACCAATTTGAGTTGTTGACTCGAACCAGGAAGTGTAATTAGTTCGGTTTTATTGATTGGTGTTTGAGCGGAACTGCAATGCACAATAAGCAAGGCAAATAAAGTAGTAAAGATTAATCTTTTCAAAGCAGGAGATTTCATGCAATTTTAGTTAAATTGTACTAATCAATAGCTATTTCATCAAGCTTAAATTGAACTTATGCAACGCAGAGGCTTTTTAAAAAATTCAACATTAGCTACCGCAGCTGTTTTACCTGGTTTATCTATTTTCGGCCAATCAAAAAACCAGACTGAAAACAAACCATTTCAATTGAATTATGGTTTTCATGATGGCATGTTTGCTGCACATGCCGGGAAAGATTTCATTGATCAGATAAAATTTGGACATGAACATGGATTTCGCTCAATTGAGGATAATGGGATGATGGATCGTACACCAGAAATGCAAGCTAAGATAGGAGAAACACTTGCTAAGTTGGGCATGCAAATGGGTGTGTTTGTCATCACCAGTAACAGTTGGCACTGGAAAATGAGTTTAGCAACTGGCAAGCAAGAGTTCAAGGATTTGATTGTTAAAGATTGTAACAGGGCTGTCGAGGTAGCAAAAAGATGCAATGCGAAATGGATGACAGTCGTGCCAGGTAATTTTGATCGTTCACAGCCAATGGATATGCAGACTGCTCATGTGATTGATGCATTGAGAAGAGGGACTGAAATCTTAGAACGTAATGGTTTGGTTATGGTTCTTGAGCCGTTAAGTGATAATCCGGACTTGTTCCTGCGTTATTCGACACAGACGTATATGATTTGTAAAGCGGTTAATAGCCCTTCCTGCAAAATATTGTTCGATATGTATCATATGCAGCGAAACGAAGGAAACATAATCGCTAATATTGATCGCACATGGGATGAAATAGCTTATTTCCAAATTGGCGATAATCCAGGTAGAAATGAACCAACCACTGGTGAAATGAATTACAAGAATATTTTTAAACATATTCACTATAAAGGGTACAGAGGTGTGATGGGTATGGAGCATGGTAATTCCATTAAAGGCAAAGAGGGAGAGCTAGCGCTGATTAAAGCCTATCGTGAATCTGATACTTTTTAAAGTAGGTTGAACATTTAAATCATCTCGTTGTTTTTAGGTCATGAGGAAGATTTTGGTCTTGTTTTTGATTGTTTCATTTCAGTTGTCTTATTCGCAAACAGCTGACGAAATTGTTGCAAAGCTAAAAGCTAAGTTGGTGTCCGTCAAAGATTATGAGGCTGTAGGTAAACTTAAAACAGATGTTGCTTTTCTTAAAATACCTATTTCCGCTGTCAGAATTTATTACAGGTACCCCGATTTATTCCGCATCAAAAAAGATGGAGGTATATCAGTTCTGCCTAAGGGAGGAATTAAAGTAAGTATGAGTGCCATGATAGCAGATGGCAACTACACAGCCTTACATGCTGGCAGAATTAAGTGGAAGGAGCAAGATTTGGCCATGGTCAAATTGATTCCCAATGACATGAATTCGGATGTTGTTATAACCACTCTTTATGTTGATGACAAAGAAATGTTGATCCGGAAATCAATCACCTCTACAAAAGAAAATGGCACTTATGAAATGGAGATGGATTATGGTAAGTATGCAAAATGGGGATTGCCGGATAAGGCCATAATGATTTTCAATACCAAAGATTATAAATTACCCAAGGGGATTACTTTTGAATACGATGCAGGTATTGCTAATAAGCCGAAATCTCCCAAACCTTTGAGCAACAAGGGGAGAATTGAGATAATCTATCAGGCTTATGAAGTCAACAAAGGACTAAAACCAGAAATCTTTACCAGTAAATAAATTTTTAGAAACCAATTCCAAGAGAAATTCCAGTTCTTAAGCCTGCCCATGGTCCGGTTAAACCTAAGGTTGCTTGGTTTGCTTTAACAGTAACTGTTTCATTAGTAAATGGTAAATCTATGTCCCTTAGCGCGTTGGCTAAACTTGTCTGTTCGGTTGCGCTTAGTGAAACTGAAGAAATTCCTGTAATATTTCCCGATGCTGTTCCATAATGTGGACCCAGTATTTGCCAGTCCAGCCAAATTCTTTTACCCAGTTTCCATTGTGCACCAAGCAATAGTCCAAATGTATTACTCTTTATTTTTCCACTCATGTCAAATGTAGCAGACTGTCCATTGTCTAAAGTAAAGTCTATGCCTATGCCTTTACCACTAAAACTGGCACTTCTAAAAAATGGGGCAAGATAGAAACCTTGACCATAACCTTTTTTTCCTACATATAATCTTAATTCTGGCGTGATGGCTGAGTTAGAGACAATTAAATTATCAAGTGACTCTTTTGCTTGCGGATCAGACATTGGAATCAATCCTCTAAATAAAAATTTTCCTGAGGGTAAAAATTTATAGGATAATGCAACTGAAAATCTTTTATTTAGTAATCTTTCATATTGTCCGTTTATTGAAAAACCAATCAAGTTGATCTTCACAATATTTTTATCAATTTTCTGTGTTGAATCTTTCTTGATTTCTTGTGCGGCTACAAACTGGATTCCCATTAACAGGAGTAAACAAGAGGCCTTTATGAATTTCATAGCTAAGTTTTTGTACTAAAATTATTCTTCTAGTTTTTCATCGACTGCATTGGCGACTACCTGAGCAGAAATTTTTCTGAGTGGGTTTCTTGTCCTTTCTGCGTATCCCATGCGTGTTTCATAGATATCGATTGCTGTATAGATTGCTTGTCTGAATGAAGCTTCATCAGCTTGGTTTTTTCCTGCAATATCAAAAGCGGTACCATGATCTGGGGAGGTTCTAATCACTGATAATCCCGCTGTGAAATTAGTGCCTTCTCCAAGTGCTAGTGATTTAAATGGAATTAATCCTTGATCGTGGTACATGGCCAAAACTGCATCAAACTTTTCATGACTGCCTCTGGCAAAAAAAGCATCTGCACTATACGGGCCAAGCACAATGCAATCATTTTTCTTTGCTTCCAGTACAGCTGGTCGAATAATTTCTTTTTCTTCTTTTCCCACCAAGCCTTCATCCCCCGCATGTGGGTTTAGTCCTAAAACAGCAATTTTTGGTTTATCAATGCCGAAATCTTTTTTAAGGCTGTTTTTCAGCAAATTGATTTTCTTGATGATTTGCTCTTTGGAAATATTTTTTGCAACATCACCAATGGCAACATGTTCAGTAAGTAAGGCGACTTTCATGTTTTCAGCTACCATAAGCATCACTACATCATCTGCTTTGAAAGCATCTTTTAGATACGGGGTATGGCCTGTGAAATTGAATTCACCGCTTTGCATGGTGTGTTTATTGAGTGGCGCTGTTACCAGGGCATCAATTTCAATTGCCTTTAATGCTTTAACAGCTGCTTGAAGAGAAAGAACACCATATTTTCCACCTGTTTCGCTGGCTAAACCTGGTGTAATCTCAACCTCCTCTTCCCATGCAGAAAAAATGTTGAGTTGTTTGGGGTTAGCTTTGTTGATTTCTTTGATATTGTTGTAGTTGATGTTCAATTCAGGCATCGACTTTCTGTAAAAATTGATGACTTTATTTGATCCAAAAACTATTGGGGTGCAAAACTCTGTAATGCGACTATCTGCAAAGGTTTTGATGATTAATTCAATACCTATGCCATTCAGGTCACCTACAGAAATACCAATAACTGGTCCTTTTTTTACACTCATCTCTTCAACATTTAATGAAAGTGTAAAGGTACAATGAAAACGGGGATCTTTGTCTTAATTTTGGACCACATGTATACACTTAAAAAATCGCTGGGACAGCATTTCCTAAAAGACGAGAGCGTTTGTGGTCGTATTGTGGAAGTTCTTCAACAGAGACCGTTTCAACGGTTACTAGAAGTTGGGCCTGGGGGAGGAGCATTAACGAAGTATTTGATTAAGCTTCCTGCTGTAGATTTTAAATTGGTTGAAATTGACACTGAAAAAGTAGCCTATCTAAATTCAACTTACCCGCAACTCAATGGAAAAATTATTGAGGCAAGTATTTTAGATGTTGAAATACCATTTAGTGAAACTTTCACTTTGATCGGAAACTTTCCATATAATATATCAACACAAATTGTGTTTAAGGTCATTGAATGGCGTGAACAGATTGAAACGATGATTGGGATGTTTCAAAAGGAAGTCGCTGAAAGAATTTGTGCCGGTCCCGGTAACAAAGAGTATGGTATACTCAGTGTACTTTCACAAGCCTATTTTAAGACAACTTACTTGTTTGATGTTGATGAAGATGCATTTAATCCACCTCCGAAAGTAAAAAGCGGGGTCATAAAATTTGAATACATTGGTAACCCATTTGGTATTGAAAGCCATAGGAAATTTCTAGTGCTTGTAAAAGCTGCATTCGGGCAAAGGCGAAAGCAATTGAGAAATCCGCTAAAGCCATACTTTAAAACAGAAATTTTGCAAGACCCTATATTCACAAAACGAGCAGAACAACTTTCCGTTCAGGATTTTGTTGATTTACTAAAGAAAATGAATTGAAACCAAAAGTTATCATAACTGCCTATACTCATGCTAGTTTGTCTGAAGCCCTTATTCAGAGAGGGTTTGACGTGGATGTAAGAGAGGATATCTCTTATGATTTACTACTAAAGGAGGCACACTTGTACCAGGGAATGGTGGTGACAACAAGAATTAAGATTGATAAGTCCTTGCTTGATGCTGCAACACAATTAAAGTGGATAGGCAGATTAGGTAGTGGTATGGAAATTATCGATGTTGAGTATGCTCTACAAAAAAATATATTGTGTATTAGTAGCCCCGAAGGAAATAAAGACGCAGTTGCAGAACAATGTCTTGGTATGCTCTTATCCATGATGCATAATGTATTCAGATCGGGGTTACAAGTAAAAAAGGGATTGTGGTTGAGAGAGGAGAATAGGGGTGTTGAGTTGGGTGGTAAGACAGTTGGAATCATTGGTTATGGCAATACGGGTGCTGCTTTTGCAAAATTATTAGCTCCATTTGGTCTGACTATTTTGGCACACGACAAGTATAAAAAAGGATTTTCTACTGATGCTGTTATTGAATCTTCTCTTGAAACTATACTGAATCAAGCACATGTAATTAGCTTTCACCTGCCATTGACAGCAGAAACGTTTCATTATGCTGAAGAAAAGTTTTTCACCGCTTTAAAACATCCTATCTATTTGCTCAATACCAGTCGTGGTGAGGTTGTTAACACATCTGCTTTACTTCTTGCAATGGATCAAGGGAAAGTAATATCAGCTGGATTGGATGTTTTAGAGAATGAAAACATAAAAAATTATACACAAGAACAGCGAGAAAAGCTGATAAAGATGGCTAATAGAGAGGATGTCTGGATTACTCCTCATATTGCTGGATATAGTAGGGAAGCCTTAGAAAAAATGGCTAAAGTGTTGATTATCAAGCTCGATAAGTCGAAAATCTACTGATTTCAAATTTTTCTTAACTTTGCAACATACAGCAACGCTTCAGATTTTTCTGGGGCGTTGCTATTTTTTTCAAACCTAGTAACTGAAAAAAAATACCGTATGAGTGTAATGTATGTAACCAAAGAGACCCTAGAGCAAATGCGTGCTGAACTTCAACACATGAAGACTGTAGAGCGTCCAGCAGCTTCTAAAGCAATTGCAGAGGCAAGAGAAAAAGGGGATTTAAAGGAAAATGCTGAATATGATGCGGCAAAAGAGGCACAGGGATTGTTAGAAGCGAAAATCAGCAGAATGGAAGCTGAGTTGGCAACTGCCCGAATTTTAGATGCCACAACAATTGATACCAGTAAGGTTTCTATTTTGACAAAAGTGACGATTACCAACAAGGCCACAAAAAAGTCAATGACCTATCAAATTGTCTCGGAGAAAGAAGCTGATTTAAAGCAACAGAAAATATCAGTCACTTCTCCAATTGGAAAGGGGTTGTTAGGAAAGAAAGTGGGTGATGAGGCTGAAATTCAGGCCCCAAATGGAAAAATTGTTTTTACAATAGAAAACATTTCGATTTAATATCATGGCTTCTATTTTTTCAAAAATTATAGCAGGAGAAATCCCATCTTATAAGATTGCAGAAAATGAAAGGTTTTATGCATTTCTTGATGTATTTCCATTAGTTCATGGTCATACACTTGTAGTGCCTAAAAAAGAGGTTGATAAGTTATATGAATTGAACAATACTGATCTTGCCGAGTTGTTGCAGTTTGCACAACCGATTGCAAGAGCCATCGAAAAAGCATTCCCATGCAAACGCTGTGGCATGTCCGTTATTGGCCTTGAAGTACCCCATGCTCATCTGCATCTGGTGCCTATCAATACTGCCGATGATCTTAATTTCACGCGTGAAAAATTAAAGCCAAGTCAAGACGATTTAATTGAGGCACAAGAAAAAATTCTCAAGCAGCTTCATAACTCAAGTAATTAGAGTCATGGTAAAACAAGAGCTTTTGTTCAATATTTTCATTGCAGTCTTATCTGTACTTGGCTTGTTTGATATCATTTATACATTTACAGGTGCAACTGCTCAATATGGTATTCTTTATCCATCTGGCCATGTGTTATTAAATATAGTTGGCTTCGTTGCTATTTCATTTATTTGGTCGCGTGAAAAATGGGCAAACTGGTTATTTCTTGGTGTAGTTCTTGCACACCTTGTGCTGGATCTTGTTGTAGGTGGATTTGTTCCCTTAAAGCTTTTCTTACTGATACCAGCTATTTATTTCTTTATCGTAAAACGTTAGCCCCGTCTGGTTTGTGCATTAAAGTTGCTGAATGCGATCTGGATTTTTTTTAATAAAAGACTCCCAACTGTTTTTTGATTTTGAGGCTGATTTTTTTTTGGTTGTCTTGCTAGTGCTTACTCCATTTGCATTGAAGTGGTGGCATACTGCCACTGCCAGTGCATCGGATGCGTCATAGTATTTTAATTTATGCTTTAGAGGCATAATGTTGTTCAACATTTTCCAGATCTGTTCTTTATCAGCATTACCATTACCAGTAATCGATTGCTTAACTTTTTTGGGTGAGTATTCAGCAACTGTAATATCATTTGAAATTGCAACTGCAATAGCAACACCTTGTGCCCTGCCTAATTTGAGCATACTTTGTACATTTTTTCCAAAGAAAGGTGCTTCAATGGCCATGGATTGAGGCTGATATTTATCAATTAGGGCTTGAATCACTTTGTTAATGATGCCTAGCCTTTCAAACATATCTTTCTTGCCATTTAACTTAACAACATCCATTTCCAGCATCTCCATTTTATTGCCTTGTGTTGAGAGCACGCTGTAACCCATGATAACAGTACCTGGATCTATACCTAAAATTATTTTCTGTTTCTGAATCAACTGGGTTTAAATTTGGGGTGAAGTCGACTGTTTGAACAAAAGTATCAAAATATTCCTCAACTATTTCCTTGGCCCCTTGCTCTTTGCATGGTTAGTCTATCATGTATATCATCAAATAGTTGAGCAAAAAGATCTTCCTGTATATATCCAAACGATGTTTAGCAGCTTTGATCAAAACAGTGCAGGCTTATTTTTATTATTGATCCTATTTATGTTTATTCAATGGCTTGTGGAAGCAGCAAAGTGGCAATTGTTATTAAAGCAGTCAATTGATCTTCCATTCAGTAGAGCTGTTTTCATGATTTTTACAGGAATCTCATTTTCAATTGCAACACCAAACAGGGTTGGAGAGTTCATTGGAAGAATTATGCTCTTGCCAAAGGGACTTCATTTGCAAGGAACCGGGTATACTTTCATAGGGAATTTTGCACAATTAATTTCAACTTGTATTGCAGGTTCAATCGGTATTTATTTTTTTCAAAATGAGCTTGCTAAAGGAATTGATGAAAATCTAAAAACTGTTGTTTCAATCTTTCTTTATTTAGGTCCATTAGTTACTTTTTTGTGTCTTTTCATTTATTTTAATTCTGGCTTGTTATTTTCATGGGTTGCTCAATTAAAATTTTTGCGTAACTGGAAAGAAAAGCTCACTCAGTTATCTCAGCTTTCGAGGAAATTATTGCTGCAGCTCTTGTTTTTATCTCTATTGCGGTATGGTATTTTTCTAGTCCAATATGGATTGATATTTGAGCTGACTAACTTAGGAGTTGGTTTTGCAGAGACCTGTATAGGTATAAGTGTACTCTTGTTTTTCTTAGCTGTTGTGCCTACGATTTCTCTTGTTGAATTAGGATTAAGATGGCAGCTTTCAATATTATTGTTTGCTCCGTTTACCAGTAACATTTTTGGACTGACTATGAGCATAACACTGATATGGTTGTTGAATATGATCATACCAGCTGGAATTGGCCTTTTATTGCTATTGGTGCATAAGTTTAGGAAGACTTAAATGTATCAATATTTAAGAAAAATTTATTGTTCTTTTCCCCTCAGAGAACAAAAACCAAAGTTCAATGGTTTTATATTTGTTGTATGTCTTTTTTCAAAAAATTTATTCTAATTCTTTTTCTTTCATCTAGTGCTATTCGGCTAAGCGCTGGGAATGATTTTTGTGGGGTAATCAATTTTTCATTTGGAACAGGTGAGGTGATTACCTTTAAAGTTTTTTATAACGTCATTGGATTATACGTAGATGCTGGAACAGCCTCTTTTACAGTGAGTACCACAAAACTAAACAACAAGCCAGTTTATCATATTGTGGGTTTGGGTACCTCCAATCCTTCTTACGATTGGATTTTCAAAGTTAGAGACCGTTATGAAACCTATATAGATACCACAACTTTAAAGCCATATAGGTTTGTTAGGCACGTAGAAGAAGGAAATTATAGAAAAGATGAGTTAGTTAATTTTTATCATGACGAATTAAAAGCTACTTCTACAAAGGGAACATTTCCTATTAATAGCTGTATGCAGGATGTATTGAGTTCAATTTACTTTGCACGCAATATTAATTTTTCAAAGTATAAAATAGGCGATAAGATTAATTTCAGTATGTTTCTGGATGATGAAACACATAATATTTACATTCGTTACTTGGGAAAAGAAATTATCAAGACCAGGTATGGTAAATTTCGTGCGATTAAATTCAAGCCGATGTTAATCAAGGGTACAATTTTTGAAGGTGGTGAGCTTATGACTGTCTGGGTAACTGATGACCTCAACCGAATACCTTTACGGATTGAAAGTCCTATTACTGTAGGAAGCGTTAAAGTGGATATGATGGGCTATAAAAACCTGAGATATCCTTTGAAGTCAATGCTTAAATTCAATTGATGATTAAAGCATGGCAAGGTTAAATATTTCTTTTCGCTTAAATCCTTTTTCAGTAAGTTCCACCGTACAACATTCTCCAACTGGATCGTGTTCAAAGAAAAGAATATAATCCTCCTGACAAGCCTTTTTTAAGAACTGCTCTTTTTCAATCAATGTTGTCATGGGAAACATATCATAGCCCATTACATAAGGAAGTGGAATATGGCTTGATGATGGGATAAGATCTGCCATATAACATAAAGTTCTTCCATTGTATTTGATCAGCGGTAACATCATTGACTGTGTATGGCCATGTACAAATAGGATATCAATATTTTTGGTAAATGCTGTTATTCCTTCTTTAGTTTCTTCAATAAATTTTAACTGACCATGTTCTTGCAAGGGGACAAAATTTTCTTTAAGAAAGGATGCTTTTTCTCTGCTGTTGGGGTTCATTGCCCAATCCCAATGTTTTGATGTACTCCAATAGTTGGCATTGGGGAAAGTAGGTACTAGTTGATCGTCTATTAATTTAACTGCACCGCCACAATGATCAAAATGCAAATGAGTTAAAATAACATCAGTGATGGTTTCAGCACTAAATCCTAAATGTTGTATGGATTTAATCAGTTCTGCATCTCCATGAGGATAATAGTAACTGAAGAATTTTTCAGATTGCTTATTCCCCATTCCGGTGTCAATCAAAATCTTACGCTCTCCATCGACAATCAGCATACATCGCATTGCCCAAGTACAAAGATTATTTTCATCAGCTGGATTGAGCTTGTTCCAAATGACTTTAGGGACAACTCCAAACATTGCGCCGCCATCAAGTTTAAAATAGCCTGTATCAACTGTATAAACTCGCATAACTATCTCTGGTTACAACTTTTTTGGTATACACTAAAGAGAGTAAACTCATCATAAAAAATACCATCAGGACTAAGATGGAATTTCTCATACTGCCAGTTAGCTCCTCATTATAGGCGAAAAGAAATAGACCAAGGGTAAGTGCAATTTTTTCTGTTGCATCATAGAAACTAAAAAAAGCTGTAGTGTCTTGTGTTACTGGGAGAAGTTTTGCATAGGTGCTTCTGCTCATGGATTGAATACCACCCATGACCAACCCAACGCAGGCGGCGAGAATGTAGAACTCAGTTTGAGAAGTGATAAAATATCCCCAGATGCAAATCCCAATCCAGATGGCAATACCAATCATCATTGTTGGAATATTGCCTATCAATTTAGAGAGTCGGCTTAATAATATTGCACCAAAGATGGCTACAATCTGAATTAATAAAATAGTGACCAGTAATTTAGGCTCGTCTTCAGGTTTTGGAAAAATTTCTTTTTTACTATAGCCTGCTGCAACCAACATAACCGTTTGAACACCTACACTTAACAAGAAGAAAGTACCTAAAAATCTTTTCAATGCTGGAATTTGTTTAGCTTGGTTCCAAACTTGCTTTAACTCATAAAATCCGTTTACAAGGATATGTTTTTTTAGTTTTTTATTACTTTCCGTGTTGTTGGGTAAATATTTGAATGGAATTTGTGCAAAACCTAGCCACCAACATCCCACCAACAAAAATGAAATTCTTGCACCTAATGTTTTATCTGTTGTGGGTAGACCAAAGAAGTCGGGCTTTAGTAAAATAGCAAAACAAATCAATTGCAAAATCACACTACCTATGTAGCCCATTGCAAATCCCTGTGCACTGAGTTTGTCGCGCTCCTCCGGTGCTGCAATATCTGGTAAGTAAGAATTGTAAAATACCCAACTGCTCCAAAATCCGAGTGCGGCCAGTGAAAAGAAGATGATGCCGTATTCAACTTTATCTGGTGTGAAAAAAAACAATGCAGAACAAGAAACTGCACCCAGAATTGTAAACACACGCATGAATGCTTTCTTATTGCCCCGGTAATCAGCTATTGAAGATAAAATAGGAGAAGTAAATGCTACAATGAGGAAAACGAAAGCCAATGCGAAATTTTGTAAGGCGGTATTGATAACTTTTATACCAAAAAAATCGACATACGACAATTCATTCGGGTTGCTGTTGGTGGTTACAGCAACATAATAGGCTGGGAAGATTGTCGAGGTAATGACAAGATTATAAGTGCTATTGGCCCAATCATAAAATGTCCAGGCCCTTTGAATCTTTTTATTACTTTTCATAATGTTAGAGCTTACCCATCAAGATAAGCAATATTAGGACAGAGCCAATAATAATTCTATACCATCCAAATAACTTGAAGCCATTTTTTTGTAGAAACGAGATGAGGAATTTTATGGCGAAAAGGGCTACGAAAAAAGCAATTACTGATCCTGTTAGGATCAATTCTATGCCTGATGTATTTAATAAGCCTGGTTGTTCTTTCCAGATATCATAAATACTTTTTGCAGTGGTTGCACACATGGTAGGTATGGCCAGAAAGAAGGAAAATTCAGCAGCAAGAGACCTTGTGAGTTTCTGCTGCATGCCACCAATGATAGTGGCAGCAGAGCGACTTAACCCGGGGAAAGCTACAGCCAATACCTGGTAAATGCCTATCATGAAAGCATGCTTGTTGGTGATTTCATTTTCTTCTTTTACTGTACCGTCTTTGAACCAGTTGTCAACTCCCAGTAACAGAAATCCTCCAATAACCATTATGATGGAAATCATCAAGGTATTGCCGAGGGCATCTTTGATAAAGTCAATTAATCCAATACCAGCGATGAGGGCGGGTATCATTGCAATGATAAGCTTAAGATAAAATTTGTAATTGATAAAATTGAACAGCTTCCGCCAGTAGATCACAGTAACAGCTAGAATAGCACCTAATTGAATGACAACCAGATAGAGTTTTGTAAAAGCATCATCTTCAATATTGAAAAAAGCAGAAGCAATTGCCATGTGTCCTGTTGAAGAAATCGGCAAAAACTCGGTTATGCCTTCAATGATGGCCAGGATAATGGCTTGAAATGTATTCATCTTGTAATTGAGAAAAGAGGAAATTATTTGCCTTTTTTCATGATAGCATAAATCTCAATGATGAGACCTGCAACAATCAACAGCGGAGCAATGGTGATTCTTGTTGTGCTATACACTTCATTTTCATTAAAAACATTGGGGTCTTCGCTTTTTCCTCCAGCCATTAGAAAAAAACCTAGGACAATTACGACAGCTCCAACAAGCATCCATAGCAAATTTTGTTTCCCAAATAATGTATTCTTGTTTGATTCCATATTATCATTTTTAATAAAGATCATCAAGTTTCATTTTTAGATACTTGATTACACTTCTGTGTGTGCTGATGAATGTTATACTGATGCCAATGATGATGAGTACCAAAGCAAGTAAAAACAACATGGTATTATCATGTAAGGCTTTTATTTCAGGTAGCCACCAGTTCTCAACTCCGTATACAATAAGCAACATCGCGAAAATAGCCAAAACTGCACTGATGAGTCCATTTAAAATCGCTTTTTGATCAAATGGCTTTGAAATAAACCACCTGGTAGCTCCAACCATCTGCATGGTTTTGATCAAAAATCTATTGGAGAACATCGCGAGTTTAATGGTATTGTCAATCAAAATAATCACAATCAACGCGAGTACGCCAGCGAGTGCTAGCAGAAAATAGCCTGTTTTTTTAACGATATTATTGAGGTTGCTTACAACGGCATCAGGGTATTTTACTTCACTGATTATAAAGTTCTTGGTGATTTCTGCTGTAATATTTTTAAGACTGTCTTTATTTACATATTCAGGTTCAAGATAAAAATCAATACTTGCAGGAAGGGGATTGTAGTCAAGCACTTTATTCCAATCTTCGTTTCCATCTCCAATAAACTTAGTTCTGGCGGCCTCTTTGGAAGTGTATTCAACATTACGCGCATATGGCTTAGCTGTAATTGCTTTTTTTACTAAATCGACCTCTTTTTGTGGAGATCCTTCTCTAATAAAAGCGTTTACTTGCACGCTTCCTTTAAAATAGGTTTCTAATTTGCTGGCATTGATTACCAACCAGCCTAACATGCCTAAAATGAAAAGTACAAGTGCTACCCCCAAAATTGCCATAAAGTAGGAGGGTTTGCTGCGTTTCATTGAAGACTTGCTTTGTGCTGCCATGTTTGCCTTGAATTTATTTAGGTTTGGATCTGGGTTCAGATTTCAAAAATAACAATTTTAAAGCTTTGGTGTATTTTTGCGCTTCCCAATAAAGGTTTAAATTTCAACAGACTCAACAAAGTATATAAAGATGGAATACGCATTCAAGGATATCGAGAAAAAATGGCAAGAAGAATGGATAAGGACAAATGCGTATAAAGTATCAAATGAAAGTTCTAAACCCAAATATTATGTGCTGGACATGTTCCCTTATCCAAGTGGCGCGGGATTGCATGTAGGGCATCCATTAGGTTATATTGCCAGTGATGTATTTAGCCGTTATAAAAGAACCAAGGGGTTTAATGTATTGCATCCAATGGGGTATGATTCTTTTGGGTTACCTGCAGAGCAATATGCCATCGAACACGGAATTCCTCCAGCCATATCTACTGACAAGAATATAGATACTTTCAGGTCTCAGTTGAATAAAATTGGTTTTTGTTATGATTGGGATAGAGAAGTCAGGACTTCAAATGCAGATTATTACAAATGGACACAGTGGATTTTTCTCCAACTTTTTGATAGCTGGCTTGACAGATCTGTTCAAAAAGCAAAAACTATTGGTGAGTTGGTATCCATTTTTGAAAAAGAAGGAAATGCAAACCATGTTTGTCCAGGTAATAAAAAACTCATTTTCTCAAAGGATCAGTGGGTTGCATTTAGTGAGAAGGAGAAGTCGGATATTCTGATGAATTATCGTTTAGCCTATTGTGGGATAGGTGAAGTGAACTGGTGTGAAGCCTTGGGTACCGTTTTGGCCAATGATGAAGTTATCAATGGTGTGAGTGAACGTGGGGGGCATCCGGTAATTAAAAAGAAATTGAGACAATGGTATTTGCGCATAACAGAATATGCTGAGCGTTTGCTGAAGGGATTAGATACTGTAGCGTTCAGTGATAGCATGAAAGAAATGCAATCCAATTGGATTGGTAAAAGCTATGGGGCAGAAATCGATTTTGATATTATGGACCATGGTCAAAAGCTCAAAGTATATACAACTCGACCAGATACCATTTTTGGAATTGATTTCATGGTCATTGCCCCAGAGCATGAAATAGTTACATCCATTACATCTGCAGGACAACAGCAAGAGGTAGAAACATATTTGGCGTACGTGAATAGCAGAAGCGAACGTGAGCGTATGGCAGAGAAAAAAATCACAGGGGTATTCAGTGGTGCATATTGCAAGCATCCTTTTGAGGATCGTCAGATTCCTATCTGGATTAGTGAATATGTATTAGCTGGCTACGGTACAGGTGCAATCATGGCAGTCCCTTGTGGAGATGAACGAGATTTCAAATTTGCAACTCATTTCAATATACCCGTTACCAATATCATTGGAAAACATTTTGATGGACATGCTGCGAATCCAACCAAGGATGCTATTTTAGAAAATAGTGGTTTCTTGAATGGCTTGCTCATGGCAGATGCAATAGGAGTTGCAATAGATAAACTAGAAGAATTGGGGATTGGAAAGCGACAAACCAATTATAAAATGCGTGATGCTGCTTTTAGTCGTCAGCGTTACTGGGGAGAACCTTTTCCCATTGTTTGGAAAGATGATATAGCTGTTCCGCTACCTGTTTCATCTTTGCCCGTTTTGTTACCAGAATTGAACGATTTAAAACCTGGTCCGGATGCCCAAGGTCCTTTGGCTAATTTACCGGAATGGGCCAACTATGAAGGGGGTACTCGAGAAGTGAATACCATGCCGGGCTATGCCGGCAGTAGCTGGTACTTTTTGCGATACATGGATCCCAAGAATGAGCAAGAATTTTGTAGCAGGAAGGCAAGTGATTATTGGGGACAAGTCGATTTGTATATTGGCGGTACAGAACATGCTGTTGGTCATTTGTTGTACAGCAGGATGTGGACCAAAGCATTGTTTGATTTGGGACATATTGGATTTGATGAGCCATTCAAAAGGTTATTGAACCAAGGTAAGATAGGTGGTGATTCAAGATTGGTTTACCGAATTAGGGGTACACAGGAATTTGTTTCTGCAGGTTTAAAAGATCAATATGAAACTGATGAACTGCATGTCGATGTAAGTCTGGTAGATGGTTTTGATTTAGATATGGATGGCTTTAAAAAATGGAAGCCAGACTTTTCGAATGCTTCTTTCATTACTGAAAATGGCGTATATAAATGTGGAGGTCGTTTGGAGAAAATGAGTAAGCGCTACTTTAATGTGGTTAATCCGGATGATATTGTAGAAAAATACGGTGCAGACACTTTCAGGTTATATGAAATGTTTTTAGGACCCGTAGAACAGGATAAACCTTGGGATACCAAAGGGATTGAGGGTGTTCATCGATTCATCAAAAAATTCTGGCGACTTTTTTTTGATGCAGAAAAGGGTAAGATTTTCACTAATGAACCTGCAACTGATGCGGCTTGGAAGGTGTTTTACCGTGTAGCCAAAAAAATTGAAGAAGATACTTCAAAATTCTCTTTTAATACTGCTGTTAGTACTTTCATGATAGGTGTTAATGAATTGACTGATCTTAAGTGTCATTCAAAAGAATTGCTAGAAAAGTTTCTAGTTATTCTTTCTCCTTACGCACCACATATTTGTGAAGAACTTTGGCATGCAATTGGTAATGAAGGATCGGTACTTGAAGCGAGCTATCCTGTTATTGAAGAAAAATATCTTTTAGAGACAACTAAGGAATATCCAATTGCAATAAACGGCAAAACCAGGACAACCATCAATCTGGATATCAATCTTACACAAGCTGACGTTGAAGCATTGGTAATGCAAGATGCGGTTGTTCTTAAGTGGCTTGAAGGAAATAATCCCAAGAAGATTATCTATGTGAAAAACAAGATGATCAATATAGTAGTATAGGTGCTTAAAGTTTATGTTTTTCATACCAGCTAAAGGTGTAATTTACAGATCATGAATCCTCATTTAGATCCATCTGGTAAGACGGGAAATAGCGGTGATGCTGAGTTTGAAAACAGCATAAGGCCATCCAGCTTAGATGATTTTTCTGGTCAGCCAGGTATCATTGAAAACCTGGGTATATTTATTAAGGCAGCGCAAATGCGATCTGAATCATTGGATCATGTTTTGTTTCATGGACCGCCTGGGCTAGGAAAAACAACTTTATCAAGAATTGTTGCGAGAGAAATGGGGGTGAGCATAAAGGAGACATCCGGGCCGGTAATTGAGAAACCAGCAGATCTGGCAGGATTGCTTACTAGTCTTGAGCCCAATGATGTTTTATTTATCGATGAAATACACCGTTTGAGTGCAGTTGTAGAGGAATACCTTTATTCAGCGATGGAGGATTTTAAGATTGATATCATGATTGATAGTGGTCCTAATGCCAAAACCATTCAAATCAATTTGCATCCCTTTACGTTGATTGGTGCTACCACCAGAAGTGGCTTACTTACTGCTCCATTGCTTTCTAGGTTTGCTATAAAATCCAGACTGGAATATTATCCCAATGAAGTATTGGAGCGTATTATTGTCAGATCCTCTGGAATTCTCAATTGTAAAATTGCACCAGATGCGGCAAAAGAGATTGCAAGAAGAAGCCGTGCAACACCAAGGATTGCAAATGGACTTTTAAAACGTGTTAGAGATTTTGCGCAAGTATTGGGTAATGGAAGTATTACTTTGGAAATTACAAAACATGCTTTGAATGCGCTTCAGGTTGATGAGCATGGTTTGGATGAAATGGACAATAGAATTTTGGCAACGATTATTGATAAATTTAAAGGTGGTCCTGTTGGTTTGGGTACAATTGCTACAGCAGTAGGAGAGGAAGCCGGCACAATAGAAGATGTATATGAACCATTTCTTATCCAGGAAGGCTTCTTGCAACGCACCATGAGAGGCAGGGAAGTAACTCCAAGAGCCTATGAGCATCTTGGAAGAAAACCTTTCAAGCCTCAAGATAATTTGCTGTTCTGATCAGAAAGTTAACAGAGGTCTATTATTTCACAATGAGCCTGAATCCATTACCATGAATGTTTACGATCTCAACATTTGGATCGTCTTTCAAGTATTTGCGCAATTTAGCTATATAAACATCCATACTTCTGCCATTGAAGTAATTATCGTTACCCCAAATCTTTTTCAACGCTAGCTCCCTCTGTAATAAGTCGTTTTTATACTCGCTCAACATTTTGAGTAGCTCATTTTCTTTTGGTGATAAAGTTACTTTACCATTGGCAGAAGAAAGTTCTCTTAATTTTGGTATGAAATGATAGATACCTAAATCATATTCTATATTTTCTTGTTCCTTGTTTTGTTCCTCATTTCTTTTTAAAATGGCTTTGATTTTGAACAAGAGTAATTCAGAGTCAAATGGCTTGGTTATATAATCGTCCGCCCCAAGTTTATAGCCTTTGATTTGGTCTTCTTTCATTGATTTCGCTGAAAGGAAAAACAAGGGAATATCAGCATTGATGTCTCTGATTTCTTCTGCTAATGCAAATCCGTCCATTTTCGGCATCATTACATCTAATAGGCAAATATCAAATTTCTCTCTTTGGAAAGCAGCCAGCCCTAAACGTCCATCTCTTTCTAAAGTAACTTCGAAATCATTCAATTCCAAGAAGTTCTTTAATACAAGTCCAAGATTTGGATCATCCTCACAAAGTAAAATCCTTGGTTTGGTAGAAGCTGACATATTTAATGGTTTTAAACAAATAAAAATATAAAGTGGCAGATTAGGAACACAAAGCCAATAAAATTTTGTTAAACAGCACTAATTCTTTCTATTTCCTTGGTTTTCATAGTTTTT
>CAZDTN010000011.1:0-24624 GCA_964508355.1 uncultured Sphingobacterium sp.
TCATCAGAGATTAAAAATATGTTTGTATCACGCAAGATTTCCTGCAATTGCAGCATTTCATCATCCGTCATTACTGTACCTGTTGGATTGTGTGGGGAATTGATGATAATTGCTTTTGTTTTTGGCGTGATGGTCTCCTTCAACTTATCCCAATTAATTTTATAATCAGGATATTCAAGTTCAAGAATTACAGGAATAGCGCCACAAGAAACAATGTTAGGAATATAACTATCGAATGCAGGTTCAAAAACAATGACTTCATCACCTGGATCAAGAATTGTTGTAAATGCTGTGCAAATGGCATAACCTCCACCAGGAGTGATGGTTATGCTGTCGCTTGGTGAAATTTTATGTTGATAGAGTGTTTCTACTTTTTGAGCGATAGCTTCACGCAAAGGTATATAGCCCGCCATTGGTGCATACTGATTGTATCCGTCGGCTATCGCCTTTCTGGCCAGCTCTGCAAGTGTATTGTCCATTTCAAAATCAGGAAAACCCTGACCAAGATTAATGGCATTGTATTCAGTAGCCAACGCACTCATTACGGTGAACAAGCTGGTGCCAGTTGTGGGAAGTTTTGAATTAATCGATAGCATTAAAGATATTTATCTCCTTTGTTACGTTTGATTTCTGCAACGTATTGTTTGATTTCCTGTTCCTTATCTTTTTTGCAAATCATCAGTACGTCTTCGGTATCAACAATGATGTAATCATTCATGCCCTGGAGCAGGACAAGCTTATGGTTAGGTACATGCACCATATTGTCTTTGGCATCAATGATCATCACATCGCTACCGGCGACTGCATTGCCGAGATAATCTTTTTCCATGTTTTCATGTGCAGAATTCCATGTTCCTAAATCACTCCAGCCAAAAGAGGAAGGGATGATGTAAACATTATCTGCTCTTTCCATGATACCATAATCGATCGAAATATTGGTACACTGTGGGTAAACTTTATTGATTGCCGCTTTTTCTTTTTTGGTATTGAAACTGGGAGAGGCTATTTCAAATACTTCTGCAATTTCGGGTAGGTGCTGTTCAAATGCAGTGATGATATTTTCTACCTGCCAAACAAAAATACCTGCATTCCAGAGGAAATCTCCGCTAGCTAAAAATGTCTTTGCAATTTCCAGCGTAGGTTTTTCTGTGAAGGTTTTTACTTTGTAAACGTTATCACTTACTGGATGTTGTTCATACTGAATATAGCCGTATCCTGTATTGGGATGAGTAGGTTTTATACCTAAGGTGATAAGTGCTTTGTGTTGAGTGGTAAAGCTCAATGCTTCTAGACAAACTTTTGTAAATGAAGTTTCATCCATGATTAGGTGATCAGCTGGTGCACAAATCAAAGCGCCTTTAGGATTGATGTTTCTTAGTTTATAAGAAATATAGGCAACGCAAGGCGCTGTATTTTTTCTAGAAGGCTCAGCAACTATGTTATCAATTTTTAGTTCAGGTAACTGTTCTTTTACAATTTCAACATATTCTTCTGAGGTAACAATAAAAATATTTTCTTCTGGAATAAATTTTTTGAATCTATCATAGGTTGCCTGAATCAGCGTTCTACCTGTATTCAGAATATCTAAGAATTGTTTGGGATAGGTAGTGCGGCTCATAGGCCAGAAGCGGCTTCCAATACCGCCAGCCATAATTGCAACGAAATGATTTTTATTCTGCATTGTGGATAAGTTAAATTAATCCCTCACGAATTAAATCATGAAGATGGATGACACCAACGTAACTTTTTTCTTCAGCTACCAAAAGTTGTGTGATGTTGTGTTTTCGCATGTTGTCAAGTGCATGAACAGCTAATGCATCTTGAGCTATTGTTTTTGGTGATGCACTCATGATGTCTTTTGCAGTTGTCTTTTCAAGATCAATTCCTTTCTCCAGCATTCTTCTTAAGTCGCCATCCGTAATTACGCCGGTCAGCTCGTTATTATCATTTATTACTGCAGTGAGTCCCAATCTCTTTTTGGTCATTTCTACAATTACCTCTTTCAACGTACTCGATTCCTTAACCGAAGGTTTTTCATTTTGCTTACTCAGGTCATTTACCCTGAGGTATAGTTTTTTCCCCAAAGCACCACCGGGATGAAACTTTGCAAAATCTGCTGAGGTAAAACCCTTGGCTTCCATTAGGCATACTGCCAAGGCATCACCCATGGCCATTTGTGCTGTTGTGCTGGAGGTGGGGGCTAAATTATTGGGACAGGCTTCTTGTGAAACAGTTGTATTTAAAATATAGGAAGCCCCTTCTGAAAGTACAGATGGAATTTTCCCCACCATGGCAATAAGCGGGTTACCTAAATTTTGTATTAGGGTAACCAACACCCTGATTTCCGGACTCTCCCCACTTTTAGAGATAATCATAACCACATCTTCTTCCCTGATCATGCCCAAATCTCCATGAATGGCATCAGCTGCGTGCATGAAGATGGAAGGTGTACCTGTGCTGTTGAGGGTTGCTACAATTTTTTGACCAATAATGGCGCTTTTACCGATTCCACTAATCACCAATCTGCCTTTTGCATGCAGAAGCAAATTTACCACCCTTTCAAATTCATCATTAATGAATGCTCTCAATTCCAAAATGGAGTTTGCTTCCAGGGTGAGGGTATTTTTGGCAATTTCCTGTAGGGGAGATTTCTGCATTAGCAAAAGTTATGGTTGTTCTAGCAACAGCACAAAAGTACCATAATTTAAACATGTTCAAAGCCTGTAACCTTGTGGTTTTATGAACCGAAAGGGTTAAATTTGTTATCCCCTCTTAATTTCAGGGGGTAGTTGAAACCAAATGTTTATTTTTTCGTTATATATCCTTTGATAAAATAAAACAAAATATAGCTCACCTCCTTCCCATGCCTGCTTCCAACACCAAAAAATCGACCAAAACCGCAAAAAAGGCTGCTCCTTCAAAAAACAATGAAGTTGACTTATTGTCGCCATTAAGACAATACTTTGGTTTTGAAGCATTTAGGGGTAATCAGGAAGCAATTATTCAAAATGTTTTATGCGGCAAAGACACATTTGTCATTAAGCCTACTGGTGGAGGTAAGAGTCTTTGTTATCAATTGCCCGCCCTCATCAGTGAGGGGTGTGCTATTGTGGTATCCCCTTTGATAGCCTTGATGAAGAACCAGGTAGATTTGGTTAGGGGGTATAGCAGTCAAGATAATGTGGCCCATTTTTTAAACTCCACCCTGACCAAAAAAGAGATAAAAGAGGTACATGACGATCTTAGGTCGGGTATGACCAAGATGCTTTATGTAGCACCGGAAACATTAACCCGTCAGGAGAACCTCGATTTTTTCAGTGACCTGAAAATTTCCTTTTTTGCAGTAGACGAAGCCCATTGTATTTCAGAATGGGGGCACGATTTCAGACCCGAATACAGAAGGCTCAGAGAAATGATGGATCAGATTGATGAAAAGGTGCCGGTCATTGCGTTAACTGCAACGGCCACGCCGAAGGTCCAGGAAGACATCGTTCATAACCTTGGATTGCGCAACCCCGATATTTTCATTTCTTCATTCAACCGACCCAATCTAGAATACGAGATTAGGCCGAAGATTAAAAAAGACCAAACCATCAAAGGTGTTGTAAAATACATCCATGATAATAAAGGGAAGAGCGGTATTATTTATACACTCAATAGAAAGACAACAGAGGAATTAGCCGAGTTGCTCAATGTAAATGGAATTAAGGCAGGTGCTTATCATGCGGGACTCGATAGTAAACTGAGGGCGGAACGTCAGGATCAGTTTTTGAATGAAGATATACAGGTGATTGTAGCAACGATAGCTTTTGGTATGGGTATCGACAAACCTGATATTCGTTTTGTCATACATTATAATATACCCAAGAGTTTAGAAAATTATTATCAGGAAACTGGTAGGGCAGGAAGAGATGGTTATGAAGGAAAGTGCATATTGTATTATTCGCAGAAGGACGTATTAAAGCTCGAACATTTTTTGCGCGATAAACAATTGAGTGAAAGAGAAGTTGGAATGCAATTGATTGATGAGATGGTTGCATTTTCTGAAAGCGGACAGTGCAGAAGGAAAGTGCTGATGAACTATTTCGGTGAAAAGTATGAAGCGGATAATTGTGGTAAATGCGACAATTGCCTTCATCCAAAAGAAAGAATTGAAGCAAAGGGTAATGCAGTTAAGTTATTGAAGACCATTAAAGCGTTGGATGAAAGATTTGCTGCGGATTATGTGGTTAACATCATTATTGGTCGACTTATTCCCCAGATCAAAATGTATAGGCATGATGAGCTGGATGTATTTGCATCAGGTAATGATGAGCAGGATTATTACTGGACCTCACTTATCAGACAATTGTTACTTGAAGGGTTACTAACTAAAGATATCACAGAGCATGGCATACTTAAAATAACAAAAGCAGGTATTGCTTTTATGAAAAAGCCTACTCCATTTATGATGGTGATGGGTAATTTTTATGAAGACGCCAATGAGGATGATGAAGAAGGGGTTGCTGATGGTGGCGGAACTGCTGCTGCTGACAACAGGTTGTTTGAGATGCTCAAGGATTTGCGTAAACAGGTAGCAAAAGAAAAACAGTTACCACCATTTGTGATTTTCCTTGAATCTTCTTTAGAAGACATGGCGACACAATATCCTACATCGCTTGAAGAGTTGGAGAAAATAAGTGGTGTGAGTAAGGGTAAGGCTACGAGATATGGACAAAGATTTGTTGATCTTATTACTAAATATGTAGAAGAAAATGATGTTGTGAAGCCTGATGATTTTGTGATGCGTAGTGTGGTAAATAAAAGCGGAAATAAAGTATTTATTATACAGCAAGTTGATAAAAAAGTAACATTGGATACCATTGCTAAGAACCGGGACATGAAAATGGAGGAGTTATTAGAAGCAATGGAAACTATTGTTGCTAGTGGGACTAAGCTAAATTTAAACTATGCCATTGATCAAATGGTAGATGAAGACCATCAGGAAGAGATAATGGAATATTTCAAGAGTTGTGAAACAAGTAGTCTTGATGTGGCAAAAGAAGAACTTTCAGACCTTGATCTAGAATGGGAACAGCTCAAAATTATGCGCATTAAATTTTTGAGCGAATATGGCATGTAATCAATCTAGTTTTTCCCCTATTGATCTCAAGTGATTCATCAGGTCGATAGGATTTTTTCCATCAATTTTTCTTAGGATATTTTTTCTGTGTGTATTCACGGTATGTAAACTAAGATCGAGGGTTTTAGCAATTGTCTCACTGGTCAATTCTTTACAAACCATTTTGGCAATCTCAAGTTCCCTTTTTGATAACAGCCTTTCTTCAACATATATATTTTTGTTAATCATTTCTTTTTCAAGTGAATCAAAAAAATGAACTGAATCAGATAAGACTAATTCAAACACGGTCATCATTTCTTCTGCTCCAATAGATTTCAGTAAATAACCCCTTGCTCCAAGCTCTCTTGCACTGTTTCTGATTAGTGCATCTCTTCTCATCGTTAGTAAAAAGCAAGCACCATTTGGGTGTGCTTCTCGGACTTTTACCAACAGGTCTAAACCATTAGTTTCTTGTAGATGGTAGTCAATCAATATAATATCCGGCTTAAGTTTAGTAATTTCTTCTAATGCAGAAATAGGATTCTCGGCATTACCAATACAGGTATAGCCTGGTTGTAGACCAATAAATACTTCTATGCTCTCTAAAAAAAGCTTGTGATCGTCGCAAATGTAGATAGTATATTTATTTTTCATGTTGAGTATGAGGTATATGAATTGAATAATGTGTTTTTCCAGGTACACTATAAAAATGAATGGTCCCATTCAAATATTTCACCCTGCTTTCAATATTGTTAATACCATGGTTTCTTCCAATTTGGTTATTAAAGCCAAGGCCATCATCAAAATAATCTAGTGAGTAGCCGGTTTTGTTTTGAGAAAAATTTATTTGAATGTTTTTGCAATTTGCATGTTTGATTGAGTTAGATATTAACTCTGATAAAATGCGATAGAGCTTTAACATTAAGTTTTGTTCAAGTACAATCTCTTCAATTTCAACTTTAAATGTTATGGCTGTCGATTGCTCAATTATTTCAATCCGAGATTTAATGATAGAAGATAGGGTTTCTCCTTTCATTGTTGGAGGTACTAATTCATCGATAATTTGGTATACTTCAGCGGAAGATCTGTTCATGATAGTAATGATGCCATCAATATCTTTATTTAGTTGCTCATCTTCATTTTTTAATTTAATTGTCTCTAATTTTATTCTAGCAGTAGCCAGCAATCCACCTACTTGGTCGTGAATATTTCTGCCTATGGTTTCTCTTTCATTTTCCTGAACAGCTAAAATTTTCTCTGTCATTTCTTTTTCTCTATTCAGGGCAATTTCATTTTCTTCATCTTGTTTTTCTTTTCTTTCTTTTCGGTATTTCAGATAATTTGACATTGAGAAAATACCAATTGTAACAGTTTGCATTAGCGGATACGCAAAACCATGAAATCGTTCCGTTAATATAAAATCAAGATTGTTTTGTCTTAATGCTAGCTTAAGTAGGTAGGAAAAATAAACAATGAACCCCAGGGTATCTAAAAATAAAATTCTCTTTATGCCAAATCTTATAAGGTTAAGTATAAAGACTAAAATCATCACAATTACAATAAAAGTGCTAATTCTCAACAAATTCGTTTTTATGGTTGGACTGTCATTAAGATCTGGATAGAAAAAAACGAGTATTGTTCTTATGGTTAAAAAAAATAAAGTAAAAATCAAAACACTTTTTAATCTTTTGCTTATTAAGCTTTTGTAGGTTTCATTAAAAAAAAGAATAAAAAGAACAAAGCCTAGAGAAGGTGTTGCAAAAAAAGTATCAATTCTTTCATGTAGGGCAATGTTACTTGGCCAAATGTATTGGAAAAAAATTCCTCTCTCATTCAAAGCCCAACCAGCACTGGTAAATATAAATGCTGCAAATAAATAGTGCTTTGTTTCATTTTTATAAATACCAAGAAAAATAAAAATAAGAACTAGAAAAATAGATATTGATAAAAAGGTACTATAAAAATATAAATGTGCGTCATGTATTTTTGGGAAGTTCTTTTCAGGAAACATTAAAGTATGGAAAGCAAGTGTCTCACCGTTTTTATACAGATCAAACCTTATAGAATCTCGACTATTTGGGTCTAATTTTATTGGGAAGACATACTCCCAAAAATAAACAGGCCTTGAGTTAAATTGAAATTGATCTCCAGTTAAAAATAAAGTATCTCCTTTGGTATTAATTACTACTAATTTATTGATGTGGGGATTATTGATTTTTAAATAGTAAGTTATTGGTTGGTTTGAAGGATTCTTAAAAATTACTCCAAAGGATTTAGCCTCTGATATGAATCCATAATTCTTAAACACACCATTCTTTAATAAGGTGTCTTGTGAATACCATGGGAATGCGTGCTCTCCTTTTGATATTAGGGAAAGAAACATGAATACTGATACGAGAAAAGGCTTTAAGCAATGCATCTTCAAATATAATGTGTTAAATCATTTTTAAGATTGTTATTCAGTAGTTGTTAAAACCAATTTTGATTAACTTGCGTTCATGTATTGCAATCAGAAGATACAAAAACATCCTCATCACCTTGCGATTCTTTATGCTGGACTGAATTGTATGCCTGATCATTAGGGTCCCGTTATTTACTTTCTGTCTTTCTATTTTTTTGTAATTCAAACTACTAAACATGTCGCTTTTTAATATAACCTCAGAGATTGGGGTACTCAAAAAATTATTGGTACATAGTCCAGATAATGGATTAGGAAAAGTTGTTCCTTCCAAAGCCCAAGACTGGCTATTTGAGGATATTGTCCACCTTGATACAATACGCAAAGAGGAATATGACTACTATATTAAGTTGTTATTGTATTTTCTCGATCCTGAAAAAATTAAAGGTAAACTCAAGGAGATCGATGATCCAACTAATAATCGTGTCTTTTATCAACCGGGGCATCATAAGTTTTATCGATCTGAAAATGTAATTGAACTACAATGGTTGCTAGAGGAAATTTTAGTAGATGATAATTTAAAATCGCAGATGATTGCTGCGGTATGTGCACTGGAGGGTTGTACACATGCAACGCAGCAGTTGTTGTGTAATTATTCGCCAGTAGAGTTGGCCAGTTGTTTATTATCGGGTACCGGTAATGATAAATCAGTATTATTTGCCCCCATTCCTAATTTCATTTTCACCCGTGATATTGGAATAGTGGTAAAAGACCATTTGATTTTAAATAAACCTGCTAAAATTGCCAGACACCGTGAGGCTTTGTTAGCAAGATATATTTTCTTTCATCATCCCTTGTTTGCGCCGTATAGAAGTAACATTATTGAGTTAAAACAAAACAGGCCCGTTTTTTTGATGCCTGAAAATGAAAACAACAATAAGATTACATTAGAGGGTGGGGATGTGATGATGGTTTCACCTGAACATTTGATTATAGGAATCAGTGAAAGAACTTCTTCAGCGGCAGCGGCACAATTAACCGAGACATTATTTCAACGGGGGCTAGTAACTAAAATAAGCGTAGTTAAAATACCTGCGAAACGTGACTACATGCATATAGATACCATTTTTACTCAAGTGAAGAAAGATGTTTGGGTGATGATGGGACTTTTTTCTGAAAAGATGAATAACCACGAACAAAGAAGCAGTATAGAAAAAAATCTACTGGGTAATGCAACAGAAGAGGCTGAAATTATTCAATTCCACAAAGAGCATCCAAATCAGCCAATTAAGTTTAGTAGCCTTGAAGCATTGCTGAGGAACATCAGTATTCATGATTTGGGGTGTACAGATGTGAAAATAATTTTTTCAGGTAATAATGAATATCCATACGCGGTAAGAGAGCAATGGACAGACTCCTGTAATTTATTGGCATTAAAAGAGGGAGTAGTACTTTCTTATGATCGGAATGAAAAAACCGTTGCTGCGTTCGCTCAAGCAGGATTCAAAGTTGTTAAGGTGCAGGATTTAATTGATGACCTGGAAGAAGATCGAATTAAAATAAATGAGATTGAGAATACGGTAATTTTAATGCCCTCTGCAGAATTATCGAGAGCAAGAGGTGGATTTCATTGTATGAGTATGCCCATAAATAGAGATTAAAAATTGTTTATGAAAACTGTAATGATGATTGAGCCTGTTTCATTTGGCTTTAATGAAGAGACGGCTACTAATAATTATTTCCAGCAAAATGCACGCATTGAAAATGCGCAAACAAAAGCATTGAATGAATTTCAGCAATTTGTCGATCGTTTATCCTCACATGATATTAATGTACTGGTTGTAAAAGACACACCATCCCCATTAACACCGGATTCTATTTTTCCTAATAATTGGATATCGATTCATGAAGAAGGCACCATGGTTTTATATCCCATGTATGCCAAGAATAGGCGCATGGAGCGAAAACAGACAGTGATTGATGCTGTTAAAGAAACGTGTTCCATCAATGAAGTAGTAGATTTTACACATTTTGAAAATAGCGGGCAATACCTTGAAGGTACCGGCAGTATGGTTTTAGATCGACATCATAAAATCGCTTATGCTTGTATATCTGAACGTACTGATAAAGAGTTGTTTGACAGCTTTTGCAAGAAAATGAACTATACTCCTGTATTGTTTCATGCACACGACCAAAGAAAATTAATGATTTATCATACCAATGTTTTGATGTGTATGGCTGATCGTTTTGTTGTTATTTGTCTTGAAGCTGTGTACGACCACGATGAAAAAGAAAAACTGATTGAACAATTTGCAGCCACACAAAAAGAAATCATTGCCATTAGTTTTGATCAAATGGATCATTTTTGCGGTAATATGTTACAGGTTCAAAATAAGTATGGCAATCGTTTCTTGGTTATGTCAACACAGGCCTATCAACACTTGACGCAAGATCAGATAAGACGACTTGAAGCCTATCAACCCATTATACATAGTGACATTACAACCATTGAAACTCTTGGTGGTGGAAGTGCTAGATGCATGATGGCAGAACTTGTCTAGTAATACAATAATTGTCTGTTCTTTTTTTTGCTTATTTTCAAAGTATTAAATAAGGACTGACCATGCCACTCAATAATTTTCTTGTACGCACCTTATGTGTATTTTCAATTCTATTTTCTGCCAGCTTCTTAAATGCGCAAGATGATCAACGTTTGATCATCATCACCACAGATGGTTTCAGGTGGCAGGAAGTGTATAATGGCATGGATGCTGCAATTGCAAGTGATAAAAGATTTAATCAATACGATAGCACCGGAATTTTTAATGCTTATTGGGATCAATCCCCTGAGGCCCGACGTCAAAAACTACTTCCTTTTTTTTGGGGTACTATTGCCAAACAAGGTCAATTGTATGGCAACAGGAAATATGGAAATAAAATCGATAATGCCAATCCATACTGGTTCTCTTATCCTGGCTATAGTGAGATACTAACTGGTCATGTTGATACCCTGATCAATTCAAATGAATATCCTCCCAATCCACACAAAACAATTCTGGAATATTATAATTCACTTCCTGCTTACAAAGGAAAGGTGGCTGCATTTGCTGCCTGGGATGCGTTTGATAGAATTATCAATGAGAAAAGAGCGGGACTTCCTGTTATTAATGCTTTTGATGATAATAGTGTAGCATCAACTGATCCTGAAATGAAATTGTTGAACGAAATGGTCCGCACCTCATTCAGACCATGGGGTAATGTAGAATGCCTGGATGTCTTCACCCATTATCAAGCCTTTACCTATTTAAAAAACAAACGACCCAAGGTGATGTATATTTCTTATGGTGAAACAGATGAATTTGCGCATCATGGAGAATATAAGCACTATTTAAATGCGGCTCATCAGTTTGATGAGTGGGTAGGAAGTATCTGGAACTGGGTGCAGTCACAGCCAGATTATAAAAACAAGACAACTTTGCTTATTACTACTGATCATGGTAGGGGTGATATTAAAAAAGAAGAGTGGACAGACCATGGAAGTGGAGTGCAAGATGCTTACCAGATGTGGTTTGCTGTAATGGGTCCAAAAGTAAAGCCCCTCGGCGAGATGAAGTCTAACCAGCAATTTTACCAAAAACAATTGGCACAAACAGCTGCGCAGTTGACCGGACATACTTATACTGCCGCTCATGAGGTTTCAGCTGCCATACCAGTCGTACAGAAATAAGTTTTCGAAGGGCTTCCCTTCGTAACTTTGCTGTTCAACTGATTATCTATGCCATATAGTTCGGTGAATAAGGTTCGCATAGTTACGGCTGCCTCTCTGTTTGATGGTCATGATGCTGCCATCAACATCATGCGCAGAATCATGCAATCGCTGGGAGCAGAAATCATTCATCTTGGTCATAACAGAAGTGCCCGTGAAATTGTAGAAGCAGCCATTGAAGAAGATGCACATGGTATTGCCATCACATCTTATCAAGGAGGACATCTTGAGTTTTTCAAATACATCAAAGATTTATTGGTAGAGAATGGATGCGGACATATTCGCATTTTTGGTGGCGGGGGTGGTACAATTCTTCCAACCGAAATTGAAGAATTGCATGCCTATGGTATAGATCGCATTTATTCTCCAGATGACGGAAGAAGCATGGGACTTGAAGGAATGATTGAAGATGTAATCAAACGCTGTGATTATAAAATTGATCAACCTTATGATAAAGATATTAAGATAAGTTGGGGAGAACACAAAGACATCAGGAAGATTGCGCGATCCATAACATTGGCAGAGCAAGGTATAGAGCAGTCAATACAAAATGAATTAACACACATACCTGTATTGGGTATAACAGGAACTGGTGGAGCTGGTAAATCTTCTATTACTGATGAATTAGTAAGAAGATTTTTGGAGACCTATCCAGACAAGACAATAGCTGTAATATCTGTCGATCCTTCAAAAAAGAAAACCGGTGGAGCCTTATTAGGTGATCGCATTCGGATGAATAGTATTTCATCTCCACGTGTATACATGCGTTCACTGGCAACCAGAGAAAGTGAAAAATCATTAAGTGGTGTTGCCAAAGAAGCAATTGCTATATGTAAGCAACATGAATTTGATTTTGTGGTTTTAGAGAGTGCAGGCGTTGGACAAAGTGATGCTTCTATAATAGATCATTGTGATGTAAGTCTCTATGTGATGACGCCTGAATATGGTGCTGCATCTCAATTAGAGAAGATCAACATGTTGGATTATGCTGATGTAATAGCCTTAAATAAATCTGATAAACCTGGTGCAAAAGATGCGTTACACGATATCAGAAAACAATACAAACGAAACCATGCATTATGGGAAGCGTCAGATGATGCATTACCCATTGTAGCTACTATCAGTTCACAGTTCAATGATGCGGGGGTCAATAAACTGTTTAGTTTGTTGATGGAAAAAGTTTTTGGAAAACAACTCACTGTATCTTTTGAAGCACCGGTTTCAGCAACATCTGTTGTTATTCCAGCCTCAAGAGTAAGGTATTTGTCTGAGATTGCAGATGAAGTGAGAAAGTACAATCAGCTTGCTAATGAACAAGCTAAGTTAGCTTCTGATTTATACAAACTCAATGGCACAGTTGCTTTGTTGAATGCACAAGAGCTGGAGTTGAAAAAACAACTTGAAGAAAAGATAGAACAAGTTGGTAAAAAAATGTTCCCCTTGTGTAAGAAGTTGATTGATGAGTGGGAGGAAACCAAAAAAAGATACGAAGCTGATTTTTTTGAATACCAGGTAAGGGATAAAGTCTTTCGTCGTCCTTTAAAATCTATATCACTCTCAGGGACCAGCATTCCAAAAATTGCTGTCCCCCGATTTAATGACTGGGGAGATATTTTACGTTGGCGTTTGCAGGAAAATTTCCCAGGAAAGTTTCCGTATACGGCATCTGTATTTCCATTGCGCAATACCAGTGAAGATCCAACAAGGATGTTTGCTGGTGAAGGTGGTCCGGAAAGAACGAACAAGCGCTTTCATTATTTATCAGCATCGCAGCCGTTTAAGCGCTTATCGACTGCCTTCGATAGTGTAACCTTATATGGACAAGATCCAGATACAAGACCAGATATCTATGGTAAGGTGGGTAACAGTGGTGTGAGTGTAGCTACCGTTGATGATGCAAAAAAATTGTACAGCGGTTTTGATCTTTCAGATCCGAACACTTCTGTATCCATGACCATCAATGGTCCCGCTCCAATGTTGCTGGCTTTCTTTTTACACGCGGCTATCGATCAGGAATGTGAAAAGTACATCACTGAGCATGAGTTATGGGAAAAGGCAAAAGAGATCAGGGAAAAGAAATATGCTCATTTCCCATCAGTTGAGTACAGGGATACACAAACACCAAACGCTCTTCCTGAAGGCCATAATGGATTGGGATTACAGTTACTTGGATTAAGTGGTGATGAAGTATTGGATGCTGAAACTTATAATGAAATTAAAGCAAAAGTATTGCAGCAGGTTCGTGGAACTGTGCAAGCAGATATTCTTAAAGAAGATCAGGCGCAGAACACGTGTATATTTTCGACAGAATTTGCATTGCGTTTGATGGGGGATGTGCAATCTTATTTTATCCAAAATAATGTCCGCAATTTTTACAGCGTTTCTATCAGTGGTTATCATATTGCTGAAGCAGGCGCCAATCCTATCACACAGCTTGCTTTCACCCTTTCCAATGGGTTCACCTATGTAGAATATTATCTATCTAGGGGAATGAACATTGATGACTTCGCGCCTAATTTGTCTTTCTTTTTCAGTAACGGAATGGATCCCGAGTACAGTGTAATTGGAAGAGTAGCCAGAAGAATTTGGGCAAAGGTGATGAAGCACAAATACAATGCAAACAGTCGTTCACAAAAATTAAAATATCATATTCAAACGAGCGGCAGAAGTTTGCATGCGCAGGAAATAGATTTCAATGATATCAGAACATCCTTACAGGCGCTCTATGCTATTTATGATAATTGCAATTCTTTACACACCAATGCTTATGATGAAGCCATCACTACACCAACTGAGGAAAGTGTAAGAAGAGCAATGGCCATTCAATTGATTATCAACAAAGAATTGGGATCTGCCAAAACAGAGAATTTTATTCAGGGATCGTTTATTATAGAAGAGCTGACTGATTTGGTGGAGGAAGCAGTGATGTTGGAATTTGATCGACTTACAGAACGCGGAGGCGTATTGGGTGCCATGGAGCGAATGTACCAGCGCAACCGTATTCAAGAAGAAAGCATGCATTATGAAACTTTGAAACACAAGGGAGAAGTGCCTATTGTGGGTGTCAATACGTTTATTGGGAAATCTGGTAGTCCTACTTTAATTCCTGACCAGGTGATCAGGAGTACAACTGAAGAAAAGGACCAACAAATCAAAAACTTACAAGCTTTCCAATTGCGCAATAAGGCATATGCCGAGCTACAGCTGAATAAATTAAAGCAGGTTGCTCGCGAACAGGGTAATCTATTTGAGGCATTGATGGAAGCGGTTAAGTATTGTTCGTTGGGACAAATAACAGATGCCTTGTATGAAGTAGGTGGACAATACAGGCGGAATATGTAGGAAATCTATTAGTCTACTAATTTGGTGTGGTAATAATAAATCATTAATTTTGTTTTGAGCATGAAAAGAACAACACGTTATTTATTACCATTACTGATGATTGCATTTTTTCTTGAATTGATGTCCGATGTCTCAGCTCAGCAACAAGCTAAAAAGTATGCTGAAGAAATAAAGCAATGGGACGATCAACGTTTAACAACCTTAAAAGCGGCTAATGGTTGGGTGAATCTTGCGGGACTGTTTTGGCTTAAGCAAGGAGAAAATAGTTTTGGCAGTGAATCAACCAACGAATTGGTATTTAAACATGAAGCTTTCCCTGCACAATTAGGCAAGTTTATCCTAGCAGGGACCGAAGTGAAGTGGGAATCAGCACCTGGAAATGAAGTGACAGAAAAAAATACGCAATTTAAAAGTGGAGTCATTTTTAAAACAGATCCACCCACTGCTTTATCATTATCATATAAAACATTCAGGTGGAGTATCATTAAACGAGAAGATTTAATTGGAGTAAGATTCAGAGATCTGGCTAATCCAGCATTAGAAGCATTAAAAAAAATTGATCGTTTCAAAGCTAGTGAAGATTGGATATTAGAAGCTGAGTTTAAACCATCCTTAGTTCCTACCATTACTACCACTAATGTATTAGGTCAATCGTATCAGCAGCCCCATCCAGGAAAAATTATTTTCAAGATTGATGGCAGATCATATACATTGGATGTAGTTGATGAAGGAGAAGAAGGTAAATACCATATTGTTTTTGGAGATGCAACGAATGGAAACGAGACTTATGCTTCTGGTCGCTTTATTGATATACCAAAGCCAGATGCAAACGGCATGACCAAAATTGATTTCAATAAAGCGTACAATCCTCCTTGTGCTTTTTCTGAATTTTCAACTTGTCCCATTCCTACAAAAGCAAATACTTTACCTATTTCTATAAAGGCAGGAGAAAAGAAAGTGCATTGATGTAATGGGTAAAAGGTTCGTGTTTTTGAGTTATATTCGGAAACACAACCAAAACCAACATTATGCAATTTCTCGGTCCCATTGATTGGCTTTTCGTCGTTTTATATCTTCTCGTTATTGGTGCTGTTTCTGTTTGGAGTATTAAAAAAAGTAAAGAGACCACTTCTGATTATTTTTTAGCTAACCGCAACCTTGGATGGTTTGTAATTGGTGCATCAATACTTGCCTCAAATGTAGGATCAGAGCATATTGTAGGTTTAGCGGGTTCAGCAGCAAAATCAGGCACTGTTCTTGGTCACTATGAATTACATTCCTACATCGTACTTATTTTAGGATGGGTATTTGTTCCATTTTATTTACGCAGTTCTGTTTATACCATGCCTGAATTTTTGGAGAAACGGTTTAATCCTCAGGCTAGGAGATTACTTACCATTATTCAATTGATCAGTTATGTGATTGCAAAAGCATCTGTTACCATTTTTGCTGGAGCTTTGGTATTTAATCAATTTTTAGGAGTTGATTTCTGGACTGGTGCTGTAATACTTGTTGTGGTGACAGGCGTTTATACGATTTTAGGGGGATTACATGCAGTAATGTATACCGAAGCTATTCAAGCGATTGTCTTGTTGTCCGGTTCATTTTTATTGTTGGTATTTGGTTTGAGAGAAGTCGGCGGTTGGGATAGTTTAATGCAATCTTTACCCAAAGAGAAATTGAATATGTTCTTGCCTTTGAGTGATCCTGAATTTCCTTGGTTAGGTATTTTGTTTGCTTCTCCTATTGTTGGCGTTTGGTATTGGTGTACAGACCAGCATATTGTTCAACGCTGTTTGGCTGCGAAGAATGAACAAGAGGCCAGAAGAGGAACCATCTTTGCAGCCTTATTGAAATTGCTTCCATTTTTTATTTTCTTAATACCTGGATTAATTGCATACACATTGAGTCAGCAAGGTAAAATTCAATTGGATGATACTAATGCTGCATTTCCTGTGATGGTAAAGGCGATTATGCCAGTCGGTTTGCGTGGCGTATTAGCGGGAGGGTTGCTTGCTGCATTAATGGGGTCATTGGCATCTGTATACAATGCTTGTTCGACTTTATACACCATTGATATTTATAAAAAATCACATCCACATGCGACTGAAAAAGAATTGGTGAAAGTTGGTCGTATTGCTACTGGAGTCATTGTATTGATGGGCATGGCTTGGATTCCTTTGATGGGAAGAATTGACGATGGATTGTATAATTATCTCCAAACTGTTCAGTCTTATTTAGCTCCGCCAATTTCAGCTGTTTTTTTACTAGGTGTTTTCTTTAAACGATTGAATGCAAAAGGGGCATATACTGCAATGGTATCTGGATTTATTTTAGGAATAACTAAACTTACCATGCAATTGTTTCACGATAGTTTTGAAGTGGGGAGTTATTTGCATCAGTTTGCAACCATGAGTTTCTTGTATTTCTGCATTTGGTTGTTCTTGTACAGTGTTGCAGTGTTTGTGATCATTAGTTTGATGAGCGCACCACCAACAGAAGATAAAGTAAGAGGACTCACTTTTGCTACTACAGTCGCAGAAGATAAAGCTGCAAGCAGGGCTAGTTGGAATTGGGTTGATGTGGCTTTGTCTGTATTTGTGCTTGCAGTTATTTTAGGCATCTTCCTGTATTTCTCTCCTTTGGGAATTGCCGGTTAATGCAATAAATAGTTTAGTAAAAAAAAGAGCAGAAATCATCTGCTCTTTTTTATTGGTCTATTTAAAATTTAGGAACAGGAGGAGGTCCGTCTGGTAACATCGCCTTCCATACTTCATTTCCTTTTCGTTTGTCAAACTCTGCGCGAATTTCTTTTCTCAATGATTCGTTTTCAAATAGATCGACCATAGTTGTTCCAAGTGATTTTGCTGCAAACAACATTCCCTTATGTCCGATGCTCATTCCACCGCAGGCCACAACAACCCAAGAATGCCAAGGAGATTTATAAGGAGCTGTTGCAGCATTCAACGTTATTTCAGGAACTATGTAGCTAACATCACCCACATCAGTCGATCCCCCATCAGGATCAGGTCTTGTAGCCTCTAAAGGCTTGATGGCCCCATTGATGCCAAGAGGCTCTGATCCATATTCTTTCATGATTTTGTTGGCAAATGCTATTTCCTCTTCTGTGTACTTGATAGGGCCAACCAATTCCATATTTTTGTGCAATGCTTTAGCGCCAGTCTCATTGACGAGCAATTCATAGAGTCCATTGTCCATAAAATAACTCACTTGTGTTCTTGTCATTTTTGCAGCACCTTCAGCAATCTCTTTCATACGTTCTTCGATAGCAGCAACACCACTTCTTTTTGAATCACGGATCCAGATCCAAACGCTTGCTTCATCAGGAATTACATTGGGAACATTACCTGCATTTTTGTAAACATAGTGAACACGCACACTAGGTTTCATGTGTTCACGTAAGAAGTTCATACCAATATTAAATAATTCAGCAGCATCTAAGGCACTTTTACCATTCCATGGATCAGCTGCTGCGTGTGCACTTTTACCTTTAAAGGTTACGGTATAGCTGACGATGGCTTGTGAGCTTTGCATGTTAGCTTTGTTCTCGTAATCAGGATGCCAGTCGAGGCACACATCCAAATCATTAAATACGCCATCTCTTGCCATGTATACTTTACCTGCGAGGTCTTCTTCCGCAGGTGTGCCATAAAAACGAATAGTTCCTTTTAACTTACCTGAGGCAATTAATTCTTTGATAGAAACTGCAGCACCTAAGCTAGCAGCTCCGAACATGTTGTGTCCGCAACCATGACCAGCAGCACCTTCTTTCAGTGCTTCTTTGGTGGTTTGTGCTTTTTGAGATAAACCAGGGAGAGCATCGAATTCACCAAGAATACCAATGATGGGTTTGCCTGATCCGTATTCAGCGATGAAGGCTGTGGGTATACCAGCAATATTGCGAGTTACTTTAAAACCTTGTTTTTCTGCATATTCCGAAAGTACTTTAGCTGATTGGTGTTCTTTCATGGCAATTTCAGCATGGGCCCATACTTCATCGCTTAGTCCGATTAATTCTTTTTCGTGTTTGGCGACAGAATTCAACACAGCTTGTTTATTGGCAGGGATGTTTTGCGAAAATGCTATTGAGCTATAGCATATAAGTAAAAGTGCTAGATATTTTTTCATGATGTAAGGTGTAATTGTCTAAAGGTAAAAAAATATTATATTGATATACAATTCAATTTATGAAGCGATTACTGCTGTTAATGATTTTATTTTTTTCCATGAAAGCATCATCACAATCGATTAAGATAGCGACGTATAACCTGCGGTATGCGAATACCACGGATATCGGTAACTTATGGACAGAACGTAAACATGCTGTTGTTGCGCTGATTCAATATCATCAATTTGAATTATTTGGTGTACAAGAGGCAGTCAAGTTACAGTTGGAAGATTTAAAAACGGCTATGCCTGCTTTCGATTATTATGGTGTAGGCAGGGATGATGGACAATCAGCTGGCGAGCACTCCTCTATTTTTTATAAGAAGGAAAGATTTGAATTGTTGGATAAAGGAGATTTTTGGTTTTCGCAAACACCAGATAGACCCGGCTTTGGATGGGATTCAAAATTCAACAGGATTTGCAGTTGGGTAAAATTAAAAGACAAAAAATCGAGAAAAATATTTTTTGTTTTCAATGCACATTATGATCACCAGGGCATGGTGGCACGTGTAGAAAGCAGTAAGCTGGTGTTGGAAAAAATTAAAAGCATTGCAGGAGATAAGCCAATTGTATTTATGGGAGATTTAAATGGTGGCAGAGAGACAGCCTGGTATTTGTCGCTTGCCCAATCAGGAATGATAAGTGATAGTTATACGCTCACTGCAGCACCATATCAACTGAGTGGCAGTTTCAATGGATTTAATACAGCAACTGTTGGCAAAGATGTAATTGATCATGTTTTTATTTCGAAACAGTTTAAATCACTTCGATGGGCTGTTTTGACAGATACTTACTTTGGAAAATATCCATCCGATCATTTTCCTGTCGCGGTAGAAATCAGTTTCTGATTTAGATTGGTAAAACGACTAACCGAAGTCCTTTTACAACCTGTTATCGCCGTTTAGTTTTGGGGTGTTATCATTGTTAACCTCATAATTAAACAGGTATGAAGACGGATTTTCAGATTCAAGCAGATGTTCAGAGTCAGTTGAAATGGGAGCCCCAGCTCAATGCTTCCGCCATTGGCGTTTCGGTGAAGAACGGTGTTGTTACACTTTCTGGAATCGTAGATACTTTCCCCAAGAAATTAGCAGCAGAACGCGTTGCAAAAAGCATATTGGGTGTTAAGGCAGTCGCAGTTGATTTACAGGTGGGGATTTCTCCTATCAATAAAAAATCAGATGCAGAGATTGCAGAAGCTTGTATCAATGCATTGAAGTGGGATAGTGCTGTTCCGGATGATAAAATCAAACTTAAGGTAGAAAATGGTTTTGTCATTTTAGAAGGAATTGTTGAATGGAGTTATCAGCGATTGGCGGCTAAAAAAGCATTATCCAATATCAATGGTGTTAAGGGCGTTGAAAATTTAATTACAGTCAAGCAAAAGCCTTCCAGTCTGGACATCAAAAAACAGATACGTGATAGTTTTATTCGGACAGCGGGACAAGAGGCGGATCGAATCAAGGTAGAAGTACTGGGTGATCGGGTGATTTTAAGTGGCACCGTTGCATCACTACAGGAAAAAGAGGAAGCAGAAAATACTGCCTGGTCGACTGCAGGAGTAAATGAAGTGGAGAATAAGATTGCTGTGGTGTATCAGGAAATATTCGAGTCTGCCTGATTGCGTATCTGAATTGAGCATCCGATATAACGGATGCTCTTTTTTATTTCATAACCACGTCTGAAACCCAATGTTGATTGCTATTGCTATCCTCCTCTTCAATCTCTCCATCTTCACCAAATTCTTTGAGTGTTGTTGAAAATTCATTGAGTGTTTTATTGATTAACCAGTTTATACTTCCTTCTTCTTCAGTTGAGCCTGCTTTTAATCCGGTTAATACTTCAATACCATCGTCTATTGTATCTATAGCCCATATTTTGAATTGATTATGTTTAACAGCCTCGATGACTTCATCTTTCAACATCAGGTTCTGAACATTTGATGCTGGAATGATGATGCCTTGTTCACCGCTCACCCCCATAAGTTTACATACTTCAAAATAACCTTCAATTTTTTCATTGATGCCGCCAATGGATTGAACTTGCCCTTTTTGATTTACTGAACCCGTAACAGCAATTCCTTGCTGGATAGGAATTTTAGCCAATGCGGATAGCAGTGCATATAATTCTGTACTGGACGCACTGTCTCCTTCAATTTCAGCATAGCTTTGTTCAAATACTAATCTTGCTGTTAGACTCACAGGTTTATCTTGAAAAAAATGTTCTGCCAGGTATCCATTTAAAATCAAAACACCTTTTGTGTGTATTGGTCCACTTAGTTCTGCTTCTCTTTCAATTGTTATCACACCTTCTTTTCCAAGATTAACCGAGCATGTAATTTTACTGGGTTTTCCAATCATGATATCACCCATATCAATAATTGAAAGTGCATTTACTTGTCCTATTTTCTTACCTGATAAATCAATAAGAATATGTTTGTTTTTGATTAAATCATTTATTTTCTCAGCAATTAAATTACTTCTGTATATTCTTTTTTCAATTGCTTTTTCAATATGATCATTCGATATTGTAGGTTTATTTTCTTCCAGTGCATAATGGTTGGCTTCTCTTAGTACATCAGCAGTTTTGCTGAAGCGCATACTTAATTTATGTTGATCTTCGGTAGCTCTTGCGCCAAATTCTTCTAATTTATATAGTGCCGAAAAATCTGTGGGTAGTAGGTTTTCTTTTTTAGCTAGTCTTTCAAAAAAGGAGATAAAATTTGCTGAATTTTCTAGAGTCCTGTCCATTTCAGAATTAAAATCAGCTTTTACTTTAAATAGTGATTTGAAATCACTGTCATAATCGTATAAAAAATGGTAATAAACGGGGTGTCCAACCAGTATAACTTTTACCTGAAGTGGTATTGGTGCTGGTTTGAGGGTTTTTGTAGTAAGGTATCCCAATTGTTCTCCAACATCTTCAATAACTATTTCTTTGTTTCTTATGGCTCTTTTTAAGGCTTCCCAGGAAAATAAATTTTTAAAGAGATCTGCAACTTTGATGATTAAATAGCCGCCATTTGCTTTGTGCAAAGACCCTTTTCTGATCATGGTAAAATCAGTAATTAAGGACCCCATCAAGGGTTCTTTTTCTACACTACCAATTAAATTGATATAAGTTGGGTTACTTTCAATAATAATAGGTGATCCTTTTTGGTTTCCATTATCTACGAGTATGTTAATCTGATAACGTTTTGAGAATTCATTTTCTCTTAGTGGTAATTCTTCAAATTTTTCTTTTTGGGCCAGCATGAAATCTGATAGATTTTCTAGCATATCATTTTTAACATTGTTTAGATATTCAACAACATCTGGTATACTATTGTATTTATTGCATATATCTTCTGTAATACTGTTGATTGAAAGAGTAGCTATTTCATTTTCAAGTTTTTTGAAATCCTTGATCATCTCTTTTTCCAGTAGACGTTGTTTTTTTAAAGCACTATCCATTTCATTATTGAATCGCGTTTGTTTTTCCTGAATTATTTTTTTTTCAGCAACAGGCAAATTATCAAACTCATCGTCTGTCATTACTTCTCCATGCTTAATGGGTATGGTGTATACCTCTACTGGTGTTTGCTTTATTAACAAAGATTCTTTCTCTGCTTTTTCATTAATTGATAAGGTTAGATCAGCTTGTATTTTATCGTATTTATCTTTTATCGACTGCCTTTTTGAATTGTATATTTCGCTTTCAAATGATTTAGTCAGTGCTTGTAAAACATCACTAACAAACCCTTTCATGTCGTTTTTTAATTCACTGCTCCTGCCTGCTGGTAATTTTAGTTTTGTTGGTTGATAAGGGTCTTTAAAATTATAGACATAGCACCAATCATCAGGTAAGGGTTCTTTATCTACGCATTTTTCAAGAAACATTCTGACTGCTGTCATCTTTCCAGTTCCTTCATCTCCGCAAGCGAACACATTAAATCCATCAGCTCTAATTTTCAGACCCATTTTGAGCGCTTCCTCCGCCCTCTGTTGGTCGATTAATTCATCAGGAATGTTTGGGTTGATATCATTACGTACCTGTAAATCTGTGGCACAAGAAATTTTTAAAGCAGAAGGACGCAGTTCTACAATCATGATTTGATTTTGGTGATAAATTAGTAAATGGGCCTAACCATAAGGCTGATCTATCTCATTGACCAAAATGACAAATGTGTTGTATTGATATTTGATGTTTAATCGCAAAAAAAAGCCGTCATAACTGACGGCTCGCCTTGCAAAAGGGCATGGATGTTGTTTGCTTTAAGGACAATCTACGTGTCCTGGCAAAAGTGTTTGTAAACATAGATTGGTTTCACTGGATTTGGATTCCCTTCTGCGGCGGTTTTTAGGAAGGAATTGGATTTGAGAGAGGGTACTCTTTCAAACTGTGCAGCACCTGCTGAACAGCACCACAAATATACTATTTATTATTAATATAGAAATAAACTATATATTATATAGATTAAATTGATGTTAATGTTTTTATTCATTTATTTATTTCAATAGCCTGGATTTAACAGAATTTATTGATTATCAATGATTAAAAAGGTTATCTTTGCTTTTCTTCATGTTATTGCTCTTTGTGTTTGTTTGGTTATGCTTCTCAAATATGTGGTGTGTTAACGTAAGGCAGATAAAGCATCGATTCCGTAGCGGTGGCCTTATCACATTTATTCATTAAAAAATTTATTGTGTCATTTAAAAATTTAAGACTCATCGAGCCTATTCTAAAGGCTTTGGATCAGGAAGGTTATGTAACACCTACACAGATTCAAGAAAAATCAATTGTCCCTATTCTCGAAAGAAGAGATATTTTGGGCTGTGCACAGACTGGTACTGGCAAGACCGCGGCATTTACGATTCCTATTTTGCAGTTGATGCATGAGTATCGTTTATCCGCTAATAGCAAATCAAAAACTATTGATTGTTTAATTCTAACCCCAACCAGAGAACTGGCTATTCAAATTGGAGAAAGTATTGCTGCTTATGGCAGATATCTTTCTTTAAAGCACCATGTCATCTTTGGTGGTGTATCACAGCATAGTCAGGTTAATGCAATTAGAAATGGTGTTGATATATTAGTAGCAACACCTGGCAGGTTATTGGATTTGATGCAACAGGGACATATCAGTTTATCCCATATCAAATTCTTTGTATTGGATGAAGCAGATCGTATGTTGGATATGGGCTTTATCCATGATGTAAAAAAAGTTATTGCAAAAATTCCAGCAAAACGACAATCATTGTTCTTCTCAGCAACCATGCCCACAGAAATTAAACAATTGTCGGATGTGTTGTTGAAAGATCCCGTTAAAGTAGAAGTAACTCCCGTTTCATCGACTGCAGAAATTATACAGCAAGGTGTTTATTTTGTCGACAAACAAGACAAGCAAAATCTTTTGATTGATATTTTAAACGATAAGTCTATAGAAACACTTTTGGTCTTTACACAGATGAAACACGCTGCTGATAAGCTTTCCAAGAAATTAGCAGCACATGGTATTTCTGCTGCTGCTATTCATGGTAATAAATCACAGAATGCACGTCAAACTGCATTGGAAAATTTTAAGAACAAAAAAGTTAGGGTCTTGGTTGCAACAGATATTGCGGCAAGAGGAATTGATATTGATCAATTATCCCATGTACTTAATTATGAATTGCCTAATGTGCCAGAAACTTATGTACATCGAATTGGGCGGACAGGCAGAGCGGGTGCAGCAGGCATTGCTTTGTCGTTTTGCAGCAGAGAAGAAAAAGCTTTCTTGAAAGACATTGAAAAGTTAATCAAGAAATCTATTCCTGTTATGAGCCATCAGGTTGCATCAACTACAGAAAA
>CAZDTN010000012.1:0-24025 GCA_964508355.1 uncultured Sphingobacterium sp.
AATTCCCTACTGAAGACCTCATTCCAATTATCGAAAATGAGGCTTTATATCCTATACATATTGTTACTCACCTCTTTCAGCGCTACTGCACAAAGAATTTGTACGGGCAGCAATGATATCAATACACAAGCTGCTACTCAGCAAGTAAATGCTATTGTACCTGGTAATGCTTTAAGTGAACAGACAATCATCATACCTGTCGTAGTTCATGTTATCTACAACAATGCATATGAGAACATCAGCGATGCCCAAATTCAATCTCAGATCGACGCAATCAATGCAGATTTCAACAGAAATAATGCTGACTTTGCAAAAGTTCCTTCAGTTTTTGCAAAGCTTTCGGGAAATGCAAATATTCGTTTTGAATTAGCAAAGACAGATCCCAATGGAAGGCAAACAACGGGAATTGTAAGAAAGCGAAGTACAAGAATGATGTGGTCTGATGACGATAAAATCAAATCAACTGCATTTGGCGGAGCTTATCCATGGGATGCATCAAGTTATCTCAATATTTGGGTATGCAATACTGTTCCAGGGTTATCTGGATATGCAACACTTCCCGGATCAGATCCAACAAAAGATGGTGTAGTAGTACGTTATGATGCATTCGGAACTGTTGGTAATGTAAGTTTCCCGTATCATAAAGGAAGAACATTAACCCATGAAGTGGGTCACTGGTTAGGTTTGCAACATCTTTGGGGGGATAAACAATGTGGTGATGATGGCATTCAGGATACACCTAAACAACGCAGTGGTAATGCAGGTGACCCTGTGTTTCCAAAACTGACTGCTTGTAATGGTACGCCTGAAGGTGAAATGTTCATGAACTTTATGGATTTTACCAATGATGCAAGTATGGGTATGTTCACAGAAGGACAAAAAAACGTAATGCGTGCTCAGTTTTCATTCAATGGAAAACGCAATAGTTTACTAAATTCTAAAGGGCTTACATCTTCATGGAATAGTTCACCTGTGTCAACAGAAACAAGTACAAATAAACAGATTAACATTTATCCAAATCCTGTTGCCTCTGGTAACATCAGCATTAGTTTAAATGGTGTAGATAATCAGGGAAAACATTATGCAATAATTGCAGCGAACGGTCAAATTGTAAAGACTGGTTATTTTCAGCAATCGAAAGTAGACGTTAATATCAATTCACTTACTCCGGGTATTTATCATGTGAGACTCACTGATATGGGTTCTAACCTATTTGCCAAGTTTGTAAAGCAATAACACTATTTCCTAATTATATAATACACGCAGGTCGTTATAAAATTGCGAAAGAAAGGGATTTGCTGGATCAGCCAGAATTGTTCTTTAGGTTTCCAGCCAAATTTATATTTATAGATAGGATTGATTAAGTAATGTTTTTTGGCTTCAATAGAATAGTTGTTTTTCAGGACAAGCCTTTCAAATCTTTCTATTGAAATACCCGTTGATTTTATTTCAAGTAATTCCTTAATGACAGGATCAGCTTCTCCGAATAATTTCAATACAGATTTATATAGCGCAGCAGGCAATAAATGGTAATAGGGTAGAGCCGCTAATAATTTATGCTGACAAACCTGCTGGTGTCCACCGTGTGGCATATACCAAGGTGGGAAACCAAAATAAACACGCCCACCAGGTTTTAAAAATTGTTTCAAATACGGGATAAATTTATCTTGGTCGAATATGTGTTCAATGACATCTTTTAAAATGATCAAATCAAAGCTCTCTTTGTATTTCACTAAAGCTTCGGCCTCATAAATATTCAAGTTGATAATTTCCGCTTGTCCAGTTACCAGGTAATTGGTCAAAAACTGTTTTGCAAAATCTGCTTTTTGTTGATCTAATTCAATTCCGGTTGTTTTAATACCCATTTCTAAAAATGGAAGCATAACTCCTCCATCTCCACACCCGATATCAAGAACATGCATGTCAGCTTTCAATTTAAACGCCTGTTCAATAAAAGGGAGTACATAAGCTTTGGCGTTATCTACTTGCTGTTGGAACCTGATTTTTTCGTCGTTGTGTTGTATAAGTGCCATATGTCTCCGATCATCGGTAACTTTGTACAAATGTACAATTTGAAAGCAGAACATTGGAAAGATGAGTTTGCAGAAGGCAAAGTATTGCTCATTGATAAACCTTTAGAGTGGACATCTTTTGATGCGGTAAAGAAAATCCGGACACAAATAGGGATCCCAAAAGTAGGACATGCTGGTACACTGGATCCATTAGCTACAGGCTTGTTGATTATCTGTACGGGAAAATTTACCAAGAAGATCAATGAGTATATGGCCGCTGAGAAGGAATATACTGGAACCTTTACCTTGGGTGCCACAACACCCACCTATGATTTGGAAAGTGAACCTACTCTAGTTGGTCCATTTAATCATTTAACACCAGATGATTTAACTAACGCAACACTACCATTTACAGGTGAAATCATGCAAGTGCCTCCAGCCCATTCTGCTATTAAAAAGGCGGGTACACCTGCATATGTCTTAGCAAGAAAAGGGAAAGAAGTTCAAATGGATCCTCGAAGAATAACCATCTCAATTTTTGAAATAACTAAAATCGATTTGCCAGTCGTTCACTTTAGGGTTGTTTGCTCAACCGGTACGTACATCAGAAGTCTTGCTTTTGATTTTGGCAATCAATTAGGCTGTGGCGCTTATTTATCCTCATTAAGAAGAACAAGAATCGGACAGTTTTCTGTCGATGACGCAGAAAGTATTCAATCCTTCACAAAAAAAATAACCGCTTTAAAGAAATAAAAAAAGCCCCCGAAACTTCGGGGGCTTTTTTTGTATCGAACTGATATCGATTAGAAGATGTATCTAACACCAAACTGCATACCCCATGTACTAGCTGTACTTAGTACAGTTTGGAATGGTTGTGTTACAAGTTGGTTATTGATTTGAGACATTCTGTATGTTGGTGCACCTGCAGCGTTATAGCCCGCAAATACCAATGGATTTCTTACAGTAGTTGCTTTAATTACACCCCAATCTTTATTGATCATGTTGGTGAAGTTCAAGATATCCAAGCTAATCTGGATAGTGTTTCTGCGCTTACCAATGTTGGTGAACACATCTTGAAGAATCTTCACATCAACTCTATCATACCAAGGAAGAGCAGCGCCATTTCTTTGTGCATATCTTCCCTTATTCTTTCTAAGATGAGGAACATTTTCTACAAACTGGAAGAATGCATCAGAATGTTGCTGAGCTGTGTAGGCACCAGATGTAGCAGAGGCAGTTGAAGCAACAAAAATGATATCACTTGCATCCTTAGGAATGTACATCAAATCGATTGAGTTACCGTCATTGTTTAAGTCACCGTTAACTGTGTAAGTGAATAAACCTTGAGACGCACCTTCATAGAATAAGGAGAAGGTAGTCGCCAAATGCTTGATGTACTCTTTGCGATAAGACAAAGTACCAATGATTCTGTGAGGAATAACATAAGCACTGTTGTATAACTCAAGTGCATTCTGTGTTCCTACGTTAGGGTTACTGTTCCAAGCAGAGCTTGCCTGAGAACCAGGATTGCTGGTAACTTCGTTATATGTTGTGTAAGTGTAAGCGAATGAACCATAAAATCCATTAGAGAACGACTTAGACAATTGCGTTGTGAAAGAGAAACCGCCACCTTTGTTTGTGTTTTCCAATACAATGGCAGAAGTAATGTTTGGATAGATTCTTCTATCAGCGGCTGCTGCAAAACGACCTCTAGCATCAGAGCCAGTCAAGATACCGTTTGTAGGTTTCTCGTTAGCATTTCTCATTCTTACAGCATTCAAATCCTTTGTATAGATGGCTTCCATCGAGAACAACCAACCTTGACCAAAACGTTTGTCGAATGCCAAGTTAGTTCTGAAGATCTGTGGGAATTTGAATTCTGGATCTGTAACAACGATATTGGCTGGTACAGCTGTACCTGCGGTGTTAGGGAAAGTAGAAGCGTATGCGTCAGGATCTGGATTGAACTTATATTTCTGTAAATCTGCAGCTCTAGTTACGTTAGCACCAAACTGGTACATACCACTGTTTGTCGGAATATTGGTTAACCATACAAATGGAATTTTACCAGTGAAGATACCTGTACCACCTCTAACGATTAGGTCTTTGTTTCCTTCAACATCCCAACGGAAGCCTACGCGTGGAGAAGCAAGGAACCTGCTCTTTGGCCATACACCAGTATTATATTTAGTAGGATTTCCGTTTGCGTCAGGGAAAGTTAGTTCTGTAACTTTAGGATTTTCTAATGGCTGTGAGTTATAAATTGGTCTATCCAATCTTAAACCATATGTCAATTTGAAATTGTCATTGATCGCCCACTCATCTTGCGCATAAACACCTAGTTGTCCGATTTTTAATTCAGCTGAATAAACTGATTTCTGACCTGGAACCAGTGAATATGTGTAAGCATAATAAGCAGGAGCCTGGTTGGTAACGAAATCGTTCAAAGAACTGAAAATGTAATAACTCTGTGATGCAGGCATGAACATGTTACCTACACGCTGCCCTTCGTATGAAGCACCAGCAGTAATAGTATGGTTGCCTCTGAACCAGGTAGAGTTATTGATGACACTAAATATATTGTTGATAACATCATTGTTATTAGAGAATGGCTCGAGACCTGCACTCATATAGTTATCACCAGTACCATTGAATATGTCAATCATGGGGAATAACTTACTAGGAGTGCTTCTAGTTGCTTGAATCTTGGTGTAGGTTGCTAAGAACTGATTGGCAAATCTTCCACTTACGTTTGAGTTCAATTCAAGTGTTGCAGATTTTACAATGTCTTTGAACCTGAAATTTGAATTTTGGAAAGACATGGAAGCCAAACTGAATCTGTTTTGGGTCAAACGAGATAGTGTACCAACGCGACCAGTAACAGTGAAGCCACCACCGTTCGGAACTGAACTACCATTCAATTGCGCATCATTCTCACTAACCATTTCATTGTACTTCAACGTTAATTTGTGCACTTTACTGATGTTCCAGTCAAGCTTTGCAAGAATTTTATAATTCTCAGCCTGGAAATTCTGGAAGTTGTCATATGCGCCAGTTTCATAGCCATATGTGCTTCTCAGAAAATCAGAAAATTTCTTCAATGAATCTACAGGTGTTGAAGATTCGTTACCTGCACCAGTTCCACCTTTAGGTTTGAAAGGTATACCTGGGAATTCACGTGTTTCTCTTTCACCACTTGCAAAGAAGAATAATTTGTTTTTGATGATTGGACCGCCAATGGTGAAACCGATGGTTTGGCTTTCAGAAGAAGCCAATGCGGGTAATTTTGTGTCCCCAACATTCAAGCCATTAAAGCTTTGGTTTCTGTTATATCTGTAGGCTGTTCCTTTAAATGTATTAGTACCGCTCTTTGTAACTGCATTAATACCAGCACCTGTAAAACCTGCTTGTCTTACATCGAATGGTGCAATGTTGATTGAGATTTCATCAAACGCATCCAAAGAGATAGGTTGGTTACCGCCACCTGGTAATGGGTCAGAACTCAAACCAAAGTTGTTGTTCAAGTTTGCTCCATCCACCTGGATATTGTTGTAACGACCATCACGACCTGCGAAGCTGGTTCCGTTTGCTTGAGGTGTTAATCTTGTGAAATCTGTTATACTTCTTGAGATAGTAGGCAAAGTGGCAATTTGACGCTGACCAACGTTCGTTGATGCACCAGTTTTATCCGCACCCAATTTGCTTCTCTTTCCAGATACCACAACTCCACTTAATGTTGTTGCTGCTTCATTCATTACAGCATTTACAAAGTATGGTTCACCTAACTGTAGGTTGATGTTCTCTACAGTTAAAGCTCCATAACCAACATAGTTAACTACGATTGAATATGGACCACCAATTCTTACACTTGGTAAGTTGAAAACACCAGATTTTTTTGAAACGGTGTTGTATACTGTACCTGAAGGAGTGTGTGTGGCAGTTATTGTTGCTCCTTCCAAAGCCTTGCCAGATGCATCTTTGACTACTCCATTGATGCTACTGGTAGTTACCTGGGCTGATGCTGTGAAAGCAACAAATAGTGCCAGGAAAAATGACAAATAATGTTTTCTCATAATTGATTTGTTTTTCGTCGCTGCAAAGGTCATTAAATATTGTGTATATGCCATAAAATTTGTTAACAAATATTAACATTTTTAGTTTGGTAAGCCAAGCTGATTTTTAGAGGTAGATAGAAAAAAAATGAAAAAACTTGAATAAAAGCTAGATTTATCTATAAATCATTGGTTTTCAGGCGATAATTTTTTCTTTTTTTCAAAGAATCGATCGAATTCGGTCCGGAAGGAGATATTCCCACCTGTTCTGTCTCGCTTACCAGAAGTTGAAAGTGCATCAAAATTACTACGGTAAAAGAAAGAAGTCCTGAATTTTCCATCTGGTGTAATCTTGTATTCGACGTTTACATCTGGCAAAAAGAGGAAAGATTGCGCCCCAGTGGCTGTCTGATTTCCACCAGCGGTAGCAAAATTGAAGTCGCTGCCAAACGTAATAACCAGTTTATCGTTCATAAGCGACTTAATAAATTGGAGACTGACATTTTCTCTGAAATTATTACCCGTGCTCACATTTCCCCCAGCACCTGTGATATTGGTTAATGTTCTAGAATAGTTGAAGTTTACATCAACGCTGGAGCCCAGAACTCTTGAGAAGAAGTTTTGTACACTGTTTGATAATATGCCGTTGATTACTCCTGAAATTGTGGTGTTGATTAATTCGCTGTTAAGATCACTTGCAACCACTGCAGCCTGCGGAGCAAAACTTTTAAATACAATCAGATAGGTTGCCTGCTTGCTGACTTCCAGCGGATCTCTGTTTATGGTTTTTAATTTACTATCGATTGTTGTATTGTTTTTTACAGCACTATTTTGTGGAATAACAATTTGAAAAGTAGGGTTGGGTTTACTCAGCGTGCCTGAAAGATTACACCTGACTTCTACATCACTGATTTCTCTTAAAACATCTGAACTTACTCCAGAAATGGTAGAACTGCTGGGATCTGTGAAGAGTGTGCTCATCCTTACTTTCTCTGCTAGATAAAGGGCATCAATATTAATTTCTGCATTGAATGGATCACCATTCCAGCTGATGTAACTTGTTCCATCGCCAACGAGTTTGAATGGCTTTTTGAAAATATCCTGAAAGTTGAAATTATAGCTTCCACTAGAAATATTAAAGCGACCAATCATACTGAGTGCCTCTTTGGTACCTGTATGGATTTTAAGATTTCCATTTCCTTGGCCGGCTAATACATCGCCAGTCACTTCATCTAAAACAACATTTAATTTTAATAAAGGAGTGGCGGATAAATCTAAATCAATAATCAGATTACTGGTCGATTCATTTATTTTTTGTTCAATTTCTTTGCCATATGTTTTCCAAACGATGTAATCAACATCAGCCCCTTGCTTACTGCTTGTAGTGGTCAAGATATTGATTGTGGAACTGTCTACCGGGGCGCCGCTAACAGCCATGCGCATTTCATTATCTGGTCCTGTTATGCTAAAATTAAATCTAGCAACTGTGCTACCATAGAAAAGATCATTATTGGATCTGTCTGTATCCAACACTAACATTTTTCTTGAACTGGCATTGATGTTGTATTCGAAATTATTAAAGAAATTATGCTTTAATGACCCTTTTAAAATGGCTAAGTTGCCATATTTGTCTCTCATTTGAATACTGCCAAAGTCAATTAAATCGGGCGTAAACTTAATGATAGGATCTTGCAATGTATATGCGCATTGTGTATAGTCTACTACCACCTTTGCATTTGTTACTTTAACAGTCCCTAGTAAATCCGGCTCATTTAGGTTACCCCTAATTTGCAATTTGCCATTACCCATACCTTCCATCTTACTAAATACAATACCTAAGTAGGGTTCCAGTAAAGTGAGGCTAACATTTTTTACATCAATATCCGTATTAATCTGTTGGTTACTGCTATCCTTCAAGTTTAGTCTTCCTCTTACATCTAATTCATAATTTGGATTATCTGATTCAAAAAAGAAACTGGCTCTTTTTTCTTTATTATCCCAAAAGCCAGTCAAAGAAGTAAGTCCAATTGAATCTTCCTCAAATCTTGTTTTTTCAGTCTGAGCATTTAGGTACAATTGCAAATCGTTAAATGGATCTTGAATAGTTAAATCGCCGGAAGTTAGACCTTGTATTTTGGGCTCTTTTAAAACGAAAGGCAGTAGTTCGCCCAGATTAACTTTGTTCATTGTCAAGATGATGGTCTGCGGACTATTTGCTTCATAGGGTAGAGTAATTAAGCTTATTGATTGATCTCCATTGTTCAATCTAAAATTATTGGCTTCGAATCTCTGTTTACTGATTAAGACTTCTCCATCTTTTTCAATATTCCATGTTTTATCATTAAAAACTAGTGAAGAGGGATTGAAATGAATTTTTATACCTTCTTCAACATTCTCTATATAACCTTGTAACCGTGCTCCATAATCAGATTGTTCCGAGAATGTATTGATGTTTAGAAATGACATGTTTTTTGATGAACGGATATCAATTTCATTTTTTGGAAACGATAAACTGTCGTTGAAAATGACTGCACTTGTTTTTGATGTTATCAATAAACTGTCTGCATCACCATTGGCATGTAGTTCGAAATCGTAAGTGGAAAAATTATTATAAGTTAATTTAGGAATTGAAGCATTTAGTGCAAATATTTTATCCTTGGTATTTATTTTGCCTTCAATTTTACTATAACTCATGCCACCAATACCATTGTCTAGGATCTTCGTAAATGCGATTGAATTTTTTAATTCTAGTTTGAAGTTTAAATCAAAGTCTTGTTTAGGTGGAGGTACTTTTTTAAAATAAAGTGGGTAATATGAACTAAAGTATTGGTTAAGCGTGGCAGGGAGTTCTTCAAATGTAAACTGACCTTCTATACTTCCGTCTATATCTTTTCCGGTTAATGATAATGACCTGAAAACTGGAGTAGTGATAGCACTAAATCGGAGGCTGTCAAAATTGAAAGCTTGATTTTTACGGTATACTGTGAGGTTTGAAAATTTGGCTGAACCGTTTAAGTTATCTGGGTCGTCACCAAGTAAATCAATTTCAGTTCTTCCTCTGAATTGCAAAGGCAATGATGTAAAGTTTATCTTTTCGAGATCAGAAGAAATGATGTCTATGTTTGCAAATGTTTGTGGTATGGAATCCCTTAGATCTATTGAGGCATCTAATTCAGCCATTAGGTTTTGGTCATTTACCTCCAAGCTTGTTCGCAATTGGTTGTTTGCATAAACACCCTTGAGATAGAGACTAGAATAAATATAGTTGTTAAATTCTAAGCTTGTCAGCAATGAACTAAAACTGACTTCTTGAGCAGTTGATTTTACAATATAATTTCCACTCAAGGTTTCTAGTGGGTCGATTTCTAGTAAGCGACCAACATTAAAGTTGGAGAAATTGCCACTAGCACTGATATTCATTTTTTTTGCACCAGGGTCGTTGATCTTTAGATCGGTTGTGATGCTGCCAATTGATGTTGTTAGTTTTCCATTTGTGGCAATCAGTTGCTCTGTTACACTTATACTACCTTGGTAATTGAATTTCCCTAAAGGAAGTAAATCTAGGGGGATACTCTTTTTTACAATAGGCAATGCTTTATATAGATTATTTGTTGATGAAACAATTAATGCATTTTCAAGTTTATAAGTGGTTACTTCTGTATCTGGCAGACCTTTAATTTGCAGGTCGCCACGAATGAAAGTGTTTTCTCCATAATCTAATTCAACATTATCAGCAAACAAGTTAGCAACAGGACCTTCCACTTTTCCATCAAGTACCAATTTGATTTTTTCGTCTTTCAATTGTGGCGCAAAAAAAGCAATATCCCTTAAATCAAGTACACTCTCCCTAATATCTCCTTCTAGCGTCACATTGGTTACAAATGCTGCCATATCGTCTGTAAAATTCTTGTACTTCATGGTGAAAGCATGACCGATTGTGCTAAATGGTGTTTTGATGCTTAATTTTTCAAATGCCATTTTTGTTGGGTCTACTTTCATCACCGCATTCAAGGCTGTAACCTCGAAACCACTTCGTTCTTTAGTACTTAGAAGAATATTTGCTTTTAGAGTATCGTCTAGTAAAATGAAGTTTTTTATCTCCCCATTAATCTGATTGAAATCGATATGCTCTCCATCAAAATAGGGAAGTGGGGTAGTTTTTTCATCCAGATCACTTCTGAAATTACCTTGTTTAAGTTGTATGTTTTTAGCTGTAATTCTCCATTGGTCGGGGTTCCAATATAATTTACCTTCAACTCTTGGTTCAGTTACTGGTATCAAGGAATCGGGTCTCAAACCAGCATATTGCTTCAATCCAAAATAGGGTTCATTTATGACAAGTGTATTGAAGTCGATTTTTTTTTGATTAATATCAAAGTTGTCGGCAGTAAGTGAAAATGCCTTTAATGAGATTAGTTGGTCTTCACCTCTCCATTTGTCAATGGTATGGTAACGAATATTTTGAAGTTTGACTTCCTTAAGGTTTAATTCTAGTTTACTAGGTTGTGTGCTATTTGAAGTGGGCGATGATAAAGCGTTAATGATGAATTGATAATTCCAAGTACTGTCAGTTCTATTGGTATTAACATAGGTGTCTGATAAACCAAGATAATGAATGGTTATTTTGTCTTTTACAAAAAACCAGTCAGTGATTTTTAGTTGAATGCTTCCGGCATAAAGTAATGTGTCTTTCGACTGATCTCTGACCAAAATCTGATTAAGGTAAAATCGATTAAAAGGGGAGAAGTCGACTGACCCAATTTTAATTTCTGTCTTTAAAGTCTTACTAGCTTGTTCAGCTGCATAGTGAACAAGTTTGTTTTGTACAGCCGGTAATTTAATTAAAAGCCAAGCCAGCAGGAGCAAACCTATTAATCCGCCAGACACATAGCCTAATATTTTAGCAGCTTTTTTCAGATATGAAATTTGAGGTAAAGGTACCAAGAATAGCATCAATAAGCTGCAGCATGATCATCACCTCTTTTATCTGCGACCGCTTCAATTGTTAGAATTTTGTTTGCTTTCCATTCAAGCTTGATGACTTCCGTTCTGCCTATTTGTCCACGATTAACAACTTTATATCCCATTTTTTCCATTGCTGATTTCACTTCTGGTGAAAAATCTTTTTCTACCATCAATTGATCAGGTAGCCATTGGTGATGAAACTTAGGGTTGTTTACAGCTTCAAGCGGATTTTGTCCAAACTCAATAATATTTACCAAAGTTTGAAATACAGAAGTAGGAATGGTAGTGCCACCGGGCGTTCCAACGACTAAAAATGGTTTCTTGTCTTTCAAGACCACTGTTGGAGTCATAGAGCTCAACATTCTTTTCCCGGGTTGAATAGCATTGGCTTCTTTGCCAACTGCTCCATACATATTAGCGACTCCTGGCTTTACGCTAAAATCATCCATTTCGTTGTTGAGCAGGAAACCTGCTCCCCCCACAACCGTCTTCGATCCGTAACCGCCATTTAAAGTGGTTGTTACACTTACTACATTTCCTAACGCATCAGCTACAGACAAATGAGTAGTTTCCTCACTTTCTGGATTTATATTTCCCGGTTGAACTGTTTCACTAGGTGTTGCTTTACCTGGAATGAAATCTTTCATACGATCTTTTAAATAGCTTGAGCTTGATAAAGTTTTGACTGGAACCTTCACGAAATCTTGATCACCCATAAATTCAGCTCTATCTGCATAAGCTCTTCGCTCTACTTCAGTCATCAACTGTACGGCCTCTTTTGAATGAAAACCCATTTTAGCAAGATCTCTGTCTTCAATCATTTTCATCATTTGTTGCATCAGTAATCCTCCGCTGCTTGGCATAGGCATGCCAATGACTTGATAGCCTTTATAATCAAATACAACTGGTTTTCTAACGACTGCTGTATAGTTTTTTAAATCATCCTCACTGATCATGCCACCACCTCTTTTCATTTCAGCGACAATCAATTTTGCAGTTTCACCCTCATAAAAACCTTTCATGCCTTGCGCTTGAATTCTTTTTAATGTTGCAGCAAGCTCGGGTTGAAATAAAGTGTCACCTGCTTTCCAATCACTTTGCTTGACAAAAGCAGTGGGTTGTGTATTGTATTTTTCAAATGATGATCTGGTTCCATTGAGAGAAGATGCTTCCGCTGCAGTTATTACAAATCCCTTGGCTGCTAAATCAATAGCAGGTTGAATCAATTCAGAGAATGGAAGTTTTGCATAGGGGTGAGATGCAAATAGTCCTGCTACTGTACCTGGTACGCCACTTGCCAAGTGACCATGCTGACTTAGATTCATTAATGGATTACCATCTTTATCGAGATACATATTTCTGGAAGCTTTGCCTGGCGCCTTCTCTCGGTAGTCAATAGCAATGGATTGTCCCTTTTCAGTATGTGCAACTAAAAATCCACCACCGCCAATATTTCCAGCCCCTGGATATACTACTGCTAAGGCAAGTTGTGAGGCTATTGCTGCATCAAATGCATTCCCACCTTTTTTTAGTATTTCCAGGCCAACAGCGCTAGCCAATGGGTGTGCAGATGATACAGCTCCCTTTTGACCGACAGCTCTTTTTTCAATATTATATTGGTATGGGTTTATCTGTGCAGATACAATGTTTGTTGTATTAATCAGGAGGAGTAAGCAGGCTGTATACTTCCCAATCGAAATAAAATAATTTTTCATAGCCTAAAGATAAACAGGTTTTAAAAGAAACCCCTAACTCTTGCTGATAATCGCACTCATTTCTTTACTTTTAAATCATTATTAACGGGAATTTTTCATGAAAAAGATTCATTTTTTGAGTTTAGTTACAATGGTTTTCTTTTTTGTTCAACTCGTAGCTTTTAATGCAGTTGCACAGAAACAACATCAATTGAACAGTGGGGAAATTTTGCACAACATCAAAAAATTAAATGTTTTAGGGTCTGTTCTTTATGTTGCAGCACATCCTGATGACGAAAATACCCGCTTGATTGCACATATGGCTAAAGAAAGGCAATATGAAACTGGTTATCTTGCTATGACCCGTGGTGATGGCGGACAAAACCTAATCGGAAATGAACAAGGTATTGAATTAGGTTTAATCAGAACTCAGGAATTATTAGGAGCAAGAAGAATAGATGGCGGACAACAATTTTTTACCCGTGCCTATGATTTTGGATTTTCAAAAAGAACTGAAGAAGCGCTTGCTAAATGGGATAAAGAAAAAGTTTTAGCTGATGCAGTATGGGTAATTAGAAAATTCAAGCCCGATGTAATCATTACTCGATTTCCAGAGGATGGACGTGCTGGACATGGTCACCATTCAGGTTCTGCAGTTATTGCCAGGGAAGCTTTTGCAGCTGCTGCAGATCCTAATCGCTTTCCTGAACAATTTAAAAATGGTGTAGGAACTTGGCAGGCAAAGCGTATACTGTGGAATACCTTTAGTTTTGGATCCACCAATACTACAGCAGAGAACCAAATGAAAATTGAGGTGGGTCAATATATTCCATTGCTGGGTAAAAGTATTGGAGAAATTGCAGCAGACAGTAGAAGTCAACATAGAAGTCAAGGATTTGGATCTGCTTCAACAAGGGGAACCAATACAGAATATTTCATACATGTTAGTGGAGATAAAGCAGAAAAAGATCCAATGGAAGGGGTTGATGTTTCCTGGAACAGAATTTCTGGAGCTCAGTTTATTTCGAAACAAGTAGATGCATTGGTGCAAGAATATGATCCTCTTCATCCAGAAAAGTCTATAGCTGGGTTGATGCAACTCAAGAAAGTTCTATTATCAATTGATGATAAACATTGGCAAGCCATCAAGCTTAAAGAAGTCAATCAATTGATCCTGATGTGTAGCGGTATGCATATTGAAGCATTGGCAAATAAAAAATACATTGCTCAAGGAGATACATTACAGGTTTCTTTGACTGTCAATAATAGATTGGGTGTGAATAGTGTAATTACTTCTGCAACGATCAATGGGTTGGAAAACAAGACAAATGAAATATTGAAAAAAAATATAAACTGGTCGACAAGCTTCTTTGTTCCCGTTCCTAAACAAGCAGCTCTATCTCAGCCTTATTGGTTAGTGAATGAAATGTCTACTGGATATTTCAATGTAAATGATCAAATGTTAATTGGTCTTCCTGAAAATAAACCTGCTTTTGAGGTTCAAGTCGACTTGACAGTAGAGGGTGAAAGTATTCGTATTACTCAGCCAGTGCAATATCGTTTTGTTGATCCTGCCATTGGCGAGTTTTTTCATCCCGTTGCTGTGGTTCCGCATAAATCTTCTGAAGATGTTATTGTAAATAAAATTGATTATGAACATATACCATCTCTGATTCATTTTTCTAAACCTGTTCTCTTTTCTATTCCCAATGATATTAAGACCACTGGTAAAAAAATTGGCTATTTAGTTGGCGCAGGAGATAAGATTCCGGAGGCCCTTGAGAAAATGGGTTATGAGGTTGTTGAGTTGGGTAAAAGTGATGTGCAATCAGATAAACTAAAAATGTTTGATGCCGTTGTAGTCGGTGTAAGAGCCTATAATGTACACGAATGGCTGAATGAGAAACATGATATTTTGATGCAATATGTTCAAGCTGGCGGCAACATGGTTGTGCAATACAATACCAATAGTTTTGCGGGACCATTGGGAAAAATGAAAATTGGGCCTAAGCCTTTTGTCATATCACGTGGAAGAATTACAGAAGAAGATGCTGAAGTAAAATTTATCGATCCTTCAAATCACCTACTAAACTTTCCCAACAAAATTACAAAGACAGACTTTGAGGGTTGGGTACAGGAACGTGGTATCTATTTTGCAGAAAATTTTTCCACAGATTATAAAGCTGTACTGGCTATGCATGATGAAGGAGAACAAGATTTGTTAGGTAGTTTGATTGTAAGAAATGAAGGGAAAGGACGTTTTATTTACACAGGATTAGTCTTTTTTCGTGAACTTCCTGCTGGTATAGGAGGTGCTTATAGGTTATTTGCTAATCTTGTTTCAAATCCAAATAGAAAAATCAATGAGTCAAAATAAGCCAAGAAGGTCTCCTGCGTTTGCGGCAATTGTTGGTATTGCTATTGGTTTACTCATCGCATTGGTCAGAAAGAAATTAGCCTTGGGATTACTGATTGGAATCATTGTTGCTGCTATCATTTATAAAAGGGATAGACGATGAGTGTTATTGATTGGCTGGTATTGGTACTAACATTATTTCTTGTAGTTATCTATGGGGTATACAAGGGTAGGTCTACCAAAGACATTGATGGCTATTACCGCAGTAACAAACAGTTGCCTTGGTTTATGGTTTTGTTAAGTGTAATGGGTACTCAGGCAAGTGCGGTTACTTTTTTATCTGGTCCTGGACAGGCTTACACAGATGGTATGAGGTTTTTACAATACTATTTTGGTTTGCCTTTGGCAATGATAGTTCTCTGTATAACGTTTGTGCCAATATTTCACAAACTGAACATCTACACTGCTTACGAATTTTTGGAAAAGCGATTTGACAGAAAGACGAGAACATTGATTGCCTTTTTGTTTTTGTTGTCACGTGCTTTGGCTACTGGTATTAGTGTCTATGCACCTGCTATTATTCTCTCTTCTGTTCTGGGATGGAACATATACCTCACCAATGTGATAATGGGTGGAATTGTAATTCTTTATAGTATAAGTGGTGGAGCCCGAGCGGTGGCTTATACACAGCAATTACAGTTGGGAATAATTTTCGCTGGACTGATTCTAGCAGCTATCCTGGTAGTAAACATGATGCCGGAAGGGATTGGATTTCTTGATGCTGTTTCTTTAGGAACAGAGATGGGAAAAATGAATGTGATAACTACTGGTATTACAGATGATGGATTTGATTGGAATGATCGGTTTAATATTTTCAGTGGAGTAATAGGTGGTTTTTTTCTTGCACTTTCTTATTTCGGGACAGACCAAAGTCAGGTTGGTCGCTATTTGACAGCAAGTTCAATTAAAGAAAGTCGTATTGGTCTAATCATGAATGGGATCGTAAAAATTCCAATGCAATATTTTATTTTATTGATTGGCGTATTGGTCTTTGTGTATTATATGTTCAATGCATCACCTGTTTTCTTTAATCAGCTAGCAGTTGATAAATTAAAATTGACCTCTTACATAGCCGATGTTGAAAATATTGAAACTGACCATGCTGTCCTAACCCAACGTAAGAGAGTTGTACTTGAAAAGTGGCAAAAAGGGGATCAAAAACTCCTTGCTTTAGAACTCAAACAAATTAGTGATGAGGAGCAATTGAATCGTAAAAAAATGGCAGGTTTGGTCAAATCTTCTGGAATTGCGATTGAGCAGTCAGACACTAATTATATTTTTATTCGTTTTGTTACAGATCATTTGCCTATAGGGTTAGTCGGTTTGTTAATTGCAGTAATCTTTTTAGCCGCATGGGGAAGTATTGCTGCAACATTAAATTCACTATCCTCTTCTTCGTTAATTGATTTTCACAAAATACATATAAATCAGAGTCCAACTCCTTCAGAAGAATTCAGTTTGTCTAGAAGATACACCTTGTTCTGGGGCATTTTTTGTATCATTTTCGCACAGTTTGCAACTAATCTAGGAAGTTTAATTGAAGCTGTTAATATTTTGGGCTCATGGTTTTATGGTGTCATGCTTGGTGTTTTTCTGGTTGCTTTTTATTTGAAGAGGATAGGAGCTAATGCTGTTTTTTATGCAGCCATTGCTGGTGAACTTGTAGTGCTGTTGATGTATGGCTTTACTAATATAGGGTGGCTATGGCTTAATGCAATTGGTGCTTTGGCTGTGCCGGTATTTAGTGTAATTTTACAGTTATTTTCTAAGCAAAAACATACAACTGTTCCTTCATGAATTTTACTGTCGGTTTAAATAATTTATCCAATAGAGAAAAGTGGTTAAAGGAAACTTTACTGTCGATTCCAGCAGGGTTGACTATACTCGATGCTGGAGCAGGAGAATGTCCTTATAAAAGTTGGTGTTCGCATCTCAACTATATCGCTCAAGATTTTGGACAATATGACGGAACAGGAAGTGAAGGCTTACAAACAGGTAGCTGGGATAATTCTAAATTGGATATTGTTTCAGATATAATTGCAATTCCATTGGAAGATGCTTCAGTAGATGTTATCATGTGTACAGAAGTTTTTGAACATATTCCTAATCCTTTGGATGCATTGAAGGAATTTAAGCGACTTTTAAAACCTGGAGGTCAACTTATTTTAACTTCTCCATTTTTGAGTTTCACACATTTTGCTCCTTATCATTTTTCTACTGGCTTCAGTCGTTTTTATTATCAGCATCATTTACCCAATTTTGGCTTTGAAATCAATAAAATGGATTTGAGCGGCAATTTTTTTGATTTTGTTGGTCAAGAAACACGGAGAATTAAATGGGTGGCACAAAATTACTTGGGGAAAAAGATTAGCATACTAGATAGAATAATTATTAAGTTGAATCTTTGGGTTTTACAGAAATATGTAAAGCAGGATACCCAATCACAAGAACTTGTTTGTTTTGGTATACATGTGCTGGCCACAAAACGGTAAATGAAAAAGTCCCACATAAAATGCGGAACTTTTGTGTGCCCAAGACTGGATTCGAACCAGCACGCCGTTTCCAGCGCTACCACCTCAAGGTAGTGCGTCTACCAATTTCGCCACCTGGGCTGGGGGAATGCAAATTTATAAAAAAATCGGTTGTTAAGTAGGATTGAATTTTATTTTTTGAAGCTTATTCTGAATGTCGTTCCCTTGCCCATTGCCGATTGTAGTATAAAGAGCTTGCCATCATGGTATTCTTCTACAATTCTTTTAGCAAGTGTAAGGCCAACACCCCAACCTCTTTTTTTAGTACTTACACCAGGGTTAAAAATCTCATCTTGTAAAGAAACTGGTATACCTCTTCCTGTATCTGTTATGTCTAATTGAATTTCACTTTCAGTTTGATGAATGGAAAGCGTTATTGTTCCTCTACCTTCCATCGCATCTAAGCCATTTTTACATATATTTTCAATAACCCATTCGATTAATTCTGGAGATAATTGAAGTAAAACAGAGCCAGAAGGGTAGTCGTTAAAAATGAAGTTAACCTGCTCTGAAGCCCTTTTTTTGATGTACGATACAACATTTCTTACAATCTCCTGTAACACCACCAACTCTTTTTTAGGAGTGCCGCCAATCATACTAAACCTTTCACTGATCAATTTTAGTCGATCTATATCTTTTTCCATTTCTGGAATGATTTCCTGTTGATTCGCTCCTTCTTTTAATATGGTTGTCCAACCTGAAAGTGCAGAAATAGGCGTGCCCAGTTGATGTGCTGTTTCTTTTGCTAAGCCTGCCCACAACTGATTTTGTATTGATTTATTTCTATTGTTTATTGAGACAATCATCATGGTAGTGAACAATATCACAATAAGTAGTTGCAAAAGCGGAAAATACCTCACTTGTCTTAAGAGTGAAGATTCGCCATAATAGTAGGTATTGAATTTCTTTTGTTCTGTATCAAGAAAGGTCTTTATGAATCTTCCCTCTTTTTTATACGAGTTTAGTTTTGACTGTAGATATTTTGCTTCCAGTTTTGCTTTATTACTGTCTAGGTTCATAAAGCCCATTATACTGTCTAGTTCATTTGTTTCAATTACAGGTATGGTTTTCTGTTCGGCTATGATAATGGAAGCGAGGGTCAGATCTTCACCAATAGCGGAATTGGCGATAATTTGTTGTGCAGCAACCCATTCTTCTATTTGTCGCTTTTCTCTTTCTGCAATGCGTTTAGATAAATAATCAGAATAAAAAAAACTGCCAATAACAATAGCTATGGCTATGAAGGACATTAATAGTTTATGCTTATTTGAAGAAGGAATTGTCATTTTATCTCTTGTGCAGAACAAAAATGGCGAAATAAGACCGAGATACAAAGTATTTTAAGTCCAAGCACCTATTTTTGCCAGCAGTATGTCAATATCAGCTCTACATATACCCGTTGCTGTGGTTATTCTGAACTGGAATGGAAGAAAATATCTTCAGCAGTTTTTGCCTTTTTTGATAAAGTCGACATACCCAGGTTTAAAGATTTATGTAGCGGATAATGGCTCAACAGATGGGTCACTAAATTTTTTAAAGGAAACTTATCCTTCTGTGGTTATAATCGACAACAAACAAAATTATGGTTTTGCAGGAGGATATAATATTGCCTTGCAGTCAGTAGCGGAAGAGTACATTGTATTGCTGAATTCTGATATTGAAGTAACACCCAGTTGGATAGAACCCGCCATTGAACTTTTTGAATCTGATTCTACCATAGGAGCTGTTCAACCCAAAATTTTAGATTACAAACAGAAAGCATCTTTTGAATACGCTGGTGCAGCAGGTGGATGGATTGATGTATTAGGTTATCCATTTTCAAAAGGAAGGATATTTGATATTTTGGAAGTAGACGGTGGACAGTATGATCAAATCGAGGAAATTTTCTGGGCTTCTGGTGCAGCGATGTTTATAAAGAAATCTGCTTTTGAAAAGGCTGGAGGATTTGATCCCTTCTTTTTTGCACATCAAGAGGAAATAGATCTTTGCTGGAGGATGAAAAAAGCTGGTTATAAAATCATGTCTTGTCCCACCTCTCATGTTTACCATATAGGTGGGGGAACACTGTCTAAAGACAATCCCAGAAAAATCTTTTTGAATTTCCGCAACAACTTAATCATGCTTTGGAAGAATCTATCACTTTTTCAAAGGAGTTGGATTTTACCTGTCAGGTTTGCTCTTGATGCAATTAGTGCATGGAAAAATTTATTTGCAGGTCAGCCGGCATTTTTCCTAGCCATTATGAAGTCGCATTTTTCCTTTATAAACTGGTTATTCCTGCATAGGCGATCAGCGGTTTATTATCGCGGTGGAGTGGCCGTTAATAAAGGAATCTATAAAGGGAGTATAGTTTGGCAGCACTTTGTAAAAGGAAAGAATAAGTTTTCAGAAATTATTGCCTAGAGTAATTGAAAATCAATTGTCTTTTCTTTATTTTTGCATCGCAAACAATAGATATGCAACACAATACAACTGATAACGCTGCTAAAAAAGATTTCGGAAGAAACTGGGTTTCTTCGTCTCGTTTTCTTTTCCATGTTCAGCTTTTTGCCTTTTTGGCCTTTGTTCTTGGTGGATGTTATGGATTGTACAGCATGAAGTATAAGGGCAAGCCAAAAGTGGAAATACCAGAAAGTACACAGTACACTCCAAAATACAAGTAAGAAATCTTTTTTGATTAAGATCTTATTGTTATTTTTGCAGCCCTAAAAGCTCTTAATACGCGGAAGTAGCTCAGCTGGTAGAGCATAACCTTGCCAAGGTTAGGGTCGCGGGTTCGAATCTCGTCTTCCGCTCACAAAAATTCCATCTTTAGGTGGAATTTTTTATTTTTGATGGTATGTGGTATCCACGCCCGCCCGGGTGGTGGAATTGGTAGACACGCAGGACTTAAAATCCTGTTCGCCGAAAAAGCGAGTGCGGGTTCGATTCCCGCCCCGGGCACAAGCTCCTCCTCAGGAGCTTTTTTTATTATCTTGCAGCATGGCACACGGTAAATTAAGGTCTGAGAAAAATTGTTTGAATTGTGGTGCCGAAGTCGAATTGGTTTATTGTCCCTCATGCGGACAAATGAACCGAGAACCTAAGTTTAATGTGAAAGACTTGGTTCTAGAATTTATCCATGATTTTACGCATTTCGATAGTAAATTTTTCAGGACAACCTTTCTCTTGCTCACAAAACCTGGATTTCTTACAAAAGAATTCATAGAAGGTAAACGCTTGCAATATTTGAATCCGGTTCGGATGTATGTATTTACCTCCGCTTTCTATTTCTTTTTCGTTTATACCATGTATGGTAATACTCAAGATCTTGAACAAGTTCAATCATCTGATATTATTACTGTACAAGACACAGTTGATATAAACTCTACGTCTGGTTTTCAAAATGTACAGGAGTATACTGATGCTCAAGCTAAATTGTCTCCAGAAAAACAAGATGGTTGGATAAAAAAATGGTGGACAAAGCAGGAAATTAAGTTGATCAATAAATTTAAAAAAGACAGTAAGGGTACAATTGCTGGCGTCCAAAAGGAGTTCCTAAAAAGTTTGCCCAGCCTAATGTTTGTTTCCTTGCCTTTCTTGGCCTTTTTTTTACAATTGGTGTTCATTAGGAGAAAATCGGTTTCTTATGTTGATCATTTACTTTTCTTGGTTCATTTTTACATATTCAGTTTTATTCTGTCTTTCTTTTTCATCAATGCGTTGATATTAACCTCCTTCGACTGGTTGAGCTGGATGGGATGGGTTGCTACTGCCATCATGATATGGATATGTTTGTATCCAATGTTGGCCATGAGAAATTTCTATCATCTTGGATGGGGTGGTGCCATATTTAGATATTTGACTTTTGTAGTTGGATCTTTTTTCATTTTTATCATACTCTTTATCGTTTATTTGTTTTTATCGCTATTGAAAGTTTAAACCTGTACCATTTAAATTACTAACATGATGGATAGCAATTCATTTTCGCGCTTACAGGAAATTCTTGACGACTTAAGAGAGAAATGTCCATGGGATAAAAAGCAAACCATTCATAGCCTACGCCAACTTACTATTGAAGAGACCTATGAGCTGGCAGACGCAATTGATTCTGACGACTGGAATGGCATTAAAGAGGAGTTAGGTGATATGCTGCTGCATATATTATTTTATGCAAAGATTGCTACAGAGCAAAATAAATTCACCATCCAAGATGTGATTGAAGCAAACAGAGCAAAATTAATTCATCGACATCCTCATATTTATGCAGATGTGAAAGTAGCAGATGAAGAGGAGGTAAAAAGAAATTGGGAAAAACTAAAGTTAAAGGAAGGAAAGAAGTCTATTCTCAGTGGGGTTCCAAGGTCGTTGGCTCCATTAGTACAAGCTATGCGTATTCAAGATAAGGCCAAGCAAGTTGGTTTTGAGTGGGACAATAAAGAACAGGTATGGTTAAAGGTAGAAGAAGAAGCCAATGAACTGAAAGATGAAGTTGCCTTGCTGGATACAGATAAAGGTAGTCATGAACGTGTAGAGGAAGAATTAGGGGATTTGCTATTTTCAATAGTCAATTATGCTCGTTTCTTGAATATTGATCCGGATCAGGCATTGGCTCGGACCAATAAAAAGTTCATTAAGAGATTTCAAGCTATGGAGGATGTTGTGGCACAACAAGGCAAACAAATGACCGAACTCAGTTTAACTGAAATGGATGCCATCTGGAATGATATTAAACATGCTTCACGCGATTAAGATAAGCTTCAAATTCAAGGAGTGAAAAACTGGATAAATTATTTTCTTTCCTCAATCCTCCTTTTTGAGCCGCCAATACGCCATACTTTACATCCTGATATCCATCTATATGGTGTGCATCAGGGTTAATCGATAGAATGGCACCTTTATCCTGTGCTTTTTTAATCCACGACCAATCAAGATCCAATCTCCTTGGATGCGCATTTATTTCAATGGCTACTTGATTTGCTATACAAGCATCAATGATTTGTTCATGGTCGATAGGATAACCTGCTCTGCTCAACAGCAGCCTTCCGGTTGGGTGACCTAAAATGGTTGTATGTCGATTTTCAATTGCAGCGAGCAGACGGCTCATTGCTTTTTCCTGTGGCATTTTTAAATTGGAATGGACTGAAGCAATAACCAGATCAAATGTACTCAATAGATTGTCCGAGTAATCTAGACTGCCATCATTTAAAATATCACTTTCAATACTCTTGAGAATTTTAAAAGGAGCCAGCTTGTTATTAAGTTCATCAATATACTGGTGTTGTGCTTTGATTCGTTCTTCATTTAAGCCATTAGCATAAAATGCAGATTTACTGTGGTCGCTTATTACGAGGTATTCAAAGCCCTGTGCTATGCAGGCAAGAGCCATTTCTTCAATGGTATTTGATCCATCACTCCAATTGCTGTGGCTATGAATGATACCTTTAATTTGAGCTGTTGTGATAATGTTGTTGTAGCTGGTTGATCTAGCTGCTGTAATTACATCAGCATCTTCACGCAGTGGATAGGGGATATAATTAATATTCAGTTTTTCTAACCAGTGCTCTTCTTTTATATGCTTAAGTTGCTCATCAGGGAAAAGTTTGTTCCATTCTTCTAAAAAAGCAGGGTGACAAGAATGATCAAATTTGATTTGTGCCAGCTTTTCTTCTGCTGTGTATATGAAACGTAGGCGCAAGTTTTCCGGTCCTTTTGCAGTAAGCGTAATATTCTCTTTCAGTTCTGTTTCGAAAGCGTTGGTTGCCAGAAAACTATTTAAGTCGGAGAGTGGACAATTTGTAATCCAGACCAATTCATCAAGAGTGGGCATTTGTCTTAAGAAATCTCCACTGATTTCAAATCGATGAACTGGAAATGTTGCAGAAAGAATTTCCTCCATCCTTATTACATAGGATTCAACATCTGCATACAGAAAATGACCTTGGTTGCGCATGAAAAATTCAATGGCATCTGCTACGTTTTTCTGGGTCTTTTCTCCAAAGCCTTTATAAAGAAGCAATCGGTTTTCATTACAGGCATAGAGCAATTCACCGATACTTTCGATGCCCATTTCATGCCAAATGGTTGCAATTTTCTTAGGCCCCAAACCTTTTATTCGGAGCATATCAAGAATACCCGAAGGGGTTTTGTTGACCAATTCCTCTAATACGGCCAATCGTTCAGTCTCTAAAATCTCGATAATCTTTTTGGCGCTGGATTCTCCAATACCCTTTAGCGATGCTATTGTATTTCGCTCAATACTTTCTAATTCAACGGGTAGTTTATCAATGGCAAATGCGGCACTTGAATAAGATTTCGATTTGAAACTGTTTTCCTGATGAATGTCCATGAGTTTACTGAGCAACTCAAATTGTTC
>CAZDTN010000013.1:0-22510 GCA_964508355.1 uncultured Sphingobacterium sp.
AAGTTGGCCATAGGAATTGATATTGGCGGAACAGGAACAAAGTATGGGATTGTCGACAGAGACGGAAATGTTTTATTCTCTGGAGAAATGTCGACCAAAAAACACAAGGAGATTGAAGGATTCATTGAAGAACTTCATACTCATCTGCAAGTATTGATTGACAAAGCAGGTGGATCAGCTAACATGTTGGGCATTGGTGTTGGTGCTCCTAATGGTAACTATTACAGTGGTACAATTGAATACGCACCCAATTTGCCATGGAAAGGAATTATCCCTCTTGCTCAAATGATGAGTGAAAAATTCAAGCTTCCTGTCACCTTAACAAATGATGCAAATGCTGCTGCAATTGGTGAAATGATGTATGGTGCTGCCAAAGGGATGAAAGATTTTATCATGATTACCCTAGGCACAGGTGTAGGAAGTGGTATTGTTGCTAATGGACAATTAATATACGGACATGATGGATTTGCAGGAGAATTGGGGCACACCATTGTAATTCCAGACGGAAGATTGCATGAAGGAACTGGTAAAAAGGGGTCACTTGAAAGTTATGCTTCCGCAACAGGTGTTCGATTAACCTCTTTGGAATTACTGGAAAACAGTACTGAAGACAGTTTATTAAGAAGTGTTAACAAAGACGATCTCGATTCAAAAGCAGTATATGATGCCGCCATTAACGGCGATAAACTGGCCTTAGGAATATTCGAATATACAGGGAAAATTTTGGGACTTGCACTTGCAAATGCAGTCATGTTCAGCAGCCCAGAAGCCATTATTTTATTTGGTGGCTTAACAAAAGCGGGGGATCTGATTCTAAAGCCAACCAGAAAACACATGGAAGAAAACCTGATACAGGTATTCCAAAATAAAGTCAAAATTTTGGTTAGCCATCTCAAAGAATCGGATGCTGCTATTTTAGGAGCAAGCGCACTAGTTTGGGAGAAAAACTAGATCACAACCCTTTCCGCTTTTTCCTTTTCCCAAAGAGTTTTTCCAAAACCCGGAATGACATGCTTTTCACTATGGTAGGAAGAACGCACCAAGGGGCCCGATTCTACATAATCTATACCTAAACCATATCCAATTTCTTTATATTCCCAGAATTCATCTGGATGAACAAAACGCTGTACAGGCAAATGTTTCTTGGTGGGTTGCAAATATTGACCAATTGTAACTACATCGATGCCATTATCTGCCAAATCCCTCATGGTTTGTATAACTTCCTCTTTTGTTTCACCTAAACCAAGCATAATACCAGATTTGGTGCGCATCCCACCCTGTTTCAATTTCCTCAACACTTCCATGCTCCTCCAATACTTAGCCTGTATCCTTACCTTCCTGGTGAGTTGCTCAACAGTTTCTATATTATGAGAAACTACCTCTGGCGCAGCTTCAATAATACGCTGAATCTGATCATCTAAACCTTTAAAGTCAGGTATCAAAGTTTCTAAAGTGGTATCCGGATTGAGTGCTTTAACTGCTTTTATTGTATTGTACCAGATTGTACTACCGCCATCAGGTAATTCATCACGATCAACCGAAGTTATGACGGCATGTTTTACTTTCATCAGGTTTATCGCTTCAGCTACACGTTGTGGCTCATCCCAATCAACTGCATCAGGACGTCCCGTAGCTACCGCGCAGAAACCACAACTTCTTGTGCAGACATTTCCTAAAATCATAAAAGTAGCAGTACCTGCCCCCCAACACTCACCCATATTGGGGCAATTGCCGCTTTCACAAATTGTATGTAACTTATGGGTATCTACTAAAGAACGAACATGTTTATACCCTTCACCAACGGGGAGACGAACCCTTAACCAATCTGGCTTTTTTTGACGAGGTTCAAGATCGTTTACGCTTGTATTAGTGCCACAGCTCATAATTCTTCAATTGGTGGCAAAGTTACATTACTTGCGGTTACCAAAAACCAGTGCAACATACCCTGTGGGAAAGAAATTTCTACCTGGATTGTCAACCATTTGGACAACTTTCTGGGTAAAAAAGTCAAATTCAAATCCAAATTCCAATGCTGAAATCACCTGGTTAAATCTTGCCCAATCAAATCTAAGGCCTGTTTTGGCATGAAAACCTGGTACAAACGTCATTTCTTTCCATCCATACCTTAAACCCGTACCACCATAAATTAAGGGCTCAAATAGGAATTTTTCCTTTTGGGACTCCTGGAATTTGATGGGTACCACAGTGTTTCTTGTAGTATCAAAATAATCAATATAATAAGGCCTTATTAACCCAGCACTAAATCCGACTGCATAGTTGAAATAAACACCAACACCATTCTTGTTTGATTTTCCACCAATCAAACGTTGCTTACCAAAATTTAACTTTACTTGATAAAAATTATTCTGCTTGCCATACACAACAGCTGGAGATTGATAAACATAATAACCAGTGTTGTAGGGATACCTTACTCTCACCTCCTTCTCATGTCTCTTGCTTGTGACTTCTAATTGCAAAAAATTTAATTTATAAGGTGATTTGGTCCACCCCTTTTCAAGAGTTGCACCAAATCCATCATGACTTGTTTTCACTTGAAAAGTGAATTGTTTTTTGAAAGCAGGAAATCCCTCCTCTTCGTTTCGAATCATTTCATTGATTCTGTTTCGCTTCTCTAATTTTAAACGAAGTCTTTCATTTTCTGCATCACCCTGAACATCCTCTTGCGCTGCAATTTGAAATACTGGCGTTAGAAAAAGTAATATTGTGATGTATTTTCTCAACATATAAAGTGATATACTTGTAAATTTAGTGAAAAAAAAATGACATCTACAGTAACCTATAGTGGAGAATTAAGAACTTTAGCAACACATTTGCAGTCAGGGTCAATTTTTGAAACAGATGCCCCAACAGATAACCAGGGTAAAGGAGCAAGGTTTTCTCCAACAGATCTTATTGGCACTTCTTTGGCAGCATGTATGATCACTACAATGGCCATCAAAGCAAAAGATCTCGAGCCCAAAATAATAGGCTTAAAAGTAGAAACTGAAAAAATTATGACAGCAGTACCTAGGAGGAAAATTGGTGGCATCAATATCACTTTTCATTGGCAAAATGAAGTACCTTTTTCAGAAGAAGAAAAAGCCAGATTGGAAGAAATTGCATGGACATGCCCAGTAAAAGAAAGTATACATCCAGACATCAAGGTTAATGTAAACTTCAACTGGTAATCAATCAGTATAAATTTGACTTCCTCTGGGACAGTTTACACAGCTATGTGACTGACAATGCTGAACGTATAACTGATGAAGCGCTTGCGTCTCTAAGATATTATTTGCTTTAAATCCAAGAGCATAAAATAATTGGACTAACGAATTTTGTTCTGGTTGTAATTGATACGCCCAACCCATTGCTCTTTTCACAATATCTTCTTGCTGATGAAATGAGCCATATGCCAAAAGAAAAGGCAAGAAAGCATGAAAAATAATTTGCTGCCTTAGCCCATTTCCGATTATTTTTTCTTGTTCTGTCGACTCTTTATCAAAAAGAAAATGTCGTCTCCAATAAGGTTGAATTGTTACATCAAATAATTTATCAATATCCTCAAAATTAAAAAGATTTAAAAGTTCATTTACAAGAGAAATATGACGATGATAAAAAGCAGCCAACTGTGCAACTCGAATCGTAGGAAAATTTCTCGGTCGCATTCTCAACCATTTCATTTGCTCTGTTATTGGTTTTAATAAATGCCGTTGTTTAAGAAGCATGTAGGCTTTGAACATATTTTTTGCATACTCGTCTTTATTGAATTCTGGAATCAAATTGGCTTGACCCATTAAAAGTGCTTCAAGCATAACTGGATCAAACGCATAAAGACGAAGTACATGAATGGGAGTCGATTTGAATAAATTTTCAAATGTATCTGCATTAGTTGTTCGTCCAAAACACCTAAAAATAAGTAACCACAAAACCCTTGCATAATCCATTTTGTATTCTTGAAATAAATTCAAAATGATTTCTTTTTTATAGATCAATCTTTTTACACCTAAATCAAGTAGATCTGGATCATCACCCACAATTATGGGTGTTTTATCATGAGCAGTACAATACAACTGATACCTTAAAGTGCAATGTGAATTATCAAGTTGATGAATTTGTACAAATTTTGATAACTCAAGAATGGGTGATCTAGAAAAATGACAATTATCATTGACCCAAACAACATGTAAGATGATGCTCTGAAAGTTGATGTCATCATGATGCTGATGCTTTTGCCAATCGCTTGTTTTTAAATGCAGTTCAACATTTCCTGCCCATTCAACGTCATCAATTTTTATTCTTGCATTCAGGAAATCCGGACCTTGGTGATAGTTAAAAAGACCTATATCCAATAATTCAACAGTTTGGCCACATTGCGTTCGAAGTCCCTTTAGCCCAAAAGCTTGCTCATACCAGAATGCCTGTAATTTCGCTTCAGTAATCATGCTACAAAGAAGAAACAATGACCTGAAGGCAACAAGGCAAAAACATCCAAACTAAAAAGGATTAACTCATTTTGAGTAGTGAAAATTCTCTTTCAAGACCTTCATCACTTTGCTGACCGGTAATCCCATTACATTGTAAAAATCCCCATTAATCGATCGAATTCCAATAACACCTATCCATTCCTGAATTGCATATGCTCCAGCCTTATCATAAGGTTTGTACTGGTCCACATAATGCACAATTTGTTCATTTGTCAACTCGTGAAATACAACTTCAGTTGTATCATGGAAATGAATATCTTTTTCGTTATCCCTTATGTTTACTCCAGTAATTACTTGATGGGACTTACCAGATAATTTTTGAATAATTTCAATCGCATTCCCTCTATCAGAAGGTTTTCCAATAATTTCATTATCTAATACAACTATTGTATCTGCAGCTATGATAATTGCTTCTGGATTATCTTGACCAAGCGCCTTCAAAACAGCTTGGGCCTTTTTTTGGGCAATAGAAATAGCAATTTCAGGAGGACTTAACGTTGTGGAAAATGATTCATCTGTGTGGGAAACGATTATCTCGAAGTTGACTTCTGCCCATTCAAGCAACATTTTTCTCCTTGGTGATCCTGAAGCAAGTATTATTCGTTTCATGTTATATAAACAACAAAATCGATAAAATTCCTAACAACATCAATAGTTTAATTTGATTACTGATGTTTGCAAAATCACTTGTATTAACTGCTTTACGGATTTTGTACAGAATGAAAATTAAATGAAAAAATAAAACCAAACAACTAATGGGAACTAACCAGTTCCAGTTATTGATGAGTGCATAAAAGCAAATAGCTATGAGTAAACCGATAAGGACAACCAACCAAGTTGCAGCATAAATTTTTGAAGCATTAATACCCCATACAATTGGCATAGTTGTACATCCGTATTTTTTATCACCAATGATATCTTCAGCATCTTTTATTACCTCTCTCACCAAGGATACCACAAAAGCGAATCCAGCATAGACCAGTGTATACAGATACAATCGATGAATGACATCATTATTTTGTAACATTTCTTTAAGATCAGAGAAAGACAACTCTGCTATAAACAATACCCCTATCACCCATGCAGTCAGGAGTGAAATAATGATATTACCAATCAGGAGTTTCTTTTTAAATGTAGTAGAATAAAAGAGCAGCAGAACAACACTTATAAAATTTAATACCAATAACAAAACATTGTTAATGTGAATTGCCACCAAAGCAGTTAGAAACAGTCCCAATACGGATAACAACATATGCAATAGCATAGCCCATCTTCTACTGATTGTTTTTCCAATTACCTTTTTGTGTGGTTTATTGACATTGTCAATATCCATATCAAAATAATCATTAATGATGTATCCACCTGCAGCAATCAATACCGAGGAAATAAGCAATAAAAAAAAATCTTCATTTCCAAGTCGAGGTGAAAGCCCTTTAGCACTCAGAATAAAAGCGGGTTTTTGAATGATAAAGTAAAAGAGTGTTTGGGTTAATGCTATGAATATCAGGTTGGGATACCTTATTAATCGAAAAAATCCAAAAACACTTTGTAATAACATGATTTAAATACTTTGGGTATTTGTACTGCTTTGCCAAATACCCTTTGCTTTCATCACTTTTTCAATGACATCACGAACGCAACCATTTCCACCTGCAGCTGGTGATATATAATCTGCCTTTGCTATCACTTCTGCCACACTATCTGCGGGACAGGAATTTATACCCGAAATTATGAAAGCCTCCAAATCAGGAATATCATCTCCCATAAACAACACCTCATTTTGACTCAAGGATAATTCCTTCATTATTTTTGATAAAACTTCTGCTTTTGATACAGTATTTTCAAAATAATCTTCAATCCCCAACTTTTTCAAACGTTGTCCTACTGCCTTTGAAGAGGAACCCGTTATAACTGCTACATGTAACCCGGATTTAACAGCATGTTGAAGTGCATATCCATCTTTGATATCCATTTGCCTTATCCATTCGCCGTCTGGCATGACAAATAGTTTACCGTTAGTCAATACGCCATCCAGATCGAATGCTAATAATTTAATGCGGCTAAATCTTTCAAGTAGTGACATATATAGAATTATTTCAAAGTTAATTCTTTCAAAACAAAAACACCAGCCTTTGCCAATGTAGTGGGCTATATTTGCAAACTAATTAGTGCCGTATGACAAAGACACAACAAATGATGTTATCGTTTTTTAAGACCAAAATTCGACTTGCATCAATGGCGTCGGTCAGGTGGGGTGCTCAAATTGCCTTCGACATGTTTAGCACTCCCTACAGAAGATCAAAAAAACCGAAGCCTTCAATTTTTAAACAGGCCGAAAACATCAAGTTGAATGTAAATGGTTGTTTAATAAATGGGTATAAATGGAATGCTCAAGCTTCAAAACAAATACTTATTCTTCATGGTTTTGAATCAAGGGCCTACAAGTTTGATATGTATATCCATCCATTGCTGAAAAACGGTTGGGGTATTACAGCCATGGATGCTAAGGCACATGGGAAAAGTGAGGGAAAACAAATCATCCTTCCCGATTATGTAGCTATGATTGAAAATCTTGAACATCAATTTGGAAAATTCAGTGCTTATTTGGCGCACTCATTTGGTGGAATAGCAGTATCACTCTATTTGGAGAAAATGAAGAATGAAAAAGCCAAACTGGTTTTGGTTGCACCTGCGACCGAAACAGATACTGCAATCAAATTATTCAGTAAGATTGTGGGACTTAAAGACCAGGTCCGATTGGCAATTAATGAGCTTGTACTGGAAAAATCAGGAAAACCAATTGACTTTTACTCGATTAAGCGCATCATTCCTAAATTAGAGAACCAAATTTTATGGCTTCACGACAGAAATGACAAAATAACTCCTTTATCTGACGTACAACCACTAATTGATAGCTACCCTACCAATGTTACCTTTTTTATTACAGATGGTCTAGGACATAGCAAGATTTACAAAGATCCTATGGTCATTGATAAAGTAGTTGATTTTCTAAATTAATACATCATTTTACAGATCATTTGATCGAAAAAAAGCACTACAAAAACCTGTTTTTACATTTTTTTATGACAGAAATGAGTGTCAATTGCCATAGGAAATCTTAAAATTAATTCTCTTTGGCTTATTATTGCATCAGTTTGATGAATGACATTAAGCTTAATTTTTGAAAAAATTTTAACCAGAAAGGATAAATATCCTGGGAGAAAGTGAAAAATGGCAAAAAATTTATTGATTGTTGAGTCGCCCGCAAAGGCAAAAACCATAGAAAAAATTCTCGGGACAGACTTTGAGGTCAAGAGTTGTTACGGACACATCAGAGATCTCGAAAAATCCGAGATGGGTATCGATATAAAAAAGGGATTCAAACCGAGATATATAGTACCTGAGGATAAGGAAAAAGTGGTAAAAGAGCTCAAACAATTGGCTAAAAAATCTGAAGAAGTTTGGTTAGCAACGGATGAGGACCGTGAGGGTGAAGCAATAAGCTGGCATTTATGTGAAGTATTAGGCCTTGATCCCATTACCACCAAAAGAATTGTATTTCATGAAATCACAAAACCTGCGATAAAATCTGCTGTTGAGAAACCAAGGACAGTCAACATGAACCTGGTGAATGCTCAACAAGCCAGAAGAATTTTAGACAGGATTGTTGGATTTGAAATCTCTCCTATCCTTTGGCGCAAAATGAGCATGAAGAACAACCTTAGTGCTGGTCGAGTGCAAAGCGTTGCGGTAAGAATAATTGTAGAAAGAGAAAGGGCTATAAATGGCTTTACCCCTACCTCTAGTTTCAAAATTGAGGGAATTTTCAAGGCAAAAGACATCAATGGCAAACAAGTAACCTTCAAAGCAGAGGGGGCTAAAAAAAGTGCAGAACAAGATGCAGAACAGTTTTTAACTGGCTGCAAAGGTGCCAATTATACCGTAAAAGACGTACAAAAGAAGCCAGCTAAAAAGACCCCTGCAGCACCATTCACTACCTCCACTTTACAGCAAGAGGCAAGTAGAAAGTTGGGCTATGGAGTGAGTAAGACTATGTTACTTGCTCAGAAATTGTATGAGGCGGGTCATATTACCTATATGAGGACAGATAGCGTTAATTTGAGTGAAACAGCCATACAAGATGTTTCAAAACAAATTACAGATAGTTATGGTAATGCTTATTTACAGGTAAGAAAGTATAAAAATAAAAATGAATCAGCGCAGGAAGCACACGAAGCTATACGACCAACTTATATGGATAAGTCTAAAGTGGACAATGCAGATGCGCAAAAACTGTACGACTTAATTTGGAAACGAACCATGGCCTCACAAATGGCTGATGCTGAACTTGAGAAAACTATTGCTGAAATTTCTATATCTACACAACAAGAAAGTTTAAAAGCGGAGGGTGAAGTACTTAAGTTTGATGGTTTTTTAAAAGTGTACAATGAAGGTAAAGATGAGGATGAGGAAAATGAAGAAGAAAGCACAGAAGGCATGTTACCACCACTTGAAATAAATCAAGTTGTTGAACTCGCCCAACTTGTTGCTACTGAACGTTTTACAAGACCTCAATCAAGATATACTGAAGCATCTTTGGTAAAGAAACTTGAAGAACTTGGCATAGGAAGACCATCTACTTATGCCCCTACTATTTCAACCATCATCAAAAGAGGTTATGTAGAAAAAAGAGATAAAGAAGGAACAAAAAGAGATTTCAGGGTTTTGAAACTCAGCAATGATAAAATAGCAAAGACTGTAGAAACCGAAAATACAGGAGCTGAGAAATCAAAACTTTTCCCTACAGATTTGGGGACTGTTGTTACAGATTTCCTCATCCAACATTTTAATCAGGTATTAGATTATGGTTTTACTGCTAAAATAGAAAGTGAATTTGACCACATAGCAGAGGGACAGGAAAATTGGAGCGAAATGCTTAAAGATTTCTATGCCCCCTTCAAAAAAGATGTGGATGAGACCATGGAAACAGCTGAAAGAATCAGTGGAGAGCGAGAACTAGGGATGGATCCAGAAACCGGCAAAAGAATTATTGCTCGCATGGGAAGATATGGCCCCATGGTTCAAATTGGAGAAACAACAGAGGAAGAAAAGCCAAGATTTGCAAAGCTGAAGACCGACCAAAGTATTGAAACAATACAATTACAAGAAGCGCTAGAATTATTCAAATTACCTAGAATATTAGGCGATTTCGAAAACGAACAAGTTCAGGTAAACATAGGCAGATTCGGCCCTTACATTGCACACGACAAAAAATTTTATTCCCTCTCTAAAGAGTATGACCCTTATGCTATTAAATTAGAAGAGGCCATACCCATCATTGAAGAAAAAAGAAAGGCTAAGGATGAGAGAACAATTAAAGTTTTTGAAAAGGAAAAAATACAATTGTTAAAAGGTCCTTATGGCCCGTATATAAAAAAAGGACTGAGAAATTTTCCAATTCCTAAAGAAAAGCAAGAAGATGTTCAATCGCTTTCCATCGAAGAAGTGCAAGCTATGATTGAACATGCGATCGCCAATCCGTCCAGAGGCAAGAGGAAGTCAGCAAAAAAATAAGGATTATTATGCAATCATCAAGAGAACTTAATGCCCTTTTGAATTTGATTGAAGATCCTGATGAAGAGGTATACCAATCGGTTACCTCTAAACTCATGTCCTTGGGTGATGAAATATTACCCATTTTAGAAGAACATAAACACCATATTCAGGATAGTTCTTTGCTTTATAAATTTGACGAAATTATCCATAAAATAGAGATATCTACCCTAGAACAGGCAATTGAAGATTGGAAAACTAGTGGCGAAAATCTGCTTTTGGATGCTTCGTTAATCATTTCCACTTTCCTAAACAGGGAAATTGATAAAGAGCAGTTTATTTTCGAAATTGAAAAAATCAGAAAAACAGCCTGGCTGGAATTAAATGACTACCTAACACCACTGGAAGAAATTAATGTTCTAAACAGAACTATTTTCGATTTCAACAAATTACGTGGACTAGAAACTGATTATGGCAATAAACAAGAGTTTAACCTTTTTGATTTACTTGCAAGCAAAAAAGGGAATAGCTATAGTTTGGCAGCTTTATACCTTATCATTGCTGAACTTTTAGGTATTTCTTTGAAACCCGTAAGTATTCCAAAACAAAATTTACTGTGTTATATAAGCGAGGAAGATCCTTTTGCTCCTTCTGCAACAAACGATATTTTATTTTTTCTTGATCCATTAACTGGACAAGTTTATACACATAGGGATATTGAAAATTATTTAAAGAAAATCGATTATATCCCCTATCCTATTTCTAGTAGGTCCGATTCAGGTCAAAAATTTATTCAAAACTGGCTTTTTGAGATTGCTAAATGTGAAAAAGAGGCTGGCTTTGCAGACAAAGCATCTGCTATAAAAAGAATCGCTGAAAATATGCTTGAAAAAAAATAAATTAGCGCACGCAAATCACAGGTTTTCTTGCTTAAAATCATCTAAAAACCTGTCGTTTAACCGTATTTCAAGTTATTTTCGCCAATATGAATAAATCAATACTTTCAGCTTTGCTGTTCTTTTCGTTTCTTGCTTGTAAAGAAGAAAAAAAATCCCAAAAAACAACAGAGGCATCCAAAAAGGGTCCCTTAAGTGTGAAGGCCATGGTCATTCAACCTTCTGCAGTTGCAGATGTGATTGAAGTAGCGGGTAATATTTTACCTAACGAATTGACAGAAATTCGACCAGAAATTGCTGGGAGGGTTGTTTCAATTAATTTCAAAGAGGGTACTTATGTAGACAAAAACACCTTGCTGGTTAAATTATTTGATCAAGATTTACAGGCCCAACTCAATAAATTAAAAGTACAATTACAAATCGCAGAAAAAACAGAAGAAAGAGAAAAGGAATTATTGAAAATAAGTGGAATTAGTCAGCAAGATTATGATCTAAGTCTACTGCAGGTCAATAACATTAAAGCCGATATAGAATTGATAAAAGTAAACATTGGCAAAACTGAAATCAGGGCTCCCTATAGTGGAAGAATTGGATTAAGAAATATTAGTTTAGGAGCTTATGTCACACCTACTACGCTTATTACATCAATCAGCCAAGTTGATCTGAAAAAAATAAGTTTTAGTGTGCCTGAAAAATACAGTAGTGAAATAAAATCAGGGATGAAAGTTGACTTTAATATTGAGGGAAATGAATCAACTTATTCAGCTACTGTTCTTGCTTCAGAAACTATCATTGAATCTCAAACTAGAAATTTGAGAATTATAGCAACAGTTAGTGATCAAAAGAATGTATTAATTCCAGGTTCATTTGCGAAAGTAAAACTAACCTTGGGTAAAAATGAAGCTGCAGTATCTATACCATCTCAAGCTGTTATACCAAGTGCAAGATCGAAACAAGTGGTGGTTTATAGGAATGGTTCCCCGGTATTTGTAGATATCACAACAGGAATTCGAACAGCAGATAATGTACAAGTGAGATCTGGATTAAATGTTGGAGATACTATCATTACTACAGGATTATTATTTATCAGAAAAGACTCGAAGCTCAAATTGAGTAAAGTACAATAGTACAAACAAATTATTCTTGCATGAATTTATCAGAACTGAGTATAAAAAGACCCGTTTTTGCAGTCGTTTGCAGTATTATCATCATCATATTTGGTGCAATCGGATTCAGCTTCCTCGGGGTTAGAGAGTACCCTGCGATTGATCCTCCGGTAGTAAATGTACGCGCAAGTTATGTTGGCGCAAATGCTGAAATCATTGAACAGCAAATAACAGAACCTCTTGAAAAAGCAGTAAACGGAGTTGAAGGTGTAAAAAATATTACATCTTCCAGTTCACAGGGAAGTAGCAATATCAATGTTGAATTTGAATTAGGTGTTGACTTAGAAAGAGCAGCCAATGATGTTAGAGAGAAAGTGTCACAGGTAACAGGACAATTACCACAAGACATAGATGGGCCTCCCACAGTTTCTAAACAGGATTCTGACTCTGAACCCATCATCTATATGCAGATGCAGAGCAGCAGAAGAACTATGCTTGAACTTTCTGATCTTGCAGAAAACATAGTTCAGGAAAGACTCCAAACTATCGCAGGTGTAAGTGGCGTGAATGTATTTGGACAGCGACCAGCTATGAGGATTTGGTTTGATCCTGTAAGACTAGCAGCTTATCGACTAACCATTCAAGATGTAAAGGCAGCCTTGGATCGTGAAAATGTTGAATTACCTGGTGGTAAAGTGAGGGGTAATACAACAGAAATGACAGTTAAGGCTTATGGTAAATTAACCACTGAAGAAGATTTCAATAATTTAATTGTCAAGCAAACAGAGGGTAATATCATTCGACTCAGAGATGTTGGATATGCAATCCTAGGACCTGAAAATGAAGAATCATCTACTCGAAAAAACAATGTACGTTCAGTAAATCTAGCAGTAGTTGCTCAACCTGGTTCAAATCAAGTAGCCATAGCGGATGAACTTTATAAACGAATTGAAACAATTAAAAAAGATCTTCCGAAAGATATTATACTGGAGATTGGCTTTGATAAAACTCTATTTGTAAGAAAAGCCATTAAAGAAGTAGAAGAAACATTAATTATTGCAATCTTACTTGTTGTTATTATTATTTATCTGTTCTTCAGGGAGTGGTCGATAGCATTCAGACCATTAATTGATATACCTGTGGCATTGGTTGGTGCTTTCTTCATTATGTACATTGCCGGATTTTCAATCAATGTATTAACCTTACTCTCATTGGTACTGGCAACAGGATTGGTTGTAGATGATGGTATTGTAGTAACTGAAAACATCTATAAGAAGATTGAGCAAGGCATGGACAAGTGGCAAGCTGCAAAAGAGGGCTCGAAAGAGATTTATTTCGCTGTAATATCCACCTCCCTAACCTTAGCAATTGTATTCTTGCCAATTATCTTCTTACAAGGTTTTGTTGGAAGGTTATTTAGAGAATTTGGTATAGTTGTTGCAGGAGCAGTATTGATTTCAGCATTCGTTTCATTATCACTTACTCCTGTCTTAAACATTTACCTAACAAAAAAGAACGTCCACAAACACTCTTGGTTCTATACCAAATCTGAACCCTTTTTCAGGGGATTAGAATCTGGTTACAAAAGATTACTTGAAGCTTTCATGAGAAAAAAATGGATAGCATTGGTAATTGTTGCTGGATGTATGGCTATCATTTATTTTGTTGGCTCTGCACTTCCATCTGAATTGGCTCCAATGGAAGATAGAAATCGATTACGTGCAAGTATAGTTGCACCAGAGGGAACAGATTTCGATTATATGGATAAAGTAGTTTATGAAATAACACAAACCATGTTGGATTCTATTGATGAAAGGAATGTTGTGTTATCATTTGCACCAGGGTTCGGTGGTATGGGTGGAGGAAATAACGCCATGATCAGCATGGGCTTAGTTGATGCAGGAGAGAGAAAAAGAAGTCAGAATGATATTGCTCAAAATCTAAATAGAATGTTCAAAGATTTCACCAATGTTCGTGTATTGGTCATTCAAGAACAAACTATTTCAGTAGGACAAGGAGGAAGGGGCTCGTTACCTGTTCAATATGTATTACAAAATTTGAACTTTGACAAATTGAAAGAAAAGGTTCCACTTTTCATGGATGAAGTCGTGAAAAGTCCAGTTTTCCAAGGAAATGATGTTAACCTCAAATTCAACAAACCTGAATTACAAGTCACAATAGATCGTTTAAAAGCAAGTGAATTAGGTATATCCATTCTTGATATATCCAATACACTCCAACTTGCTTTAAGTGGAAGAAGATTTGGGTATTTTATAAGAAATGGAAAACAATATCAAGTTATTGGTCAGGTTGATAGAAAAGACAGAGATGCGCCACTCGACCTAAAATCTTTTTATCTCAGAAGCAGAGATGGTGAATTGATTCAACTAGATAATTTAGTGTCTATAGCAGAAGCTGCAAACCCTCCTACTATTTACCATTATAACAGGTTGAAAAGTGCAGTTGTTTCAGCTGGACTTGCACCTGGAAAAACCATAGGTGATGGTATAGCAGAAATGAAAAGAATTTCAGATAAAGTATTGGATGAATCATTTTCAACTAGTTTAAGTGGTACATCACGAGATTTTGCTGAAAGTTCCTCTAATACACAAAGCGCTTTCCTCTTGGCACTCATCTTAATCTTCTTGATCTTAGCTGCCCAATTTGAAAGCTTTGTGGATCCATTCATCATCATGATTACTGTTCCATTGGCATTGGCTGGTGCGGTATTAAGCTTATTCATCTTCGGACAGTCGCTCAATATCTTTTCCCAAATTGGTATCATCATGCTAATTGGTTTAGTGACAAAGAATGGAATTTTAATTGTAGAATTTGCCAATCAGAAAAGAGAACAGGGTATACAAAAATTAGAATCCGTTATTGAAGCGTCAGTAGCAAGATTAAGACCGATCTTAATGACAACTTTAGCAACTGCATTAGGAGCACTACCCATTGCACTAGCTTTGGGTTCAGCAGGTAAAAGCAGAATCCCTCTAGGAGTTGTGATCATTGGAGGATTACTCTTTTCTCTTGTTTTAACATTATTTGTAGTTCCATCACTATATGTATACATTTCCAGAAAAAAAAGAGCGACTCATGAGATTTAAATTGTTACTGTGCTTTTTTCTTATTGTCGGTCTTGCAAAAGCACAACAAAATAGATTCACCTTGAAAGAGGCGATTGATATTGCGTTAAAACAAAATCTTGACATTCAAATTGCAAATGCAGATCTGGAAATTGCAAAGAATAACAATAACTGGGGAAATGCTGGTGCTTTGCCTTCAGTAAATGCCAATATCTCAAATACTGAGGCTGTCTCTAATATTGATCAAAAATTAGCTAACGGAAGTAGCATACAAAGAAATAATGTATCGAATAGTAGCATTAATTCAAACCTTAGTGTTACATGGAGAATATACAATGGGAAAAGAATTAAGGCAACGAAAGAAAGATTTGATGTAATTGAAAAAATGGGTGCAATAGCACTTGATCAACAAATTGGTCAGATCATTTTTGATGTTACCAACATCTACCACAACCTCATCAGGCTAAATAAACAGGTAAGCGCTACAAAAGCAATCATAGCACTATCTGAAGAAAGATATAAAATAGCAGAAACGAGATTTAATGTGGGGAGTGGTAACAAAACCGATATGCTTCAAGCCGAAATTGATCTCAATGCGCAAAAAGTTAATCTGGAAAACATAAATATTCAAATTGAAAACACAATTGCAACCATGAATACTCTCCTCAAAAGAAAAGCCGATGAGGAGTTTATTGCAACTGAAGACCAATTTAATTTACCCAAAATCGATTTCGGAAATTTAGTTACCCTACTAGAAAAACAGAATTATCAATTGTTGATCGCACAACAAGAAAGACAAAACATACTCAATGACAGAAAGATCATAAACTCACAGCGCCTTCCTATTTTGAGTTTGAATTCAAACACAGTGCTTAACAAACAGAGATCTACAGCTGGATTCTTCTTGACAAACCAAACATTTGGCCCAAACATAGGACTAGGACTAGCAGTACCCATTTTTAATGGAAACATCAACCGAACTCAATTAAAGACAAATGCTATTCAGGAAAAACGCCAAACTATACAAATTGAGCAATTAAGGCTTTCCCTACAAAGAGACTTACTTATTGCCTATCAAGAGTATGAAAATGCCATAAAGATTATAGATATAGAGGAAAATAATGTTAAGCTCGCAGAGGAAAATAATTTTATCTCTACAGAAAGATTCAAAAAACTTGTTAGTAATTCAATTGAATTAAGACAGGCGCAGTTAAGCTTAATTGAAGCTGAGGACAGGTTTATCAATGCGCAATTTAGAGCACAAGTTGCAGTAACTACACTTCAATTCCTTACAGGAGAAATAAATAAAATGCTATAATTATTTTCCTAAATGGCGCGGCGTGAATCCTAATGGAAGTAAATCTGATGCACTTTTAAATTCAAAAACTTCTTGCTCCCCTACTAACAAAACACGCATGGGCAAATTGAATCGTGATTCAAATTCTAGAAGTGACTGACGACAAATCCCACAGGGCGCTACAGGTGAGGAAGTATTTACAGTATCACTTTCATAAGTAATTGCAATTGTATTGATTCCTTGCCCTGGAGCTACCGAAGAGGCTGCTGCTAATAAAACTCTCTCCGCACAAAGTCCTATAGGATAAGAAGCATTTTCTTGATTAGTTCCTTGAACAAAACTACCATCGTTCATTAAGGCAACAGACGCAACTCTAAATCCTGAATAAGGCGCATAAGCAGATTTAGCTAATTTTTTTGCTTTATCAATTAATAAATTATCAGAAGTTGATAATTGCTCTAATGAGCTATATTTTGTAAATAAAACTTCAATTCTTCCTTCCTCCATATGTTGAGTACTTATTTTATCTTTTTGAAAATCCTTGACCATCTTGGTCCGTTTTGCCAACTAAACCAAATAAAAGAGGCTTTACCTACAATATGATCCTCAGGTACAAAACCCCAAAATCTTGAATCTTGGGAATTGTGCCTGTTATCGCCCATCATCCAGAAATAATTCATTTTGAAAGTATATTGGGTAGTTTCTTTGCCATTAATCAAAATCTTGCCCTCTTTTTCTTCCCATGTATTTTGCTCATAAACTTGAATGACTCTTTTATAAAGACTAACATGCTTACTATCTAATGTTATGGTCTCCCCTTTTTTCGGAACCCAAATGGGACCAAAGTTATCCTCACTCCATTTAAAATTGGTTGTATCGTAAGGAAATGTGTTTCCAAAACCACTTGTATTTAGTTCAGCAACAACAGATGCTTTAACTACAAATGGTAAAGACTTAACCAATTCAACTTGTGAAGGCGTGAGGGTTAATCGATAAGTATTCGGTTTATCCTGCAATTGAAGTAGATCTCTCTGATCAGGGTCATTGGGATCTATATTTAATTCATCTTTGATAAATTCATCTGAAAAAAATCCTTTCCCATCTAAAGTAACGTAATATGGCATTTCCGAATAAACTGGACTTTGATTGACAACTCCATTGACAAAAACTTGTCCGTTTACTATAGAAATAGTATCGCCTGAAATTCCAACACAACGTTTAATGAAGTTTTCACGCTTATCCACAGGTCTTACAACTATATCATCACGTTCAGCTAGCAACATTTCTCTGGTACCGCCTCTAGATTCATATGCACGTAGATAATCATAATAGTTTATATCAGACTGAAATTCAGTTATAGCAGTATCACCTACTGGATAATTAAATACTACAACATCATTTCTTTGAACATCAGTGGCCCAAAATCTTTTATAGGGTAATTTTATCCATTCTAGATAAGATGGAGCAGTACCTATAGGTAATGTATGATGGACAAATGGAAAAGATAAAGGAGTATTTGGAACTCTTGGACCATAACTTGTTTTGCTCACAAACAAAAAATCATTAACCAACAAAGTCTTTTCCATAGAGCCAGTAGGAATAACATAGGCTTCAAATATGAAAGTCCTAATTATCGTTGCAGCAACAATAGCAAAAACAGCAGCGTCTATCCACTCTCTTGCACCTGACTTTTGATAATTTTTAACTACTGCTATTCCAGCATACCTTTCATTTTTCGAAAAACCTAAATAAGGAAAATATATAAATGGAATAAAAACAGTTGCTGCATGATGTAGTACTGAAAACCGACCAAAATGTTCAACAAATTTGATACAAATCCAAATTGTTATAAACTGTCCAACAATGGGAATAAGCTGGAAGAAAAACCAATGTATTTTCAACTCCATTTTATTGACCATTAGCCAAGTATTGTAAAATGGGACCAGCGCCTTCCAAGCATCGATACCCGCCTTCTTAAACATACCATAAAGACCAACATGAAAACCCACTGTTGCGAGGACAAATATTACCCAACTTATGCTCATTGTTTAATTCTTTTACATCTCAAATGTAACATAAAAGGAGGATTTTAATATTATCCTTACTTCAGTATTGAAATTTTAACACGATTGGTTATATTCAATGATAAATGTAATTCTTTGCAATTTTTTAATATCAGAGACATAGAAAATTTAACAGGCATCAAAGCCCACACCCTGCGTACTTGGGAAAAAAGATATGGTATAATTATGCCACTGAATATACCCGGTAAACACAGGATGTATGACAACAACGATTTAAAGCAAATTTTAAGAATTTCCACTCTCTATCACGGAGGTTATAAGATATCAAAGATTGCGGGCATGTCTTTAGATGAAATGGCAATCAATACACTTCAACTGGAAAGGAAAACTAATTTTGAAGTATTTATCAACCGTTTTATTGAATTCACAATAGATATGAATGAACCTGAATTCAAGAAATTGTTTTCTGAATTAAGAGAATCCATTGATGAAAAAAATCTTTATTTACATATTATATTTCCAGTCCTACAAAGAATTGGAAATCTTTGGATGATTGGAAATATCTTGCCCGTTCAAGAACATTTCGCAAGTAACCTCATACGCTCCTACTTAATTAACAGCATTGATAATACAAAGAACAGAGTTAGAAAAACCAATAAAAAAGTTTTGCTGTTTTGTCCGGAAAATGAACATCATGAACTTCCCCTATTGTTTCTTCATTATATCTTGAAATCAAATGGAACAGATGTTATTTATTTAGGCGTAAACACTGGGATTGATACGTTAACTTATACTTATCAAAAATTGAAACCGCAAATTGTGTTTACTTACCTAATTACCAATTTTGCCGAATTAGATATTAACCAATATGTTGAAAGCATCTGTGAAATAACAAATGATGCCAAACTAATTTGTGGTGGTCCAGGATTTAAAAGTGTGACCTCAGCAAATAACAAGTTAACCCTATTCAAAAATTTTGAACAACTAATTGGTTACACAGAATCTATTTGCAAATAGAAATTAAGATACTGCAGTCCTGACTCCAGCATATTTTCTTGAAGATTTTACAACCACGTCCTTAATGGTTGCATCAACGTTTAGTTGATCTAAATCCAATTCTTTTGAGGTTTCCATTGAGACTGATGTACAGAAACGAATAGCCGTCCAAACATGATCAATGACAACTTCATCAATCTTACCAAATCCTTTAGTGCATAGACAATCCCAATTACAATCCCTGTTAAGATCACTGACGATTTTGGATGTTGGCTTCGGATAGGCAACCCAAAGTTTACCCTTGTCTTTCAAAGCAGGAATAACATCTTTCAAAATAGCAGAGAGTTGCTGGTAGTTGAGCGCAAACACAAGTGCAAATTCAATTTTCCTGCTCTTTAATAGAGGAGTGACATTTTTAGCGAAAGAGAGTTTTGTGAAATACTTTTCAAGTGTGGATGGTATACCTTGAATAAGTAGGTTTTTTTCATCGTTCAATTCAAGACGTTCAAAAATGTTCACAAGCATCCGTGGTAATTTTTGTTGGGACGACAAAATTAACATTTTTTCCACAAAAATGCTAAAACATTAAAAAGAAATTAATACTTAAAATGACTTTGTACAAGGTATCAAAAGAAATGGGTTATCCCCTTTTGGATCTTCTTTTGTCACGATTTTTGAAAATGGGTACTTTACTTTCATTCCCCGATAATAAACGACCAATGTTTTTTTGATGCGTCATAATCACCAGCAGGGCAACGGCTATTGCGAAAATTCTGTAAGCGATATTATCAACATTAAATACTATCAAAATAAATACAGGGAAAGCTAAACTGGCTAAAATTGAGCTTAGAGAAACGAATCTGGTTAGATAAAGTACTAATAGAAATACTCCTACACAACTTAATGCAGTCCAAGGAGATATAGCGATAATCAACCCAAATAAAGTAGCAACACCTTTTCCTCCTCTGAATTCAGCCCAAATAGGAAAAATATGCCCTAAAACAGCTGCAAGACCCAACCCAATTTGAAAATTGGTTCTTTCAAATTCATTATCAATATAATAAGGTAAGAGAAGAGCAAGCTTTACTGCAATTAACCCCTTAAGCATGTCCATCACCATGACAAAAGTACCCCATCTTGAACCCAATACTCTGAATGTATTGGTAGCTCCAGCATTACCACTACCATAATCACGTATATCAATATTGAATTGCGTTCGACTAACAATTAGAGAGGTTGGAATTGATCCAATCAAATAGGCCAGTACAACCAAAAGAAATTCATTCATAATCCTCTAGCTAAAATGTACCTAAAGTTAATAAAAAAATAACAAACGGCTTATTTGGCATTGTTAAAAACTAATCTTTGAATACCAGAGCCAGCCAATCACCTTCTTCTAACTTGGTGTGACAGTTGCCAAAATAAGGAGAAAAAACAGTTATAATATCTTCATAATCAGTTCGTAATAAACCACTTATGATCAAATGTCCATTTTTTTTTGTTTTTATACGTAAGTCCATCACATGTTCAACTAATATATGTTTATTGATATTAGCCAGCATAATATCAACTTGATCTATAGCATTCAGATTGTCGGCTTTCACCACCTTTATTCCTTCAGCATTGTTCAAACTTATATTTTCATTTACATTTTCAATACTCCAATCGTCATTGTCCAATGCAACAACTTCCTGGGCTCCAAGCTGCATGGCTAAAATTGATAAGATACCCGTGCCTGTCCCAAAGTCTGCTACGGCTTTATTTGCAAAATCAATTTCAAGCATAGCCAACATCATCATTTTTGTTGTAGGATGATGTCCTGTCCCAAAACTCATTTTAGGGGTAATTAAAATTTGGTGTTTTACTGTTGGATCAGGTGCATGAAAATGGGCTCTGACTTGAATCTTAGTGGGTATCAAAACAGGATCAAAATTAGACTCCCAAGTTTCATTCCAGTTTTTAGGTTCAATTTTTTCAAGTTTGTAACTAATATTTTGAGTTTCAGCTAGCACTTTCAAAGCATCAATATCTGCTTTTCCTTCATCGGCATAAGCGTTTAATGCCGATTCAGATTCTTCCATTCCATGGAAACCTAATTCGGGTAAGAGAGCGACTAAAATCTCAATTTGTTCTTTTGTCAATTGACTGAACCTAACTCCAATATAATTCATAAAAAAAAGCCGGTTCAAAGACCGGCTTGCATTTAATTTTGGTTATTGTTATTTCCTTCTCCCTGATTAAAGTCCGGTTTAGGAATCAAAGCTTTACGGCTCAATTTAAACTTGCCTGTCTTGTTGTCTACACCCATTAATTTAACCCTTACAGTATCTCCTTCTTTCAAAATACCATCGAGGTTTTCTAGACGTTTCCAGCTCACTTCGCTGATGTGAAGCAATCCCTGCTTTCCAGGCATAAATTCAACAAAAGCACCATAAGGCATGATTGATTTAACCTTAGACTCATATTCCTCACCAACTTCAGGCATAGCAACGATTCCCTTAATCCAGGCAACAGCTCTGTCTAATCCCTCTTTAGCAGGACTAAACACGCTCACCTCACCCTGATTACCAATTTCTTCAATATTGATGGTTGTGCCTGTTTCTCTTTGGATTTCCTGTATAATCTTTCCTTGTGGGCCAATCACTGCCCCAATAAATTCTTTATCAATAAACAACTTTTGCATTCTTGGAGCATGAGGCTTCACTTCTGCTCTTGCAGCTGGCATAGCTTCATACATGGCATCCAAAATGTGAAGACGTCCTTTTCTTGCTTGCTCCAATGCTTCCATCATCGTCTCCATACTCAATCCGTCAATTTTAATATCCATTTGGATACCGCAAATGCCGTCTTTTGTTCCAGTGACCTTAAAGTCCATGTCTCCTAAATGATCTTCATCGCCCAAAATATCAGTTAAGATGGCATATTTACCATCACTTGGCCTTGTGATTAAACCCATTGCCACGCCACTTACGTGCTTTGGAATAGGAACACCAGCGTCCATCAAGGCTAAAGAGCCTGCGCAAACAGTTGCCATTGATGAAGAACCATTTGATTCTAAGATATCAGAA
>CAZDTN010000013.1:22520-23907 GCA_964508355.1 uncultured Sphingobacterium sp.
ACCCTGACTGTATAGGCATAGTCATTCCCTGGCATCATTTGCTTAAGTGAACGTAAAGCAAGGTTACCATGACCTACTTCTCTTCTTCCTGGGCCCCTCATTGGCTTTACTTCGCCAGTTGAAAATGCCGGGAAATTATAGTGTAAAATAAACTTATTATACTCTGATTTTGCAGCACTCTCGATCAATAATTCATCTAAAGGAGTACCAAAGGTGATTGTCGTAAGTGACTGAGTTTCACCTCTTGTGAATAACGCTGAGCCATGTGGACTAGGAAGTACATCTACCTCCATATTCAATGGACGAACTTGGTCAAGTGCTCTTCCATCCAACCTGATCTTATCATCTAAAATCATGTTGCGAACAACATCCCATTTAAGATCTTCGTAATATTTCTTAGCCAATTTGATTTGCTCAGGAGTTGCTTCTTCACCCAATGAAGCAATAACCTCTTTCTTAAGTTGATCGTAAGCCAATGAACGATCAGCTTTATTGGAAGCCCCTTTAGAAATTTCGTAAACTTTATTTGCAAATGCACTTACTTTTTCTTGAATAGCTTCATCTGATGGAGGCTTTGGATAATCCCTTTTACCCTGAACACCAACTTTAGCTTTTAATTCTTCCTGTGCAGCTATTTGAATTCTGATAGCGTCATGGGCTACACCTAAAGCTTTGACAACATCAGCTTCTGCACATTCCTTTGATTCACCCTCAACCATCATTAGGTTCTTCATGGTAGCACCAATCATGAAATCCATATCAGCAGAAGCCAATTCTGTTCTGCTTGGATTGACAATCATGTTACCATTTACCCTTGCAACCCTTACTTCAGAGATAATTTCCTTAATTGGAATATCTGATACGGCTAAAGCTGCTGAAGCAGCAAGACATGCAAGTGAATCAGGCATGATTTCAGGATCTGAAGAAATCAACGTCACTAATACTTGTACATCACATAAATAATCTTCAGGGAAAAGTGGTCTTAAAGCACGATCAATTAAACGACTAATCAATACTTCATAATCACTTAATCTACCTTCACGCTTGAAAAATGAACCCGGTATTCTACCTGCGGAAGCGAATTTTTCTTGATAATCCACGGATAGTGGGAAAAAATCCTGGCCTTCACGTGGCTCTTTATTGGCACATACTGTAGCCAATAAAACGCAATTTCCTTGTCTGACAGTTACAGCTCCGTCTGCTTGACGAGCAAGGCGACCAGTTTCTATGGTCACAATTCGACCGTTACCAAGGTCGAAACTTGATTGTATGGGTTGTTGTAGCATGATTTGATTTTTTGGAAGGTTCCAAAAAGCAATATTCCCAACAGCGGGTGTTGGGAATAAAACATTTCTGTATAATTATTTTCTTAGACCGAGTTTCTCGA
>CAZDTN010000014.1:0-6326 GCA_964508355.1 uncultured Sphingobacterium sp.
GTTGGTAAAGAAATTTTTTCACAAATCATTCATGCCCTATCACCTCGAAAACACAGCCCTTTTATTGCCGTTAACTGTGGTGCCATACCAGAAGGTACTATTGATTCTGAATTATTTGGTCATGAAAAGGGTTCATTTACTGGAGCCGTAGACGCACGCAAGGGTTATTTTGAAACTGTAAATGGCGGTACTTTGTTCATGGATGAAATTGGTGAAACTCCATTGGGAACACAGGCAAGATTGTTGAGGGTTCTTGAAAATGCTGAATTTATTAGGGTTGGCTCATCAAAAGTTCAAAAAACAGATGTCAGGGTAATTGCAGCAACCAATAAAGACTTACTTCAAGCAACTCAAAATAATAAATTCAGAGAGGATCTATATTACCGCCTAAATACTGTTCCAATTAGAGTTCCTTCTTTAAGAGAAAGAAAAGAAGACATCATTCTTCTTTTCAGAAAATTTGCCGTTGATTTTGCTGAACGATATAGAACTAGTCCTATTCAACTTACAGAAGATGCTAAAACTGTTTTACTAAACTACAGTTGGCCAGGAAATGTGAGGGAGTTAAAGAATATCGCTGAGCAAATTTCAGTATTGGCTGAAGAAAAAACAGTTACAGCTCAGGTATTGGAACAGTTTTTACCCAAACAAAATACCCAGCATCTTCCAATGCTAGTTGCAGGATCTGCATCTAATGCCAGTCAGCATGAATTCATGAATGAAAGAGATATACTTTACAAATTATTCTTCGATCTCAAAAAAGATGTAACTGAAATGAAGAAAATGTTTTTGGAAATCATTCAAAATCCAAATGCAATTTCAAGTGTTTCAGACGTTATCGAAGAATCCTATTTGCATGATATTCCCGTTGTAAGGCAAAATCAAGAGACCTTTAGCCCAACAGTTTTACCTGTTGTTAGTCAACCTTTGATACTAAATGAAAACTCCAATATTCAAGATACAGTTGTGGTTGACGAATCTTTAAACATCATGGATAAGGAAAAAGAACTCATTGAAAAAGCACTTCGAAAGCACAAGGGAAAGCGAAAAGATGCTGCCACTGATTTAGGTATAAGCGAAAGAACATTATACAGAAAACTAAAAGAATATGATATCGAAGATTAATTCGACAAAAGAATTGTTCAAGCAAATAGCATTCTTTTTGTTTGCTATAATAAGTATTCAGGGAACTTGTCGTTATTCCTTAAAAGATGTATCAATACCTGCAGAAGTAAAAACGGTTAGAGTACTTTTTATTGAAAATAAAGCACGGTATATAAATCCGCAATTGAGTCCTAGGCTCACAGATAAATTAAGGCAAAAAATAGTAAACCAAACCAGACTTTCTCAAACCAATAATGATGCTGATTATGAAATAAGCGGCTATATTAGTGATTATTCGGTAAGTACATCAGGCATCTCACAACAAAGAGCAGCAAGCAACAACCTCAATGTGACGGTTCATATTATTTTCAAAAACAGGTTGGATGAAAAAAAGAACTTTGAAGCAGATCTAACAAGAAACTTCCCTTTTGACGCCAGTTTAAGCTTAACGCAGGCCGAATCTGGCTTAAACGATCAAATCATCAATAACCTTACTGACGAGATTTTTAACCGAATTTTTTCAAATTGGTAAACAGGGGGTATATTAGCATCATGACTAAGGAGACAGACTACCTGATACAATCACTTTTTGAAAAAGAAAGTCTGGAGGAAATGACCCTGGATGAATTCAGGAGAATTGCCGATCAGTATCCCTACTCCTCCATCGTTCAATTCCTTTACAGTTGCAAGTTAAAATCTGTATATCACCTGGATTTCCCTGAACAAGTTACTCATACTGCTTTATTTTTTTCATCCCCACAATGGCTTCATTATCAGCTAAGTGATGAATCAGAAAAAGGTAATTTCAGATTGAATCAATATGATCGACATTACAATAATATAAGCGAGGATATTCCTGTTGAACTTCCTGATACTGAAATTAAATTAGAGGATGAAGAAGATGATTGGAGTTATTCACTTCCCGAAAGTGAAGCACAAACTGAGATCAACGAGGATCCAACATTATCCAAAATGCAGGAACCAGAACTTGTTTCAGAAATAGCTCTTGGGTCTGAATCAATAGCTATTCCTATCGAGCCTTATCATACAGTTGATTATTTTGCATCACAGGGCATAAAAACTAATTTGGTTGACCCACAGGATGAACTTGGGAAAAAAGTAAAAACTTTTACAGCATGGCTTAAAACCATGAAAAGGCTTCAACCTGCTGAAGAGATCAGTGAAATTGAGGATAACGATGATGAAATTGATAGCGGTGCTGATCAACCTATAAATCAAGAATTAATTGTAACTGAAGCAATGGCAGAAGTGTATTTAAAGCAAGGATTAATACAAAAAGCCATTGAGGTGTACGCTAAATTAAGTTTGCAAAATCCTGCCAATAGCCATATTTTTGCAGCCAAAATTATACAGATCAAAGAAAACAGCATATGACAACTCTTTTTATAGCCCTTGTAATTATTGCCTCTGTACTGCTCGGTGCGATTGTTTTGATACAAAATCCCAAAGGTGGAGGCCTATCTGGCACAATTGCTGGGTTTAGCAACCAATTTATGGGAGTTAAACAAACAACAGACGTCTTAGAGAAAGGAACATGGATTCTCTCTAGTATTTTAGTAGTACTTTGTCTAGTTTCTGCCTTGGTAATCAATTCAGATAAAGGAACTGGTTCTGAAAATATTATCAAAAATATCCCAACAACGAGTGGATCAGCTCCTGTACAACAAACCCCTGCTCCAGTTACTCCTGCTGTAGACACATCCAAATAAACTCATTTTTAATGTAAATTGAACCCTGCTTGCATAAAGCAGGGTTTTTTTATGATTTGATATTATGGCAAAAACAAAGAAGAAGTCGAAAAAAAGGAATAACAAAGGCATCAAAATTGGAATTTTTTTGATGGTAATTTTAGCATTTCTTGCTGCCAGTTTCTTTTATATCGTTTTTTTGAGCAGTGCAACGAACTTTAAAAATGACCAAATTGAGTTGTTCATTTCAGAAAAAAATGCAAATAAACAATTTGTCAAAGAGGCTATAAGAAAAGAATTGTATAAAACCCATTTTACTACATTTAATGCATTAGCACAATGGACAGGATATTGGAAGGATATTAAGCCCGGAAGGTATATCATAAAAAAGGGTTCTGGAGTCTTTACACTTTTTCGGAAATTACACAATGGAAGTCAAGATCCTGTAAAAATTACGATTACCAAATTTAGAACCAAAAGAGATTTAGCACAATACCTAGATAAAAAGCTAGAGGATAATGCAGCTGATTATCTAAACTTCATGAACAACAACGATTCCCTTGCCTTTTTAGGATTGACAAAAGAAACAATACTCACTTTAATTATTCCAAATACATATGAGCTATATTGGAATACTCACCCTAAGGCATTCTTTAATAAAATGAGTAAAGAAGCAAATAAATTTTGGAATGATAGGAGATTGGATGATTTGCAAAGAATTGGAATTTCAAAGGAAGAAGTGATAACCATTGCTTCTATAGTTGAAGAAGAAACAAATGATATTAAAGAAAAGCCTACCATTGCAAGTGTCTATATCAACAGACTAAATAAAGGAATGCCTCTTGGTGCAGATCCTACCATAAAATATGCAGTTGGTGATTTCAGTATAAAAAGAGTCACTTTGGCTCATATAAATTCAAGTGCTAGTTCTCCCTATAATACCTACAAAAACAAAGGGCTTCCTCCTGGCCCAATTTGTACCCCTTCAATAACTTCGATAGATGCAGTTTTAAAGGGAGAAAAGACCGACTATTTGTATTTTTGTGCAAAGGCTGATTTTTCTGGTTCACACAGTTTTGCAGCAACAGCAGAAGAACATTTTAGTAATGCCAGGAAATATAGAAAAGCACTAGATAGTTTGGGCATAAGATAATTGAAGAGTATGATCAAATTGCAACGAATCATCCTTGAAAGTCCTCCTATAAAACCAATAATTAATTGGTCAAAGAAACTATTATTGCCTGGATTTGAGAGAATACCACTTTATGACGTAGTTACTTTCTTTCTTAAACAGACACAGCAAATAGGCCTCAATGAACGTGCAGCCTCAATATCTTTTAACTTTTTAATGGCTGTACCTCCCCTTTTAATTTTTTTGTTTACTCTCCTATCATATATTCCAGGATCAAAAAGCTTATATGTAGAAATTCTAGTTTTATTAGAAAATATCATTCCAGACAACACAACCTATCTGATGATTAAAAAGGTAATGGATGATTTTTTTACTGGTGGCACAGGTGCATTGTCTTTTGGTTTATTACTTGCTATTTACTTCTCGTCAAATGCCACGTTAACTATAATGCGGACATTTAGAAAATCAATGTTACACATAGAAGTAGAAGACAGGAATTTTATCCAAGTCAGATGGAGTGCTATTCGACTGACATTCATAATCATACTTTTACTGATTGCAACTATCCTCATCATGCTTACCCAAACTGTAGTATTAAAATGGGTAACACATCAATTACATATTGAAGATGAATGGGCTGATTTACTTTTTAATATCGGTCATTTTTTGATTACTTTCCTTTTGATCTTTTTGGCTATAGGGTTAATATATAAATATGCTCCTCACGTACAACAAAAATGGAAAATAAGGTCTCCTGGAGCCATTTTAGCCACTGTTTTAATTATGGCATTTACTTATTTATTTTCTTATTGGGTAAATAATATTGCATCATATAATAAAGTTTATGGTTCACTAGGAAGTATATTAATTCTTATGTTTCTCGTATTTGTCAACTCACTGGTTTTATTAATTGGATTTGAACTAAATGTTAGCATTAATTCATTAAAACGGATCTCTGAAAAAAGAAATCAAACAATATGAAAAATCAATCACCTCGACCCTTTATTTTAGCAGAAACCAACTGGAAAGAAATTCAGGAACATCAATTTGATGTTGCCGTATTGCCATGGGGGGCAACAGAAGCTCATAATTATCACATGCCCTATGCTACAGATAATTATCAGGTTGAATATATTGCTGCTATAAGTGCTGAGAAAGCATGGAAAAGCGGAAATAAAGTATTGGTACTTCCCAATATTCCATTTGGGGTAAACACAGGACAATTGGATGTGCCATTTTGCATAAATATGAATCCATCTACACAATTGGCCATCTTAAGAGATATTTGTGATGTTGTAAGAAGACATGGTGTAACCAAACTGATTATTTTAAATGGACATGGCGCTAATAATTTTGTCGCCATGATTAGAGAATTAGCCGGTACCTACCCGGATTTATTTGTGGCTGTTGTCAATTGGTTTGTCGCTGCACCAAAGCATGATATTTTTGAAAACAAAGGAGATCATGCAGATGAAATGGAAACAAGTGTTATGATGCATTTACATCCTGAATTATTGTTGCCATTAGATGTTGCAGGTGACGGTGCCACAAAACAATTTGATGTAAAAGGCATCAAAGAAGGTTGGGCATGGACTCAAAGACCGTGGACTATGATCACCAAAGATACTGGGTCAGGAAATCCTTACCTCGCAACCCCTGAAAAAGGAAATCAATTTTTAAATAGGTGTACCGATAATATTGCTAATTTTTTTGCTGAAATCAATAACAAGACAATCTCATCACTTTTAAAATAAAATCAGTTCTATGAGAAGTTTGATACTGTGCTTTTTTTTATTTTCATCATTATTAAGTGTAGGCCAGGAAAATTTTACTGTTAGTTTCAATTTAAAATCAAATCAATCTGTCAGTTCAAAATTAGTAGATATTAAAATCCTCAATTTAGATCTACTTCCATCGGAGATTAATAACAATAGAATTATTTTCAAAAATATAACAAAAGGCAATTATCAGGCAGCTATTCAGGTAGACGGTTTTTCTTCTAAAATTGTTTCTTTTACTGTTACAAAGGATACTGATGTTTCAGTCGAGCTAGATCCATCGTATAAAAATCTCGGCGATGTTACTGTAAGTGCAAACAAAAGGGACTTAAACTTGCAATTAGTACCCGGATCTATAACATCTTTATCAGCAAAACAGATTAAGGATATGAGAATTTGGGAAATGAGCGACCTGTCTGGTGTAGCTCCCAATTTTTACTTAGCTAATTCTGGTGACAACAGAAATGTTACCGCTATCAGGGGTATTACTACAACCTCTTATGAACAAGCTGTTGTAACCTATATTGATGGTGTAGCTCAATTCAATCTTGATACTTATATCCCACAACTAAACAATATAGATCATATAGAAATTATCCGTGG
>CAZDTN010000014.1:6426-23646 GCA_964508355.1 uncultured Sphingobacterium sp.
AAGAACAATTGGAGCATATTAGCCAATCATAAGCAATACATTGGCAGAAACAATGGCGCATTTCCTCTGGTAAATGATTTAAAAGAACTATTTGAATCTCCTTATACTTTAGCCCAAAATCAATTGGCAGAGATGCGAGACCAAAGTTCAAATTCATCTATTAGCATTAAACATCGCGCTAAACAATTTGACCTAAGTTGGCAAACTGCTTACCAAAGAAATTACAGGTACTACGACAAAACCCTTGATGCCGATTTTTCTCCTGCAGATATAGTTGGGGTTTTTAATAATTATGGAAATAAATTCAATACTGTTGAGATTTTTTCAAATGAGTTAAGGCTACAATCGGCAAAAACCAATTCTGATTCAAAATTTGAATGGACAGCAGGATTGTATCAATTTATGCAAAGAAATCCTGGTCGCCAAGCAACTGTATTTGGCAGTGATGCTGGATTTATTGGTGTTCCAGATATAAACTTCTCTTTGATTTCAAATAATACAGCTAAAAATAATGGCGTTGCTTCATATGCTAGTGTAGGCTACCAATTAAGCAAGCAGCTGTTGATAACAGGAGGAATAAGGTTGGATAATGAGAACAGAAGTTTAACAGTATCTGGCGAATATGAAAAACAGCCAAATCTGCCAATCGTAACCCAAGAAGCAAGAACTGCTAATACAAGCTACACAGCCTTTTCACCAAAGGTTGGCCTTCAATTTATCAATTCCTACAACAATCAAATTTATGCGAATTACGCAAGAGGTTTCAGAAGTGGCGGACTTTCAGGGATTAGTTCAGACCCATCACAATTGCCATTATCTCCCTTTTTACCAGAGTTCAGTAATATGTTTGAAATTGGAACAAAAGGAGGAAACAAGAAACAGAGTATAAGATATAGTTTTGCGGCCTTTTATAACTTAGTAAACAATATCCAAACACCATTGCTCATCCTACCTGATGCAGTCACAGTTACTCAAAATGCAGGTAAACTAAGATCATTTGGAATTGAATTTGAAATGATCGCTCAACTTATCAAAGGATTAACTGTTCAATATAACAGAGGCATTACAGATGCCAAGTATAAAAAACTTGATGGTGTAAGCAATGGAGAACAAATTGATTTATCTGGTAAAAAACAAGTTTTTACTCCTGCCTTCAATCAATTAATTGCCTTACAATATGAAATTAAATTTTCAAAAAATACCTGGTCGATTCGTTCTGAATACCAGCGTAACGGAAAACAATATTTTGATTTAGCTAATACGATCGTACAAAAAGAATATGGCTTACTCAATCTCAGATCTTCATTTAGAACTAAAGATTTTGAGTTTTCTGTTTGGGCTAGAAATTTAACGGGCACAAAGTATATCGACTATGCCTATGATTTTGGTGCAGCACATTTAGGCAGACCAAGAACATGGGGATTGGGACTCAATTATAGATTTAATTAAATAAATCTTCCTTTAATTGAATACCTAGTCCAGGTAAAGTACTAGGTAATAGTTGAAAGTCTTTATAAATAACACCCGAAGCTAGGTCCTCTTTTAACAAAAGAGGACCATCTGCGTCTAGGTAATCTACCATAGGTGCCATATGTGCTAAAGCCGCAGTGCCAATGGTAGATTCATTCATTGTGCCTAACATTACCTTTAAATTATAATGACGTGCTTTTTTTATCATTTCTAATGCAGGGGTAATTCCGCTACTCTTTGTTAGCTTTATATTGATACCATCAAAAACACCAATACATTTTTCAACATCAGCTAATCCAACACAAGACTCATCTGCGATTATTGGAATTTTAGTTGCATCGGCCAGATTTTTTGTCTCATCAAATGCCTCTTTTGCAAATGGTTGCTCAATTAATTCAATATCAAGATTTTCAAGTGCTGGAAGCATATCTATTGCATTATTGAATAACCAACCAGCATTAGCATCTATTCTAAGTTTTGCATTAGTTTTTTTTCGAATTGCCTCTAAAATAACAAGATCATTTTGACCAGAAACTTTTATCTTATATATAGGAGAAGGATGATTTTCAATTTTATTGAGCATTATTTCTAAGGTGTCTATTCCTATAGTATAATCTGTAACTGGATTTTGATCAGTATTTACATTCCAGATAGCAGAAAGTGATTTATTTCTGATTTTGGCATACAGATCCCAACCTGCCAAATCTAAGGCACAAACTAGAAATGGATTACGTGGAAAAAGATGATGTAGAAAATGCCAGAATCGTTTTGGCTCAGTGAATGAAAAATTTTCAACGAATTTAATTTTTGCCTGTAGATCTAAAATCATTTGCTCTACTGTAATATCATAGTAGCTTATTGCAGGCGCTTCACCATATGCTTTTATACCTCTATACTCCAATTCAAGAATAAGAGTAGGCTGATGTGTTTTTGTGCCTTTAGAAATGGTAAATGGATATGAAAATTCCAATGAATGCTTCCAATATTTTACTTTAAACATTATCTACCACTTGATTTAATACAGTATTTCAAATCCTCATTAAAAATATCATCGTTTACAATTTCTTCTAGGGGTTTGTGTATTCGAAATCTCCAATAATGTTTTGCATCACCTGGAATATTGATTCGTTCATCATATGGATTATTAATCCTCATGGATTCATTCATAGCAAAAAGGTCTTGCAACTGAAAGACTGACCACATTGCTGGAGATGAAAGATGCTGTAAGACAATCGCCTTCACAATTTGGGGAGTAGCATTATCCGGGGCTGATCCATGCTGCCATAATTGTTCATTATAAAAACGTTGGGTAGCCGACTTGTTTTCGAGCCACCACTCCCTTATTGTGCTCATATCATGAGTTGAAGGTGTAACTACGGAAAGATACGGCGCATACTGCGGATCAAAGAATTGAACATTTGATTGCTTGGGCATTCTTTGTACTTCCATGCTTAAGAAACCAAGATAGGACATGATTTCGGGTACTGATTTAGGAACCATTCCTAAGTCTTCACCACATACAAGCATTTTAGTACATTTCTTTAAAGCCGGCAGTTTTTCAATCGCCTCTTCGCGCCATATTTTTTCTTGTCGATTAAAAAAATATTCAAAATAAAGTTCTTCTAATTGATGTTGAACATGTTGGTCTAAATATTGAAAAGATAAAGTTTTAGCAGCGTTAAAGCGAAAGTGAAAATTATCTGGACAATCATCTTTCCATAAGATAACATTAGAATGCAAATTATAAAGGGATTGTTTTACATTTTTATAATGCTCAGTCTCAGGCAAATTATTGAAATACGCTTCAACCTGTTTTTGTGTGGAAAATTCTGCCTTAAATTCAAATTGATTATTTAATGTTGTTTCTAAAAATGGATAAATATCTTCAGCAAATCCGGGGGCAACAAGATGAATAACATCATGATTGATAAAAGGTCTTGTTAGTCTTTTTTCATCAAGCCATATTCCCCTATGTTCCAATTCTGATTTACTAACAGGTAATGCAGGTACAAATTTACCCATGATACCTTCAACTGCGTGATCTGGGATAGACCAGATTCGGAAAAATCCAAGGATATGGTCAATCCTGAAAGCATCAAAATAATTTGACATTTGTTCAAACCTGCTTTTCCACCAGGCGAATCCATCCGACTTCATTCTTTTCCAATTGTAAGTCGGAAAACCCCAATTTTGTCCGGATACTGCAAAATCATCAGGTGGAGCCCCAGCCTGTCTATCTAAATGATACAAACTAGGATCTGTCCATGTATCAGCTCCATGTCTATGTACACCAATCGCAATATCCCCTTTTAAAATTATACCATGTTGATTAGCATAATCATGCGCATCTTTTAATTGAAGATGAAGATAATATTGAATAAAATAATGTATCGCTATCCTATCATATTGAGCTGACTCAGGGTGACTCATTTCCCCAATCATATTTTCATCATAGGCTTCATATTTTCCCCATGACTTTGCATCAGCTGATCCAAATTTATCTCGTAAAAAACTGTATGCCGCATAAGGAACTAGCCATTCTTTGTTTTCTTCAAAAAATTGTTTAAACTCTTTTTGACTGAAAACTTCTTCTTTCATTAATTCATAAAGCAAGGTGAGTGCATCCCATTTAAGTTCCATTACCGCTTCATAATCTACTCCTTCAAGTTCGTTTAAGGATTTCTTTTTGTGAATATGGCTACTGATGTCATTTTTATATTTTGGTCCTGCAACAGTTTCTAAGGAAATATAAAGTGGATGTAGAGCAAAGGCAGAGATGGCAGCGTAAGGATAAGAATCTAATTTTGTATGTGTTGATGTGGTATCATTAACTGGTAACAATTGAACCATTTTGACTTCAACTTTTTTTGCCCAATCAACCAACAATTTTATATCTGTAAATTCACCTACTCCTAATCCATTTTTGCTCCTTAAACTAAAGACAGGAATAGCTACACCAGTACCTTTCCATTTTCTATCATCACGAACAAAATTGTCTTGTAACATGACAGCATGTAAAGCAGATGAGGGAAGTTTCAACTTTCTATTTTCACCATATTCATAGCGCAATATTCCTGATATCTTATTTCTAATGCAATATTTGTATTCTATAGTTGCTTCAAACTCTTTTAAATCTAGATCAAGCACCCATTTAGAACCATCATAGTTCATGGGAATAGCATCAGTTAAATGCCAGTTACCTAGTAAATTTCTTTCACCAATAAGGCATACTTCTTCTTCATGTTGAAGCAATGGAGCTTTGACCACAAATCTGATTGTATTAGGCTGAATTGTTGTTACCTCACTTACTTTGTTAGAATTTTGAAAAACTTTGATAAAAGGTGCCGTATAATAGGCATTTTCTATAAGCCCCATATCTGACCAACTATCTATGATTGTAAGCTCATCACAAAGTTCCTGTACCAATATATTTCGATTAGTCCCCCAATCTTCTTTATGGGCATTCTCTTTGTCGTTGAATTGAAAATTATACAGTAGGTTTTGTTCTCTATTTACAGAATCAGTTTCTATCGTGAGAGTCGTTCTCCAATAGTCCCGATCATAATAATTCATTGGGTGACTAGTACCCTTTAATAAATTTATTATGCGAGCATCTTCACTTACTAAATTAATTTGTTGTCCAGGTACCGTACTGAATTTCAAATACAAGTCAATCTTCATCATTTCCATTTAAACAAGGTGTACAATTTACTGATTATTTAAAATAGTGTATACCTTACACATTAAAATATTTTAATGAAAATGAAGCGATTAAGATTTTAAATAAATAATCTTCGTTTGTATATTTGCAACATAAATTTAGAAAGATGACCAAAAGCCAAAAAAATACTTACTGGATGTTATTTTTCCTTTCACTTGCTCTTTCAGTAGGCGTCTACTTTTATATTCCTTCTATGGTATCTCTTATGGTAGTTCCAATTGTAACCACCTTCACTAAGGCTTTAGACTTAATTTAATTCTTGCTTTTCATTCATTTTACACGCTTTTTTAAAGCGAAAGATTCTTTTTGCCTATTCTCATCTAACAAAAACTCATTTAGTTAGAATTTATTAAATTAAATGAGTATTTTTCTTATTTTTTTTATAATAGCTCTCCAATAAAAAGTATTTTTTAGAAAATTTTAAAATTCATTAACGAATAAGTTTTGGAAACTTGTTTTATAAACTTAACTTTGCATTCTCTATTGGTAACAATCCCTTAGGTATGATGCAATAAAATTAAGCATCCAATATATTCTACGGTTCCTTGCTATACAAAGTACCTAAAACAGTTTATTATGAAATCTTGTATTAAAATATCTATTACCCTACTCTCATTCTTGATTATCCAGTCTGTTCATGTAAATACTGTTTTTGCACTTTCTACAGGTTCGTATAAAAATGACAGTCTTCAACCGCTTTCTAAAAATTACGTGTACAATGATAACCTACCAGCAGGTAAGATCAGCTTACCTGGTAAGGATATGATTAAAAAAGCGGATAATGAAATGCATAGAAATATGAAAAATGATCATATTGTTCTTCAATTCAGCAATAAAATTAACCCTTCAATTTCTGCACCAGATGTGGAAATATCCAAAGATTTTTACCTATCAAATCAAATTAAGTTCTCTAATAATTCAGTAATTGCTGACGAAATGATGACCAATTCTTTTTATGCAGAGCAAATTAATTTCTCATATAATAAATTAGCATTGACATCTGATTATCAAATAAATAAAATGTTTTACTTAAGTAAATAATTAGTTCATTTATTTAAGTTGGTTTAGTTTGGTAAAGAAAAAGCCCTCATTTTGAGGGCTTTTTAATAAGATTGCCGCAATGAATAAGCCGGATTCTGTACTAGGCTATCATTTATCTGTTCCAATTGTTACCAAAAGGAATCAAGCTGCCTACCCATCGGAGCCTACATGAGGGAAAGCGAGTCACTTTCCAAACTAAGTTTACCCCGACCTATGTGGCATTTCAGCACGCAAGGTTTACCCCCAATCAACATTACTGTTCATTGTCGTGAGCTCTTACCTCACGTTTTCACCCTTATCTGCCAGAGGCAGACGGTTATTTTCTGTGGCACTTTCTGTTTTCGACGAATCGAAACCCGGCTATTCACCGGTGCGACGCTCTGAGCTGTCCGGACTTTCCTCGTTAGTTACCCAACGCGATAGCATATTACGGCACTTTCAAAATTAAAGGATTTTACTTTCTTTTCACTTTAAATCCTGCTTGTAAAAGTTTTTTGAAATCAAACCCATCATCATCTGATACGTCTTCTTCATTAATTGATGCTGACTTCAACGACGAACTATCTTGATTTAACGGAATATCTTTGAATAAGAGATGCTTAAATGAAGCTTGCTCTTGCTTAATTACTTCGTTAGCTAATTTAAAAATTTGCTTTGCTTTTGGCTTATACTCAATGACAAAATTTGTAGATCTAGATAGCTCATTAGACTTTATACAGAACTCAAAACAAAATTTAGGATGATCACTGAGTTTTTCTAATGCAAGATCAATTAAATAGATTCCCTCTAGAGCCCTAACATTATTTTTCATTTCAAGCTCTTTATTATGCCCAATCCAAACAGAAAACATACAATCCAGATAGTCATCTGAATGATTTAAGAGATATATTTTAAAATGTGAGATGATATCATCGTCAAACACATCTTTATCTAAAACTGGGAAAAAGGAAAGCCAAACACCATCTTTTTCAATAATTTTTTCAGGTTGTTTTTCTCTTTTGGGTAAAACTGTTCCTGGAAGAGATTTTTTAGGCATGATTTCCTTAGGTTTTGAGAAATCATTGTAATAAGGAAAATCAATTTGATCGGCATAAACTGGAAATTCAACTCCGTCAACACGAATGGTAAGCATTTTCTTATTTATCCATTCTACCACTTCCCCTTTATCACCAGTTGCTAATACAATTATCTTATCCCCGTCTTGAAACTTCATGATCAGTATTTAACTTGCTATTTTTATTACCGTAGAGAAAATAGATCAACAGACCTAATCCCATCCAACCAAAGAAAACTATCCAACTGTTAGCTGGTATTTCTACCATTAAGTAAAGACAACAAACAACACCCAATACAGGCACTAATGAATACTTTCTGATGAAAGAGAAAATTGCAAGCAATCCTGCCAAAAACATAAAAATAATAAATAGAATTTCCTGATAACCTTCATTACCCAAATTTTCAAAAGCAGCAATTGTCCTATCATAAAAAAAGTACGAGCCAATTAAATATATCGCAGGATAAATAAATTGTGAATTGATATAAGGAATTGAAAATTTTCCTTTTTGTTTTTGAATTCTAGGCAAATACAAAACGCCAGCGCTTACTAAAACAAAGGCAAATAAAGTACCAATACTTGTAAGATCAGTCATTAATTTATCATCTATAAATAATACAAGCCCCGCTACTAATACACCTGCTACAATAGTTGCAAATCCCGGAGTTTGGTATTTAGCATTCACTTTAGCAAAAGATTTTGGCAATAATCCATCACGACTCATTGACATCCATATTCTAGGTTGACCCAATTGAAACACCAACAAAACACTGGTAGCAGCAATTACTGCACTGAGAGAAATAAAAAAACCAACTTTTTGCATATTGATTCTATCAAAAACAAATGCTAAAGGATCAGTTACGTTTTCAAATTCAGAGGACTTTACTAAGCCAGTAATGACCAAAGCAGTAACTATATAGATGATCGTACAAACTATTAGCGAATAGATCATGCCTCGAGGTAAATCTCTTTGGGGATTGGCACATTCTTCTGCAGTAGTAGATATTGCATCAAAACCAATATAAGCGAAGAAGACTGCTGAAACACCTTTAAGTACTCCTGACATACCATTTGGCAAAAATGGTGTCCAGTTACTTGTCGTATCATTAGAAAAGATATACCAAAAGCCAATGAGCGCAACCAATAGCAAAACTACTATTTTAACAATAACCATTAGGTTTGCTGTCTTTTTACTTTCTTTAATTCCGACATAAGCAAGTATGGTTACCAAAGACACGATAATAAAAGCTGGCAAATTGATAATAATTGGAACACCAGCAATCTTTGGAGCTGTATTATAAATAAGTAGACTAGTATCTCCCCCAGAAACTAAAGTTTCTTGGTTAATTTTATATGCAGTTTGAAATCCTACGCTTAACCAGTCTGGAAGATAAATACCAATAGCTTTAAGAATATTATTAAAGTAGGCACTCCATGAAATAGCGACTACAATATTCCCTATTGCATATTCCAATATCAATGCCCATCCAATAATCCAGGCAACTATTTCACCAAAGCTGATATAAGAATAAGTATACGCACTTCCAGCTATTGGAAAACGAGAGGCAAATTCGGCATAACAAAGTGCAGTGAAACCACATGTTATTGCAGTAATGATGAATAAAAAAATAACTCCAGGCCCTCCATTGTAAGCAGCTGAACCAATTGTAGAAAATATGCCCCCACCAATGACAGCTGCTACACCCATCAAAGTCAAATCTCTGACTGTAAGCACTCTTTTTAATCCATTATCATGGCTTTGATGATCCGACCCTGAAGAAAGTTCAGTGATTTGTTTTTTTCTGAAAAAATTTCCCACTTGTAATTATTTATCACGTGAAATTAAAAAGTGTGCCAATTCTGTTAATACGATTTTTCTTGACTTTGAGACTGCAATTTCATCTAGATGTTTTAGTGCAGTTTGAAGATATTGCTCTTTTAAAGCAGCTGCCCAAGAGTCAATTCCACAATCCTTAAATATAGAAAGAACTATAGCTACTTTATCAGCTGGATTTTCATGTAATGCCTTTATTAACTTAGCACGTATTTCTCCTTGTGCGGTAGCTAAAGCATGAATCATCAAAAAAGTCTTTTTATTACTTTGTATGTCGCCCCCAACCTGTTTTCCAAATTTTTCCGGATCTCCAAAAGCATCTAAATAATCATCCTGAATTTGAAATGCAATTCCAAGATTTCTACCAAATTCATAAAGGTGCTGTTGATTCCCTTCACTTGCTCCACCAACTATTGCTCCCAATTGTAAACTCGCCGCCAATAGTACAGATGTTTTTAATTCAATCATGTGGATATAAGCATCAAGCGATACGTCTTGCTGGCTTTCAAAATCCATATCGTATTGTTGCCCTTCGCAAACTTCTTTGGCAGTCTTATTAAATAATGCAATTACTTTATTTAGGTATTGAGGATCAATTTTATTGATATAGTCATAGGCAACTACCATCATTACATCCCCACCCAGTAAGGCGGTTGGCTCACCATGAACAGCATGTACCGTTGGCTTCCCCCTTCGAAGTGGCGCCTTGTCCATAATATCATCATGCACCAAAGTAAAGTTGTGAAAGAGTTCAACAGCTGCAGCAATATGATAGGCATCCTGGTGAATATCTCCAAATAGTTCATTGCCCATCAAACACATTACTGGTCTTATTCTTTTCCCACTATTCAAAAGAAAATTTTCAAGCGGATCATATAAGGTAGCAGGTGTTTCAGGAAAATGCCTGTGAGCGAAATAAGATTCAAATGATTTTTGTAGTTGTTCTAGTTGTGACATAAAAAAAGCTATGCTCTAAGATAGCAAATGAAGATAAGATGTTTATCTTTTCTTTTTTCTATTTGGTGAAGGATTAAAATCAAGGTCCAAAATCCATTCATAATCTAATTGTCGTTTAGATAGATTTGCAGCAATTACTTTTATTTTAACTGGATCCCCTATTCTAAAAGCCCAATTACTTCTTCGGCCAATTAAGGCATATTCTCCTTCATGGTAAACAAAATCATCATAATCCAATAATGAGCTTGCTGAGACAAATCCTTCACATTTGTGATCAACAGTTTCAGCCCAGAATCCAAAACTAGCTACACCTGAAATAACTGCATCAAACTCCTCTCCTAAAAACTGCTTCATAAACTCAACTTGTTTGTACTTATTAGCAGCTCTTTCAGTTTCCATAGCTGCTCTTTCCCTTTCACTACAATGAAGACATTTTTGTTCCATTTTTTTGTCTTGTACTGGTTCCCCGTTTAGTACACTAGTCAATACCCGATGCACTAGTATATCAGGATATCTTCTGATTGGAGAAGTAAAATGACAATAATCTTCAAAACCTAATCCATAATGTCCGATATTTTTAGCAGTATAAATTGCTTTGGCCATTGTGCGAATTCCCATTTGCTCTAAAACACGTTGCTCTGCTAGTCCTTGTACCTTCAGTAACATTTCGTTAAATGATGTAGCAATTTGTTCAGGGGTTTTGGTCTGAAAATGATAGCCATATTTCCTGGCAAATTCTACAAATGGAACGAGTCGGTCTTCATCAGGCTGATCATGGACTCTATAAGGAAAAGGAATGGGTTTATTGTCAATTTTAACTTTGGAAACAGTTTCCGCCACAGTTCTATTAGCCAGCAACATGAATTCTTCAATTAATTGATGAGATTCCTTACTTTCTTTAACAACAATGCCAATTGGTCTTCCTGTCTCATCCAATTTAAATCGCACCTCCTGTGAAGAAAAGTTGATTGCCCCATTCTCCATTCTTTGTCTCCTCATTTTTTGAGCAAAATCATGTAAGCAGAGAACTTCCTTGTCATATAATCCTGATTTACTATCGATGATATGCTGCACTTGCTCATAGGTAAATCTATGATTAGATTTAATTACAGTTCTTCCAAGCCATTTTTCAATGATCATGCCATCGTTGTTCATCTTATAAATACAAGAATAAGTCAACTTTTCTTCATGTGGTCTCAATGAACATAACCCATTAGATAATCTTTCAGGTAGCATTGATACAACACGATCTGGAAGATATACTGAAGTGGCTCTTTCGTATGCACTGGTGTCTAGAACATCATTTTCTTCAATATAATGACTTACATCAGCAATATGAACACCAATTTCAATATGATTGTTATCTATCCGACAAAAGCTTAAAGCATCATCAAAATCTTTGGCATCTTCTGGATCTATGGTAAATGTTAATATATCTCTCAAGTCTCTACGACTCCGTATTTCGGCTTCACTGATGATTTCTGGAATTCTTTCTGCCGCCTCGACAACATCTTCTTGAAACTGAATTGAAAATCCTTGTTGAATCAAAATTTCCTTCATGGCTAAATCACCTTCCATCTCTTCACTAACAATTTCGATTACTTCACCCTTTGGGCGTTTATCTTTTTCTTCCCAAGAAACTATCGCAGCAATTACTTTTTGTCCATCTTTTGCACCATGTAATGCATGATGTGGAATAAAAAAATCCGGAATTGGCTTATCCGAGGTAGGTATAAAAAAAGCAAAATCTTTATTTACTTCAACTATACCAACAAATTGTTTTTGTTTTCTCTCAATAACCTGAACAATTTTACCTTGTAATCTTCCAGCCCGAATATCACCTTTGGTTATTTCTACACGCACCAAATCTCCATGAAAGGCCTTATTAAAATCATTTGGCCTGATAATAATATCTCTTTCTAACCCTGATACAATAACAAAACCCATGCCAGATCGGGTTATTTCAAAATTGCCTTTATACAATTGAACTTCTTTCTTGTATTCTTTTTTCCTCTTATTGTTTTTTCGTCCCATTTTTATTTCTTATTCAACATTCATGTCTCCATCTAACAACTCTAATACTTGTTGCTCATAAAATTGTTTTGGATAATTACTTACTAATGCTTTAAATACTTCCTCCTGATCAAATAAAAATTGAACTGCAATAGGAAGCACATAAAAGGGAAGTTTAGCTACTTTGTCCTTGAATTTTATCAACCGAACCGCATCTTTTTCTGTTGTCACAATCATTTTATGATCATCATGTATGTATTGAAGTCTTTCTTCGATTTCCATTAAGTTTTCAAGTGTATAAATATGATGGTCTCCATAAAACAGTGCATCATAAGTCTTTGTGGCTTCATGAATATAATCTGTGAGTGGTTGAGGATTGGCAATTCCACATACCAAAAGAACTTCATGTTGCTTAGACAAAGGAGTTTTTTCCTTTGTAATAATATGATAGGGTGTTTCGTATTGAATAGTAGTAAAGAAAACCGATTGATGAGGAAGAGGTTTCAACTCTTGCATGATCTCATAACGTTGTTGTTGAGTAAGTGAAGCTGGACATTTAGTGACAACAATTATATCAGCTCTATTTGCACTTATCTTTTCATCTCTTAAATCACCTGTTGGTAAATAGAAATCTCTGGTATACAAATTAGCATAATCAGTAAGTATTATATTGAACCCCGGCACAATCTCCCTATGTTGAAAAGCATCATCTAAGATAACCAGTTTAGTTTCTGGTCTGTCAAATAATAATTGAGGAATTGCTTCTATTCTTTTTTCACCTACTGAAACAGCAATATCTGGATGTGAAAGATGAAATTGCATGGGCTCATCACCTATTTCAATTGCAGTTGTCTGTTCCGTCGCTAATATATATCCTGAAGTTCTTCGTTTGTAACCACGACTTAATGTCGCTAATGGATAGTTAGTTTTTAAAAACCCAACTAAAAAATCCACCATTGGCGATTTACCTGTGCCACCTACAGTAAGATTACCCACACAGATAATTGGTAGGTTAAAGGTAACTGTCCCAATTATTTTTCTATTATATAACCAATTACGTAATGAAAGGATTCTACCATAAACGATAGCTAATGGAAATAAAAACAAACGAAACGATCTCAGGTAAACATTTTTAAAATGCATAAACACGTTCTGGAGTTATACAAAAGTCGAGCTTTTTATCGAAGAAATCCACATCTGCAATACAATCAATGGGAGAAAGAAATGAAAGCCCAACTTTTATAACATCCTTTTTACAATTAGCGAGAAATCGATCATAATATCCCTTACCATAACCTACCCTATTTCCTAAACTATCAAAGCCTAACATGGGAATCATTATTATATCGAGATCAATCGGATCAATGACTGTACCCTCTACCGGCTCAAGAATACCATATATATTTTTCTCAAAACATGTATTTGAATCTTCTAAAATATGTTGCATGGAATAGTCTTGAGGGTTGATTTTAGGATAAACTACCTGTAAGCCAGGATTACTAAATTTTAACCAGTCAATCAACGGAGTTGGATCAGGTTCATTATTGCTATAAACAGGAAGGTAAGCATGTAGAAATTGAACATAAGGCAGACTAAGTTGCTGAAAGTGTATCAAGATTAAATCTTGGCCTCTATTCACCTGATACGTTGTCAAAGCCGATCTCTGCTTTCTAAAGAAATTTCTAGCCTCAACTTTATTCATAATTACCTAATCTGGTCTATTGATAAAAATGGAAAAAATTGTTGTTCCGTATTTCCGTTCTGTTTTGTAATAGGGTGTATCCTTAAAATCATTTCTGGGTGTATGCTCAAGGACAAACCATCCATTTGGCTGAAGCAAAGCTTGCTTAAAAACAACTTCTGGAAGCTCTTCAATATTTCCCATTGCATAGGGAGGTCCTGCGAAAATAAAATCAAATTTCTCTGGTGTTTCTCTCATGAATTTAAACACATCTGATCTAACATATTTGATGCCTTCAATCCCTAATTCTTTGGAGGTTTTCTTTATAAATTCAAACATGGTTGCATCCTTTTCCACTATCGTAAGATCCTTAACACCCCTGGAAAACAATTCATAACTGATGCTTCCTGTGCCACCAAACAAATCAAGTGACTTTACTTCTTCTAAATCTAAATTATGTTGAAGAATGCTGAATAATCCTTCTTTAGCAATATCCGTTGTTGGTCTTGTATAAGGCATACTAGCAGGTGGACTAAACCTTCTTCCGCCCAATTCTCCACTAATTATACGCATCGTGGTGAAATCAAAAAAGGTGTATAATAATGTACCGGAAGTATATCTTCTTGGGAAATTGAATCAGAAAAATTTGATGGCTCATCGAATTGTACATCTACAAAAAACTTATTTAATTCAATCCAAGTTTCAGAATGCATATCTATCAATCCACTAACTTCTAAAACGACTGTAGCCAAATCTAGTTTTAAGCGTTCAACTAAGTTTAACAAATGATATATTACATCCTGAGGGGTTTCAAAATGAAATGTTTGAGCCAACTGTAATTCTGATTCTTTTAATGTAATTGCTATCATTTCTTTCTGATAGAAATACAATTTAATCACCTGTTCTTTTTCAATAGCATTAGATTTAAATAAAGATCTTAAGGCGCCAGTAGTAAACTGAATAAACCTAACTTGGGGAAACCGCTCTGCCACACATTCAACAATCGAAGGACTCCAGCCATAAACAGTGAAAAGCTCCCATTGGTGAACATCATCTTCGTAAATTACTCTCTCTTCAAGATCACCATGTATGGTTTGTAACAGTGTTGCATTGACATCGGAATGATGTAAAGGAGCAGGTATCATTGCATAATCTCTACGATTATGTATTAATACAACATCAACAAATGTTGATTGGCTTATTTTGGGATGGTCAAATAAATTTCGAAGATGATCAACACCCACAGGCGAAGAAGTTTCATAACTGGAGAACTCGAATATAACCTTACCCTGTCGATCACTGATGCAAAAGGAATAAAAATTGTACCCAATTTCAATGCAAAGTTTCTTATCCGTTTCCGAATAATTTTCAACTGTTGAACTTAAACAGAGAACCTGATGTGCTTTAGTATCCTGCATTTGCACAAATTTAATGCATTTAGGGTTTATCTGCATGTCAAATAACGTAGGTTTGCATTCCAAATGTGTCAGCATGCGTTCAGGGGAACAGTTGAAATTAAATACCAGTTTCGGGCAGATTTTACAAATGGCCCTACCCATCAGTTTTGCCATTTTGGTACCTCAGTTCAACTTCCTCATTAACAGTATTTTCTTGGCGCAACTGGGGGAAGGATTTATTGGTGCATCAGGTATTACAGGGGTTTATTACTTAATTTTTTCAGTAATTGGCTTTGGCTTAAACAACGGACTTCAGGCATTAATTTCCAGAAGAGCAGGACAAGATCGTATCAAAGAAATTGGAGCTTTATTTACCCAAAGTATTTTTATAACCATGAGTATAGCCCTATTGGGTATATTTATTACCTATACAGCGGCACCTTACATTTTTGGGAAATATACAGATCCTGGCCTGTCTTCAAAGGCCATGGGATTTTTATCTATTAGAATTTGGGGGCTCCCCTTTTTATACCTCTACCAAATGAGGAATGCTTTATTGGTGGGAACAAACCAAAGTAAACTCTTGATATGGGGAACGCTTGCAGAAACAATTGCCAATGTTATTTTGGATTATGGATTGATTTTTGGTAATCTGGGTTTGCCTGCACTTGGCTTTAATGGAGCGGCTTATGCCAGTGTCTGTGCTGAATTTATTGGTATGGCTGTAGTATTTGCCATCATTAGTGGTAAAGGCATGGGTAAAAAGTTTGGTCTTTTTTCAAGCATGCGTTTTGAGTGGTCGACTACCAAAACAATTTTGATTCAGTCTTCGCCATTGGTTTTACAATATGCGATCAGTATCATCAGCTGGGAATTCTTTTTTATTTTGGTATCTCACGATGGTGCATTGGCATTAGATATAAGCCAGCTTATGCGTTTAGTATTTGGCTTTTGTGGCATATTCATTTGGGCCTTTGCCGCCACGGCTAACACAATGGTTTCTAATATCATTGGGCAGGGCATGCAAACTAGTGTGATGCCATTGATCAAAAGAATTATTCTATTAAGCACTGGCTCATCATTGTTAATATTTCTTCCTTTACAAATCTTCACAACTGAAATACTATCACTGTTTAATCAAGATGAGGCCTTTTTGACATTAGGTGAACCAGTATTGCGGATAGTTGGATTTGCTATCTTATTGATGTCAGTTGCAACCATTTGCTTAAACTCTGTAACTGGTACAGGTAATACCAGGGTAAATCTATTAATAGAAATAATCACCATTATAGTATACTGCATATACATTTATATGGTCATGCATGTTTACAACCTCCCTATCACTTGGGGTTGGGCATCAGAATGGCTGTACTGGTCAAGCATCCTCATCATGTCACTCATCTATTTGTTGAGTGGAAAATGGAACAATGCTAGAAGTCGTGCAGTTTAATTAAAATTATTCTTGAGAAGAAGCAGAGGCTTTCTTTTTGGCAGTTTTCGGAGCAATCACCATAAGCATTCGTTTACCTTCTAGCTTAGGCAATCCTTCAACTTGGCCAATTTCAGCAAGTCGCTCGGCAAATTTTAACAACACCAATTCACCTCTTTCTTTGAACATGATTGCACGTCCTTTAAATTGGACATAAGCCTTCACTTTGTTTCCTTCTTTTAAGAAATTTTCAGCATGACGTGCTTTAAAATCAAAATCATGATCATCGGTACCTGGGGTAAATCTGATTTCTTTTAATTCTGCAGATTTACTTTTGGCTTTCATCTCTTTTTCTTTCCTCTTCTTATCATAGAGGAATTTATTGTAGTCGATGATTTTACACACTGGCGGTTCAGCCTGTGGAGATATTTCCACCAAATCCAATTCTAACTGTTGGGCCATTCTTAACGCATCTTGCGTAGAATAAACTCCCATCGTTACATTGTCTCCAACAAGTCGAACTTGAGGTACACGAATAAAATGATTGATTCGGTGTTCAGCTTCTTTTCTTACTTGAAATCTTCCACCACCTGGGCGATTAAATGGTCTGTTTGGTAATGCCA
>CAZDTN010000015.1:0-23143 GCA_964508355.1 uncultured Sphingobacterium sp.
CTATATTTGGGTTCTTTCCATTAAATGCAGCTTGTTGTGCTGCCTGAACCACTTCAGCGGCTTGAATGGTAAAGTTATTTAAATTCATATGATTAGATTTACATTGCATGTGCAAATCACTAACCATCATTCAAATCAAGTAAATATGTCAGCTAAACCCACCAAATCATGCCTAAAATTCAGTCTGGGATTGATTTTCATGCTAATCTTGCAGTCAACTTTTGCACAACCTGATTTTAGTCAGCTTGAAAAAGTCTTGAAGCAAAATGAGAAGCTACTTGGGAAAGACCTGGTAGTGGTTGTCCAAAAACAAGGTAAAAATATCTTTCTGAGGGAGTCAGAAAATTTTAAACTTAAAATGCCTGCGCCAGTAGGAACCAGCAGCAAATGGCTAACCGCTGCAGTTGTTATGATTTTGGTTGATGAGGGTAAATTAAATTTAGATGAACCTATTGCCAAATATATCCCGATTTTAAAAAAATATATGAAAGGATATATAACGCTAAGGCATTGTTTGTCACAAACTACAGGTCTGGATGTTGATGCTACCGGAATTACCAAGTTTACGCAAAAAAGCAAGTTCGCCACACTAGATGAAGAAATGGAATTTTTTGCAACAAAAAAATTAATTGTAGATAACCCAGGAGAAGCATTTTCAGATGGAAGTGTTGGTTTTAATATTGCAGGAAAAGTAATCGAGGTAGTTACAAAAAAGTCCTTTGAAAGAATAGCTACAGAAAAGTTATTTCGACCATTAATGATGAGAACAGCAACATTTTACGATGAAGGAGGCATGGCGCCTAATCCTTCATCTGGTGCCAGTTGCTCCGCATTTGACTATTTAAATTTCTTACAAATGATCCTGAACAAAGGCATGTTTAATGGTAAGAAAGTTTTATCAGAATCGTCTGTCAACTATTTACTTCAGCAGCAATTTACTGAAGCCCGCATACGTTACAATCCAGAATTAACCAAGGGTTGGAACTATGCTGCAGGTTGTTGGATTGAAGAAGACAATGGCGCTACTTGGTCGAATATTTACTCAGGAGGCTCAGCACAAGGTATTTGGCCTTGGATTGACCTCAAAAGAAAATATGCTGCAATTGTACTTCCATCTGCGCCACTAAATTTTCAGAAAAGAGATGTTTTCATGCAAATACGTTCAGGTGTAGAAAATGCACTAGATTAAATACCCCAATTGCTTGACCACTGCTGAAAAAAATACGAATACTGTCAAATCAATTGCAAAATCAATGGGATTTGATGAATGTGGTATAGCCATTGCTTGCAAATTAGATGATGATGCAAATCGGCTCGAAAAATGGCTAAGTAAAGGATTTCATGGTGAGATGAAATACATGGAAAATCATTTTGATCTTAGGATAGACCCCACTCGATTAGTCCCTGGAGCAAAATCTGTAATAACATTACTCTACAACTATTATCCTGAAGTGCATCAATCTGCAGGTGTACCACAAATAGCAAAATATGCATATGGGAAGGATTATCATTTGGTAATTAGAGAAAAACTACGGCAATTTTTAGCGTCAATTCGAGTTTCGGTTGGCGAAGTAGAAGGCAGAGGATTTGTTGATTCTGCGCCAGTATTAGAACGGGCCTGGGCAGTAAGAAGTGGATTAGGTTGGATTGGAAAAAATGGAAATCTAATCAACAAAAAAAAAGGTTCTTTCTTTTTTATTGCAACCTTAATTACTAATCTTGAATTGATCCCAGATCAGCCCTACATTCAGGATTATTGTGGAACTTGCAACAAATGCATCACTGCTTGCCCAACTGACGCTATCCTTCCCAATAAAGAAATTCAGGCCAATCAATGCATCTCCTATTTTACTATTGAATTAAAGGACGCATTGATACCCAAGGGATATGAAGGCAAAGCTGATGAATGGATTTTTGGATGTGATATTTGCCAAGATGTTTGTCCATGGAATAGATTCAGCAAGCCACATTTGGAAAGTGATTTTTCTCCAACCCATTCCTTACTAAGCTTCACACTTCAAGATTGGGTAGAACTCGACAAAGAAAACTTCAATAAATTGTTTAAGGAGAGTCCACTTAAAAGAGCAAAATGGGATGGCTTACAACGCAACCTTAAAAACTATCAACTCTCGATTACTCCCAACGAAAAACTTTAATGGCAACTGCATAAAGTATGATTCCCCAGATCAAAAGGTATTGTAACTCAGGACCACAATCTGTGAGATGTGCTCCCTCAAAAGCAACATTGCGCATAGCTTGATTAAGATGCGTTAAAGGCAAAATATTACAAAGAGGTTGTAACCAAGATGGAAAATTTTCAACCGGGAAAAAGGTTCCCGCTAGCAAAAATTGAGGCAATGTTACCAAATTGGCAAATGGGGGGATTGTACTTTCACTAGAAGCTAATCCGCTCACGATAAAACCAAACCCCATGAACACAATCAAGCCAATAAGACTTAGTACCATGAGTTCTAGAAAAGTTACCCACTGGTTAACTAAAGTAAATTTAAATACAAAATGTCCAATTGATAGAATAACAACAGCAGTTATCATCTGAAATGCAATTCTTCCCAAACCCTCTCCAAATACTATGTATGTTCGTTTAATTGGAGTGGCAAAAAACCGCTTTAACACAAGTGTTTGCCTTAAGTTAAAGAAAATAAACGCAACCCCAAACACGCCAGCACTTAGTAAGGAAAATCCCAACTGACCTGGTAAGATAAAATCAATTGTTCTGTATTCACGACCAGGAAGTGTTTCTTTTTGCATAAATGCATAAGTTGGTCGTTGCGGGAAATTAACTACATCTAACTCAGCAATAACTTGCTGTATAATTGATTGTAATAAACCAATTCGATCAGCTGCAGCGGTAGATGTTGTAATCTCAACCACATATTTGGGAAAAGCGTTTGGTGCAACTTCTTTAATATTTAAAATAGCGGTGATATGCCCTTTTTCCAATTCTTGTCGCGATATCTTCTCAGGCTGTGTCTTGATTTTAAGATTAGACTTTTCAAGCAATTTTTTATATAACTCATTTTGCGTTGAGGACTGTTCAGCAAAAGCAACTTTTATAACTGGTGTTGTTGAACTGAGAAATCCAAACACCAAAATAAAAATGATGGGAAACAAGAAACTGAAAATGACAGCTGAAGGACTTCTAAAAATTGATTTGAGGCTAGCTTTTGCTATTGCTAGCATAGCCACAAACTGATTATACTGATGGGGTGTTCCAGACATTGGGCAAAATTAATGAATTGAGAGCTCGAAAGGCATTCTTGCTTTGATTTCTCCTTTTTCATTTTTCAATTGCTTCATTCGTTGGAATATTTCATATTCTTCAGCACCCAATTCTTTTTTGATGGAGGCCTTGCTCAATTCATCAGGATAAACATCCATTATGTATTCAAAAAATGACTTAGGTTCTGGATAAGTCCTTATACGATACTCTTTTAAACCATTCATTTTAACAGCCTCTGCAATAGCTTCATTCAATCCCCCCAACTGATCTGCTAATTTTAAATCTATGGCCCTTTTCCCAGTCCATACCCGTCCTTGTGCTACACTGTCAACATATTCTAACGATAATTTTCTTCCTTCAGCAACCCGCGTTTTGAAAGTGAGGTAAGTTTTATCCACTTCCCGTTGAATGATTTTTTTCTCTTCGTCTGTCAAAGCCCTGGTTACACTGGGCAAATCAGCATATTTTGAAGTAGCAACACCATCAAATGTGATACCCAGCTTATTTTTCATAAATGAAGAAAAATCAGGAACTACTGAGAAAACACCAATAGAACCTGTTATCGTATTGGGTTGTACGAATATTTTATCTGCATTACAAGCAATATAATAGCCGCCACTTGCAGCCACATTTCCCATCGAAACGATTACTTTTTTGCCCTCTTTTTTAATCATCTCAATTTCACGCCATATAATCTCGCTTGCCAAACTGCTTCCACCTGGTGAATTCACTCGTAATACTACAGCTTTGATAGATTTATCTTGTTTAATTGTCCTTAAAATGGATAAATACTCATCAGAAGTAATGGTTTCAGGAGAAGGTTTTCCATACATGATATCACCCTCTGCAAAAACAACCGCAATTTTATCTTTTGCATATCCTTCAGTGATATCAGCCCCTTTTTCATAATCTGGTAAGCTGACAAAATTAATTTTATCAGTTTTAGCCAATTTTAATAATGATTTTATCTCCTGCTTTACTTCGTCGTCATATTTCAAACCATCAATTAATTTCAATTGAACTGCCTTTTCAGGAGCATCAATTCGAAATTCTTCAGCATATTTTCTTAGCGAATCAACGGAAATTTTCCTACTTGCTGCAACATTATTGAGCATGTTATTATATAAATCAGTCAACCAAACTTGTGTTTGCTCTTTATTCGCTGCTGTCATACTGGTTTCCCTGAAGGGCTCTGTTGCACTTTTAAATTTCCCTGCATAAAAAATCTGCGGCTTGATCTCCAACTTATCCAACAAATTTTTGAAGAAAACATATTCAACAGACATCCCCTGCCATTCAAACATACCTTTAGGATGACAATATACTTTGTCTGATACTGCTGCTACACCATATGCAGCTTGAGAAACATAATCCCCGTATGCGATGATAAATTTCTTTGATTTTTTAAACTCTAATAAAGCATTTCTCAACTCTGATGCACTTGCAGCACCATTTCCATTGTCTTTTGCAATGATGTAAACCCCCTTAATTAAACTATCTTTCGCGGCATGTTCAATTAATTTAACTGCAGTAGATAGATCAGGATAAGCTTCATCTCCAGAAATTTCAGCAAATGGATCATCAATTTTACGATCACTCATTTTTTTTGCTAGGTCGATCACCAATACAGATTTTGGATCCACCTTTACTTGTTCATCAGCGAGCAAAGCTCCAGCAATGCCAAAAAACAAAATAAAAATAAGTCCAAAAAATACAACTATCGCAAGCAGACTGGCAAAAAAACTTTTAAAAAAACTTTTCAATCCTCAATCATTTAGAACACGAAAATAAAGAACTTTGCGCGCCTCCAAACAGGCATATTTATGAATGCTGCATATTTATTGATAGGTGGCAACTTAGGCAATCGTTTAGCATTTTTAGATGCAGCGCAGGATAAAATCAAACAAAAAGGAATTGTGCTGCTTAGAAAGTCTTCAGTATATGAAACTGCGGCCTGGGGAAATACCAATCAACCCTCTTTCTTAAACCAGGTGCTTGAAATTTCAACTAGCATGGATGCTGAAGAATTATTGCAAGAGCTACTGTCCATTGAAAGAGAATTAGGTAGAATTAGAATTGAAAAAAATGGTGCCCGGACCATAGACATTGATATTTTATACTTTGGAGAAAAAATTATCATTCGACCAGGTTTACAAATTCCACATGAAAGGATATCCATGAGAAAATTTGTATTGATACCACTCACAGAACTCATTCCTGATTTTGTTGATCCATCCACTGGCAAAACAGTCAGAAAGATGTTGGATGAATGCCCTGATTCTTTACCCGTAACGATATACCAAAATCCTTAAAAATAAATATCCAGCTTTTGAAAATGCTGCAGTAAGTTTGGCAAAATGAAGTACAAGTTTATCACGATAGAAGGGAACATTGGCGCTGGGAAGACAACGTTAGCGAGTTTGTTGTCGGAGAAGCTCAATGCCAGGCTGGTACTGGAAGAGTTTGCCGATAACCCTTTTCTAGCGAAATTTTACGAAAACCCTGCTCAATATGCTTTTTCTGTAGAACTGTTTTTCATGGCTGAGCGTTTCAAACAATTAAAAGATTTACTGAGTCAGCAGGACCTTTTTCAAACAACAACAGTTTCAGATTACCTCTTTACCAAGTGTTTACTTTTTGCTAAAGTAAATTTACCAACCGACGAGTTTAGACTATTTCAGCGTCTATTTGAAATGATGCAACCCCAGCTGCTACAACCAGACCTATTAATTTACCTCCACGCGCCGGTTAATAAACTTCAGGAAAACATCAAGAAAAGAAACAGATCATACGAGTTAAACATCAAAGATGAGTATCTCTTTGATATTCAACAAACCTACACGCATTATATTAAACAACACCCACTAAGAACGTTATTCGTTGATGCAAGCAATGTTGACTTTCTCCATAATGAAAAACATTTGGAAGTAATTTTAAATGCACTTGAAAGAGACTATGAAGAGGGACAACATGTGATTACTTTTCCTTAGCCTGAATAAAGATAAAAGGCGAACTTTGCCACCATGTTTAGGTTATTTAGGCATAAGAGCTTTGCCGCATTGCGTTATACAGAATTTCGCATGTACATCATTGCACGTTTTTTCTTCATCATGGTACTCACCATGCAAGCCACCCTCATCAGCTGGGAAGTATTTGCAATTACAAAAGATCCATTTAGCATAGGCCTAATCGGATTAGTGGAATTTATACCTGCTGTTATCATGGCTATCTACTCAGGTTATATTATTGATAAAAGTGATAAGAAGAAGTTGCTTCATTTAAGTTTGGCTGGCAACCTCATACTAACAATTTTATTTGCCTATATCACTAGTGAACATGCTTTGGCCATATTCAACAAATCTGCAGTGTTGATTTGTATTTATGTGATTGCTTTTCTCACAGGTATAGCCAGAGCATTTAGTGGCCCCACATCGTTTGCCTTAGTGAGCATGCTGGTCCCCAAACAAAAACTTCCCAATGCAACAAGCTGGCACAGCAGTTCCTGGCAAATAGCTGCTGTATCCGGACCAGCAGTTGGGGGACTGTTGTACGGAGAAAAAGGTATCACTTTCGCTTTCATCATCATGATCATCATGCTTTCTTTTGCGGTTCTGGTGTTGTTTTTCATTAAACCCAAACCACCAGTAGCCCTCCTCAAAAAAGAGCCTATGCTTAAAAGTATCCAAGAAGGTTTCAGGTTTGTATGGCATTCGAAAGAGATTCTGGGTGTATTAAGTCTGGATTTATTTGCCGTTTTTTTTGGGGGAGCAACTGCACTACTACCCTATTTTTCGGATCAAATTCTCAAGACTGGTCCAGAAGGTTTAGGAATTTTAAGGTCCGCACCAGGCATTGGCGCAATATTGGTAATGCTCATTATTAATTTCCTTCCTATGAAAAAACAACAAGGAAAAATAATGCTCTTTTGTGTTGGCGGTTTTGGTCTGATGATGATAGTATTTGGGTTATCTACCTTTTTCTGGATCTCTTTTGCAGCACTGCTTATTTCCGGAATTTTAGATGGAATAAGTGTAATAGTTAGGTCTACGGTGTTGCAATTAAAAACACCTGAGGCCATGAAGGGACGCGTTTCATCACTCAACAGCATTTTTATAATTTCTTCTAATGAATTGGGCGCATTTGAAAGTGGATTTGCGTCAAGGCTCTTGGGGGTTGTGCCTGCAGTGGTTTTTGGAGGAATGATGACCATTGGTGTTGTAGTGTACAACTGGATCAAAAATCCGGCGATCAAAAAGTTAAACTACTAATCGCTACTTGACAATTTGCATGAGCTTTTCAATAACATAAAATGCAGCTGGACAGAAAGAAGTATTCTTAAGGGTAATGACTGGTCGTTTGTAGAAAACATCTTCGTCGGTATAAGGGAACCTTCGGCAATCTGATGGCCGATCATCATAAATGGAACAGGTATTGTCTGCCTCTAAAAATGCACAGGGTTTGGTTTTCAATACATAGTCTCCATCTGCATCAATCTCTAAATAAGTGTCAATAAATATACTTTCTTTTAAGCCCAGCACCTTGCTGATACGCTTGATATCGGGAGTTTTAAATCTAGGAGAATAATTCTTACAACAATTAGCACAGGTAAGACAATCTACCTTTTCAAAAGCCTCTTCATGAAGGTCTGGCAATTGTTTTAGTACCTTGTTTTTATCAACTTTCTGTAAATAGCCTTTATAGGCCTTTTGGTGCTCGGCTGATTTTTTTCCCCAATTGATTAAAAGCTGATCAGACATGATCCAAAAATAAACCAAAACCTCCATTATACCCCTGTTTCACCATTTAATCCACAATTGACTTTCTGGATATACAAAGTATACAAATAGTGCATCCTTATAATTAAATTTGCACTCCCAACGGAAAGCATTTTCTTCACCTATAATTTTTGATTCATGAATCTTTTTGAGCAGCAGGATAACGAATTCAGAAGCAGACATATTGGACCGTCGCCAGCAGAAGAAGCTAAAATGCTAAAGGTTATTGGTGAACCTAATTTAGCAGCCTTAATTGACAAAACAGTGCCTAGCAATATTAGGATGCAACATGAGCTGGACACTCCGGCAGCGATGAGCGAAGCAGCATATCTTGAACATATCAAAAAAATTGGTGAACAAAATATTGTAGCCAAGAACTTTATTGGACAAGGCTACTATGGTACACATACCCCCAGTGTGATTCTCAGGAATATTTTTGAGAACCCAGGCTGGTACACTCAATACACGCCTTACCAGGCTGAAATAGCACAAGGAAGGTTGGAAAGTCTTTTGAATTTCCAGACCATGGTCACAGATTTAACAGGGCTACCCATTGCTAATGCTTCGTTGCTGGATGAAGCAACAGCTGCTGCAGAGGCAATGACCATGTTCTTCAATGCACTCAACAAACAAGACCATATTGATCGTCCCCGATTCTTTGTGGACGAGCATTGCTTTCCTCAAACACTAGACTTACTCGTGACCCGTGCACTTCCTATTGGAATTGAAATTGTAAAAGGGAATATCGAAACAGCTGAACTAGACGAAACTTATTTTGGTGCATTAGTTCAGTATCCAAATAATATCGGCGCAGTAAAAGACCCTAAAGCTTTCATTGAAAAGGTCCATGCTATTGGTGGTTATGTGGTAATGACAACAGATTTACTAGCATTAACATTATTGACCCCTCCAGGTGAATTAGGTGCCGATGCCGCTTGTGGTTCCGCACAGCGATTTGGTGTACCATTGGGATTTGGTGGCCCACATGCTGCCTTCTTTGCCACAAAAGACGACTTTAAACGCAGTATTCCTGGAAGGATCATAGGTGTGAGTATTGATGCAGATGGTAACAGGGCTTTGCGTATGGCACTACAGACCCGCGAGCAGCACATCAAAAGAGAGAAAGCGACATCCAATATCTGCACAGCTCAGGCACTTTTAGCCAACATGGCTGCTATGTATGCTGTCTATCATGGTCCTGATGGACTCAAGAAAATTGCAACCAGAACTTCACTATTGGCACAAACGACTGCAAAAATTCTTAGTGCACATGGCTTTGAGCTGGCTTCAACAACTTATTTTGATACCATTACGATAAACACATCAAATGCAAAACAAATTGTAGATAACGCGGCTACCAAACACATAAACCTGCGTTTAATCAACCAAAATCAGGTGGGCATAAGTGTGGATGAAACAACAACTGTCGAGAGCCTTTCTGAACTCTTACAATCTTTTGGCATCACTGAAAAAATAAATGATGTTGTAGATAAAGAAAACTACCTCAGCAACATACCAACGTCGTTAACTAGAACTTCAAGTTATCTAGAGCAGACCGTTTTCAATACCTATCATAGTGAAAGTAAAATGATGAGGTATATCAAGTTCCTCGAGAACAAAGACCTCTCATTAAATACATCCATGATTTCATTGGGGAGTTGTACCATGAAATTGAATGCAGCTTCAGAAATGATGCCATTAAGCTGGCCATGCTGGAGCAACATTCATCCATTCGCACCGGCATCTCAAACAAAGGGTTATCAATTTTTACTTGAAACACTTTCAAAATACTTGAATGAGGTTACCGGATTTGATGCATGCAGTCTTCAACCTAATAGTGGCGCACAGGGTGAATATGCTGGTTTATTGGCCATAAGAGGGTATCATTTGTCGAGAGGAGATCATCATCGCAATGTAATGTTGATTCCGATTTCAGCACATGGCACTAACCCAGCTTCTGCAGTGATGGCAGGCATGAAAGTAGTTGTTGTAAAAGCTTTAGAGAATGGTTATGTTGACGTTGCAGACTTGAAAGAAAAGGCAAACCAATATAGTGATGTACTATCAGGAATCATGATCACGTATCCAAGTACCTATGGTGTATATGAAGAAACAGTAAAAGAAATTACGCAAATCATACACGACCACGGAGGACAGGTATACATGGATGGCGCCAATATGAATGCTCAGGTTGGCTTGACAGCTCCAGGCTTAATTGGAGCAGATGTTTGTCATCTAAACTTACACAAAACATTTGCTATTCCACATGGTGGTGGTGGTCCTGGTATGGGACCAATTTGTGTCAAATCTCATCTGGCTCCGTTCTTACCAGGTCATAGTTTCATCAGTGGTAATGATATTGAACTCAACAAAGGAAACACTGCTGTTAGCGCTGCTCCATTTGGTAGTGCAAGTATTTTACTGATCAGTTATGGCTATATCAGAATGCTCGGTAGCAAAGGATTGAAAGCTTCAACTGAATATGCAATTTTGAATGCGAACTACATGAGATGCAGACTCACAGGTCATTATGATGTTCTTTACTTAGGAAGTAATAACACCTGCGCACATGAGTTTATTGTCGACTTAAGACCTTTCAAAAAATCTGCAGATATTGAAGCAGAAGATGTGGCTAAACGTTTGATGGATTATGGCTTCCATGCTCCTACAATGAGCTTCCCTGTTCCTGGAACAATTATGATTGAGCCAACAGAAAGTGAAGACATGGGAGAATTAGATCGCTTTTGTGATGCCATGATTTCGATTAGAAATGAAATCAAAGCTATTGAAGAAGGACATGCTGATAAAAAAGACAACGTTCTCAAAAGAGCACCCCATACTCAAAAGAATATTTGTACCAATGAATGGGATAGACCCTATTCCAGACAACAAGCAGCATTCCCACTTGAACGTCTTCAGGTAAGCAAATTCTGGCCTACAGTCGCTAGGGTGAATAACACCTATGGTGATCGTAATCTTGTTTGTACTTGTGAACCAGTAAGCAGCTACGCGGAATAAAGGGTATACGTTGAAAACTTCTTAAATAAATTCTTGAATTATTTTTCAAGCTTTCGCTTCTTTTGATTATTTTCAATTGAACGCTTGCCTGAATATTGGATTTTATCCATTCAATTAGCCGTTTTATTAGAATTTATTTAAAATTAGTTTTCATATGGCAAGAAATCAGGGATTATATCGTCCTGAATTTGAGAGAGATGCATGCGGTATAGGTTTTGTAGCAAACATCAAAGGCAATAAGAGTCATCAAATAATTTCAGATGCTTTAACCATATTGGAAAATATGGAACACCGTGGAGCCTGCGGTTGTGAAAACAATACAGGTGATGGTGCAGGTATATTAATTCAGACACCTCATGCTTTTTTCTTTGATGAATGTTTGAAAATGGGTGTCCATCTTCCTGCCTTTGGAAGATATGGAGTGGGTATGGTTTTCTTCCCTAAAGAGTTAAGACTTAGAGAAGAATGCAGAGACATATTTACCAGAACTATAGAAGAACTTGGCATGGAAGTCCTTGCTTGGAGAAAGGTTCCTGTCAACCCCGAACATATTGGCTTTACCGCTAGGTCGGTTGAACCAGATATTGAGCAGGTGTTTATATCATGCCCAGATCATATTACCGATCCTATGGCTTTTGAAAGAAAGTTGTTTGTATTGAGGAACTATGCCACTCATCTCATTAACAATACGGTAAAAAAAGATGCAATTGGATTTTACCTGGCATCCTTATCCTACAAAGTCATTATTTATAAAGGTCAGCTTACCAGTGGACAAGTACGCAGTTACTATCCCGACTTACAAAATAAAAAAGTTGTGAGTGCACTGGGACTGGTGCATTCCAGGTTCGCAACCAACACTTTCCCGTCTTGGAAATTAGCTCAACCATTTAGGTTTATCGCGCACAATGGTGAAATCAACACTTTGCAAGGAAATTTGAACTGGATCAAAACAAATGAAAAAGGCTTCACTTCTCCTTATTTTACAAAGGAAGAAATGGAGATGATTCTACCTCTTGTTTCAGGCAGTCAGAGTGATTCAGCCAGCCTAGATAACATGATAGAATTGCTCACCATGACAGGAAGATCACTTCCACATGTGATGATGATGTTGATTCCAGAGGCTTGGGATGGCGATGAAAAAATGGACCCTGTAAAGAAAGCTTTTTATGAATTCCATGCATCCATTATGGAACCATGGGATGGTCCAGCTTCGATTTCATTTACCGATGGAAAAATGATTGGCGCCACCCTAGACAGAAATGGACTAAGACCATCCAGATATTGTGTTACATCAGATGACCGTGTAATCATGGCCTCCGAGACAGGAGCTTTACCAGTTGATCCATCTATTGTAATTGAGAAAGGAAGACTTCAGCCCGGTAAAATGTTTATCGTGGATATGGAAGAGGGAAGAATAATCAGTGATGGGGAAGTAAAGGAAAAGATTTGTGGGCAAAAACCTTATGCCGACTATCTCAACAAATATAAAATCAGGTTGAATGAATTACCTGAACCACGTGTAACTTTCACACACCTTCAACCAGATCAGGTATTCAAATACCAGAAAGCATTTGGCTATTCAGCTGAAGATTTAGAAAATATTATCGCCCCAATGGCTTTGGATGGAAAAGAACCCATTGGCTCGATGGGTACTGATGTTCCATTGGCCATCCTAAGCGATCAACCTCAACACTTGAGTAGCTATTTCAAACAATTGTTTGCACAGGTAACCAATCCACCTATTGATCCAATCAGAGAAAGATTGGTGATGTCACTTGCCACATTTGTAGGCAACAACGGAAATATGCTTATAGAAGATCCATTGAGTTGTCATACCGTGGCCCTGAAACATCCAGTATTAACCAACCATGATCTTGAAAAAATAAGAAGTATTGATACCGGAATTTTTCAGTCTAAAACACTACAATGTTATTTTCGAGCAGACGGCAGTGCCGGTTCATTAAAAAAGGCATTAGATAGAATTTGTAGGTATGCAGTAGATGCTGTTGAAGACGGATTTGAAGTATTGATTCTACAAGACAGGGCAATAGATTCTGACCACGCACCTATTCCTTCTTTGTTATCAACAGCTGCTATTCATCATCATTTGATCCGAAAAGGCTATAGAGGAAAAGTTGGAATTATTGTTGAGGCTGGGGATGTATGGGAAGTACACCATTTTGCTTGTTTAATTGGTTTTGGTGCAACTGCCATCAATCCTTATCTGGCTTTATCCAGCATAAGGGATATGAAGATGAGTGGGAAAATTAAAACTGAACTAGAACCAGAACAGTTAAAAAAGAACTACATCAAAGCTATAAACGAGGGCTTATTGAAAGTATTCTCTAAAATGGGTATTTCAACTTTGCAATCCTATCAAGGTGCGCAAATATTTGAAATCATTGGTTTAAACCAAGATTTAGTAAATAAATATTTCACAGGAGCAGTTTCCAGAATAGAAGGTTTAGGTTTAGATGAAATAGCACGTGAAGCATTAGCTAAGCATAATTTAGCGTTTAGCAAACAGCACATTCCAGTAGATCGACTTCCCGTAGGTGGAATTTATCAATGGAAAAGAAAAGGCGAGTTTCACTTATTTAATCCACAGACCATCCACCTTTTGCAACACTCAACTAGAACAGGTGATTATAGTTTATTCAAAAAGTATTCGAAACTTGTCAATGAACAAAGCGAGAAAGCATGTACGCTAAGAAGCATGTTTTCACTCCACCCTCTTCGAACATCAATTCCCTTAGAAGAAGTTGAACCAGCAGAAATGATCTATAAAAGATTTGCCACTGGTGCAATGTCTTTTGGCTCAATTTCATGGGAGGCGCATACCACTCTTGCCATTGCCATGAATCGACTTGGCGCAAAGAGTAATACAGGAGAAGGAGGTGAAGATGAAATTCGTTATCAGCCTTTGGAAAATGGAGATTCCATGAGATCTTCCATAAAACAAGTTGCATCAGCAAGATTTGGCGTCACTGCTCAATATTTAACTGAAGCAGATGAGTTACAAATCAAAATGGCCCAGGGTGCTAAACCTGGTGAAGGTGGTCAGTTACCCGGACACAAAGTAGATGATTGGATTGGTAAAGTAAGGCATTCAACTCCAGGTGTAGGATTAATTTCACCACCACCCCATCACGACATTTATTCTATCGAAGATCTTGCACAATTAATTTTTGATTTAAAAAATGCAAATAGAAAAGCAAGAATAAGTGTAAAGCTTGTTTCAAAAGCAGGCGTTGGTACAATAGCTGCAGGGGTTGCTAAAGCGAAGGCTGATGTGGTATTGGTTTCTGGTCATGATGGTGGTACTGGCGCATCCCCACTCAGTTCAATTAGACATGCTGGATTACCATGGGAATTGGGTTTAGCTGAAGCACAACAAACATTAGTCAAAAACAAACTGAGAAGTAGAGTTGTTTTGCAAGCAGACGGTCAATTAAAAACTGGAAGAGACGTTGCTATAGCAACTCTGCTTGGCGCAGAAGAATGGGGAGTTGCAACAGCTGCACTTGTTGTAGAAGGATGTATCATGATGAGAAAATGCCATTTGAATACTTGCCCAGTTGGTGTTGCCACACAAGATCCAGATTTAAGAAAGCGATTCAATGGGGCTGCGGAATATGTGGTTAATTTCATCAAGTTCTTGACAGCTGAATTAAGAGAGATCATGGCTGAACTCGGCTACAGAACTATTGAAGAAATGGTTGGTCAGTCGGATGTTATAAAAATAAGAGAAGGCATTGATCATTGGAAACTAAGTAAACTGGACTTATCTCCTATTCTTTACAAAGAACCAGCAGATGCTTATACGGGTATTTTTAAACAAGAGGAACAAGACCATGGTATTGCTTCAGTGCTGGATTGGAAAATCATAGAAGACAGTGCTAAAGCACTGGAGCATGGTTCAAAAATAAATCTTGAATATGCGATAAAGAATACCGATAGAACCCTGGGCACCATGTTAAGTAATGAAATCACCAAGAAATATGGTGCTATTGGCTTACCTGATGAAACCATTCATATTAAATTAAAAGGAACAGCAGGACAAAGTTTTGGTGCTTTCAATACAAAGGGAATTTTACTTGAACTTGAAGGAGATGCCAATGATTATTTTGGTAAGGGATTGAGTGGAGCTAAAATGATAGTTTACCCTGATAGAACCTCAAGCTTTGTGCCAGAAGAAAATATTGTCATCGGTAATGTAGCATTTTATGGCGCAACTGCAGGCAAAGCATTCATAAGAGGTAAAGCAGGCGAAAGATTTGCAGTTAGGAATTCAGGCGCAACTGCAGTTGTAGAAGGTGTCGGTGATCATGGTTGTGAATACATGACAGGGGGAACAGTTTTGATACTTGGTGCAACAGGAAGAAATTTTGCTGCAGGCATGAGTGGTGGTATTGCTTATGTATATGATGTAACTGGAGATTTCTCAAGTAAATGCAACCCAGAAATGGTTGATTTAGATCCTCTCGATCAAGAAGATGCAACATCAGTATTGCAGCTGCTTGAAGAACATTTCAAAACTACCAACAGTTCTGTGGCAAAATACCTTTTGAGTGATTTTGACAATCAGTCATCTCGTTTCATTAAAGTGTTTCCAAGGGATTATAAAACAGTATTAGCAAAACAAAAAGCAGGAAAAGCTGCTAGCCTTAAATAAATCAGCAATGGGAAAACCAACAGGATTCAAAGAATATACAAGAGTTAGTCCCACTAAACTTGATAAAACAGAAAGAATTCAACATTATAATGAATTCGTTCTACCGTTTTCAGGTGAAGAATTGAATAAACAAGCAGCGAGGTGTATGGACTGTGGTGTACCTTTTTGCCACCATGGTTGTCCACTCGGCAATATTATTCCCGAATTTAATGATGCAGTATATAAAGAAGATTGGAAAGAAGCTTATGAAATTCTAACATCAACTAATAATTTTCCAGAATTTACCGGAAGAATTTGTCCAGCTCCTTGTGAAAGTGCATGCGTTCTTGGTATTAACCAACCGCCTGTTAACATTGAAGAGATAGAGAAACACATCATTGAGATTGCATTTGAAAAAGGATTGGTACAACCTAAAGTACCTGTATTAAGAACAGGTAAGAAAATAGCGGTAATTGGTAGTGGCCCTGCTGGACTAGCTGCAGCTGCTCAACTCAATCAAGCAGGACATACCATAACCGTTTTTGAGAGAGACGCTTTACCAGGAGGATTATTACGATATGGAATTCCTGACTTCAAATTGGAAAAAAAAGTCATTGATAGACGAATATCCCTTTTAGAAAAAGAAGGAATTACTTTCAAATGCAATGCAAATGTGGGTGTGAATGTTAACCTCAATGATTTGCTCAGAGAATACAATGCAGTTGTTTTAGCTGGAGGTTCTACTGTGCCACGTGATTTGTCTATTCCAGGAAGAGATTTAAATGGTATACACTTTGCTATGCATTTCCTTAAGCAACAAAATAAAATGGTTGCTGGTGCTGACCCCTTGGCGAATAAAGAAATTGAAAGTAACATTATAGCCCACCTTATTTCTGCAAAGGATAAACGTGTAGTGGTCATAGGTGGTGGAGATACCGGAAGTGATTGTGTAGGAACTTCAAACAGACAAGGCGCAAAAGAGATCCTACAGTTTGAACTTATGCCCAAACCGCCAGAAGGTAGAAATACTTTCATGCCATGGCCAACCTATCCTATGGTACTCAAAACAACTACTTCTCATGAAGAGGGTTGCTCAAGAGAATGGGCTGTTGCTACTAAAGAATTTATCGGAAATGAGAAAGGTGAATTAATTGCACTAAAAACTGTAGAACTGGAATGGAAATCAGTTGATGGACGACCTAGTTCATTTATAGAAAAACCTGGCTCAGAAAAAACTATTGCCTGCGACCTGGTATTGCTTGCGATGGGATTTGTTGCACCTCAAAAAGCAGGACTACTAGATCAATTGGATATTGAAATTGATGAACGTGGTAACGTAAAAGCTACCGAAAAAGACTACAGAACAAACATATCAAAAATCTTTAGTTGCGGTGATATGAGAAGAGGTCAGTCACTCGTTGTATGGGCAATTAGCGAAGGCAGAGAATGTGCCAGAAAGGTAGACGAATTTCTTATGGGACATTCTCAATTAGAAGCAAAAGATAAAAGTCTTTTTAATTAAACATTATCAGGTTTCCCTAATTGAAAAGGCTAAACTTCCAGTAAACCATTTTGAAAAAATTGAATTCATATTATATATTTTTATATGTAATATTTATATTGATTTTATTTATCCACATAATTTATCTTAACATCTCCATTAATTACTGATTTACAACTATTTAATTAATTTTTTATATCTTATTATAATTTTTTATATGTATTGATTTTTAAGGTATAGGGTGACTTTTTTACTATTTTTGGGATAAATAATTAATTATTTAACCAAAAACATAAAAATGAAGTCAAAAATCGTTAGGGACCGATTACCTTTTCTTCTCCTGGCCCTTATTTCAATTTTAGCCATTTTCACCCCTGTTCTTCCCAATTTTGAGGATACGAAAGGGGTTTATAATTATGCAGATATCACCTGGGTTTTGGTGTCCACAGCTTTGGTTTTTTTAATGACCCCTGGATTAGCCTTTTTTTATGGCGGTATGGTTCACAGAAAAAATGTGATCTCTACAATGATAAAGAGTACGGTAGCAGCAGGTGTAGTAACCGTGATCTGGATAACATTCGGGTATAGTTTGAGTTTTGGAGAATCTTTGGGAGGGTTTGTTGGAAATCCACTTACGCATTTATTTTTTAAAGGTGTAAATAATGCTGAACCCTGGGGTTTGGCGCCAACCATTCCCAAAACCCTATTTTCCTTGTTTCAACTTATGTTTGCGATTATCACACCTGGCTTAGTTGTTGGAGCATTGGCCGAGAGGGTTCGATTTACTTCATATATTTTATTTATTGTTCTTTTTAGCATTTTAGTATACGCACCTCTTGCTCACTGGAGCTGGCATCCAGATGGATTTTTATTTAAAATGGGTGCACTTGATTTTGCAGGTGGAACCGTTGTACATATTTCAGCTGGTTGTGCTGCACTTGCTGGTGTGCTTGTTTTAAAAAGAAGAAAGGCACACATTGAAGGTGCGGAAATTCCTCCTGCCAATGTTCCTTATGTATTAATCGGAACAGGATTATTGTGGTTTGGTTGGTTTGGATTCAACGCTGGATCTGCACTAGGCGCTAACGGACTTGCAGTATCAGCATTTGCAACAACAAATACAGCAGCTGGTGCAGCTGGTCTATCATGGATGTTTTTTGATGTATTAAAAGGCAAGAAACCTTCAGTACTAGGATTTTGTATTGGCGCTGTTGTAGGATTGGTTGCAATTACTCCTGGAGCTGGCTTTGTAGGAATTCCACAAAGTATTTTCATCGGTGTGGTTGCAGCAATCATATCCAATATTGCTGTTCAATTTAAACACAAATCTACCCTAGATGATACCTTAGATGTTTTTCCATGCCATGGATTAGGAGGAATAGTTGGTATGATCCTCACTGGAGTATTTGCAACAAAAGCTGTGAATAGTGCCGGTAACGATGGTCTATTTTATGGCAATCCAGATTTCTTTTTCACCCAGTTAAAAGCAATGGTAATAGCGGTAGTCTATTCATTTGTAGTATCATTCATCATCTTCAAGTTCATTAATCTTATTCAACCATTACGCGTAAGTGAAGAAGAAGAAGAATTGGGATTAGACGCCACTCAACATGATGAAAAATATGGAAGAAATCCACAAAAGGCATAAATAATAACAAGGGTACAGCGCGGGGCGATGTTGGACTAGAACAATCGCCTTTGCCATACCCTTTTTTAGAACTAAAAACCAAAACAATGTTACGAAAACTTTACTTATTTTTTTTCCTGCTCACATTAGCAGCAGAGATGACAGCACAAGAAGATTCTACTAAAAAAAGTAATTGGGCCTTCACTGCTTTTGCAGATGGCTATTTTAGATCCGACTTCAATCAGAACTTATCAAACAACAGAACTAGCTTTACCAATTCCAATAATAAACTGGCTCTGGGTATGATATCTGGAAAAGTAGATTTCAGTGCAAAAAACTTTTCATTTACGGCAGACCTTGGGATAGGTAAGCGAGCTGAAGAATTTGCGTATAACGACAAAGGCGCTTTATCTTACGTAAAGCAACTTTATGCATCTTATGCAATAACCGACTGGGTTAAGCTTACTGCCGGCACTTGGGCAACTCATGTTGGATATGAATTAGTAGATCCTTATGGAAATAGAAACTATAGCATGTCATATATGTTTTCTTATGGCCCTTTTTTACACACCGGTATAAAAGCTGATTTCACGTTGGGAACGACTGGTTTGATGATTGGTGTTGCTAACCCAACTGACTACAGAAAAGCTCCATCATCAAGTAAAAAGTATTTATTGTTTCAATTTAGTCAGCCTATTGGAGAAAATGCAAAAATCTATCTCAATTATGCAGGCGGACAAAGACCAGGTGATTCAGCAAAAACTAGGCAGTTTGATGTTGTTGCAACAGGTAAAATTAATAACGAATTCAATATCGGATTAAATGCTACAGTGAACAGCATTAAACTTCAAAGAAACAGCACCTATTTAAAACCTGCATCTTGGTCTGGCGCTGCGATATACCTTAACTATGATCCTGTTGAAAAAGTTGGCTTGACATTAAGATCAGAAATCTTTAATGACCAAAACCAAATGGCAGCATTGGGTACGGCAATTTCTGGTGCCAGCATTTTTGCTAATACATTATCTGCCAATATTAAATTAGGTAAACTAACCTTTATACCAGAACTCAGACACGAAACAGCAGGTGAAAGTATTTATATGTTGAAAGATGGAAGTATGAAAAAATCTGATTTAAGCTTTCTCATTGGCGCATACTTCAAATTGTAAATTTAGTTTTGGGTCAATATATAACGAGGCGACTATGTAGTCGCCTCATTTTTTTATTTCTTTCTAAAAAAGATCCTGACTGGCACTCCCTTAAAATTGAATTTTTCTCGTAGTTTATTCTCCAGGTAATTTCTGTAAGGAGTCTTAATATCATCAGGATAGTTTGTAAAAAATGCAAAACTTGGGACAGCAGTTGGAAGTTGTGTTACAAATTTGATTTTAACTGAATTTCCTCTCACAACTGGAGGTCGATATGCTTCAATTACAGGAAGCATCTCTTCATTCAATTTTGATGTTGGTATTCTTTTCTGTCTGCTTTCATAAACCTCTAATGCAGTTTCAATCACTTTAAAGACCCTAGTTTTCTCTTTGGCAGATATAAATATAACTGGGAGATCGGTAAATGGAGCCAAACGTTCCTTGAGCTGTTTTTCATAATCTTTAGCAGTATTGGTAACCTTTTCAACCAAATCCCATTTATTCACCAGAAAAACTATTCCTTTACCTTTCTTTATAGCTAAAGAGAAAATATTTAAATCCTGTTGGGCAATCCCTTTTTCAGCATCAATCATCATCAAACATACATCAGCTTCATCTACCGCTTTTATAGCTCGAATTACAGAATAAAATTCAAGATCCTCATGCACCTTATTTTTTCTTCTAATACCAGCAGTGTCGATTAAAATAAACTCTTTTTGAAAAAGATTATAATGTGTATGAATAGTGTCTCTGGTGGTACCAGCAATATCACTTACGATGGTTCTCTCCTCTCCTACCATTGCATTTAATAAGGAAGACTTACCTACATTAGGCTGGCCAATAATTGCAATTTTAGGCAACGCATCACTTAGTTCTTCAGCCTCAATTGAAATAAGTTTAGCTACTTCATCCAATACTTCTCCGGTACCACTGCCCGACATAGATGAAATAAAAAAGATATGCTCAAAACCCAAGGAATAGAATTCACTTGCTTCAAGCAATCTGGCATTATTGTCCACTTTATTCACTACAAGAAAGACTGGCTTCTTAGCAGGGCGTAAAACATCTGCCATGGCTTCATCCAAAGTAGTTATACCCGTACTGGCATCCACCATAAACAAAAGCGCATTCGCTTCCTGTACAGCAATAAGCACCTGTTCACGAATTTCTTTCTCAAAAACATCTTCACCACCTGCTACAAATCCGCCTGTATCAATGACATTAAATGATTTTCCATTCCATTCAGAGACTCCATATTGCCTGTCTCTGGTTACGCCAGGTGTATCTTCAACAATGGCTTTGCGTTGTTCAAGAAGCCTGTTGAATAAAGTACTTTTTCCCACATTGGGCCTTCCCACAATTGCTAATGTAAATCCTGGCATAAAATGATTTAAGTGATTTGATGATTTATTGTTTAAAACTGGCCTTTTTATTCCATTCTTCAATTAATGCAACAAGATCTTCTTCTTTTCGAATATTGATCTTATTTTTTTTTGCCCACTCTAGCAAACCCTTTGAATCTGGAAGAACGCTTAACAAGGCATTTAATGATAATTTATTAATGTAAACCGGATCAGCATCAAACTTTAGAAAATAGCTATACTGTGAAGCGAAATAATAACGCTTTAATGTACCAAACATAGAATCTGCAGATGCTACATAGCGTTTAGTATGTTTATATAAAGCCGCTTCACCAAAAGTGAGTTGCTGAACATAGTCAGTTAAAGGTTTATTGTTAAGTTGCAAACCGGGAACCAATCTGACAAAAACCGCTACAGTATCATTTTTTTCTTGGTTAGACAAAATCACTTTATTAGACAAAGCGTAAGGCGCTACATATTCGTTATCTTTTTCTCCTATGAAATGTACTTCCTGACTAGCTAGATTTACCCTAGCTTTTTGATTTCCATATATCCTCCCCTTTTGGTCAAAAAAGGTAGCCCACAAAAATTCATCTTTATAATATGGACTTCCTTTTACAGCAGAATATGGAAGTCGAGATTTATTTGAATTTTGGACACCTTCAAAATTTACCTCATGAACTGCCAAAGTGTAGGAAGCACCCTCAAAAGATTCCCTAGGTAGATATCCATTTTGAGCAACAACAGTTGTCGCTAAAAAAAAGGAAATGAGAAAGAGTAGATGTTTCATAACATAAAATTTACTGAATATACCCATATTCTTTTAAGAAGAGATCGTTGTTGCGCCAATTAGACCTGACTTTAACAAATAGCTCCAGATATACTTTTTGGTCTAAAAATTGCTCAATGGCTTGCCTAGACAACATACCTAATTTCTTGATCATTACCCCCTTAGTTCCTAAAATAATTGCTTTCTGGGATTCACGCTGAACAATGATTTCAGCTGAAATTTTAATTATATTTTCTCTTTCCTCAAATTTTGAAATCATAACAGTAGATTGATAAGGAATTTCTTCATCGAATAACTCAAAGATTTTTTCTCTTATCAACTCACCAGTAAAAAATTTAGTTGGCATATCCGTTAACTCATCCTCACCATAAAAAGGAGCCCCCTCGGGCAATAGTTCTACAATCTTATTCACTAAGTCTGCTATCTGATTCTTTGTTTGTGCTGAAAGCACAACAATCTCCTTTGCATATGGTTTCTTAGCGAAATACTCAAGTGCATGATTAATACTATTTGGTTTTACCAAATCCGACTTATTAAGAACCAAAATAGTTGGCACCTTTAATTTTAAGGATGAAAAAAGCTGATCAAGCTCATCAAAATTATCTTTAAGGTCTGCGACCAATAAACAAACATCTGCATCTTCCAAACTTGTTGTCACTGCATGCATCATCTTTTCGTGCAACTTGTACTTAGGTTCAATGACACCGGGAGTATCTGAAAAAACAATTTGAAAATTCGGACCATTAACAAAAGCACGTATACGATGACGGGTAGTTTGCACTTTTGATGAAACAATAGCCAATTTTTCACCAACCAAAGCATTCAAAAGCGTACTCTTACCGGCATTGGGTTTGCCTAAAATATTTACAAAACCTGATTTCATTTAGGCTACAAAGGTACACTACTAAAATTTGTTTTGAACATAAGGGATAAAAACGTAGTTTTGCAACGCGAAGTAGAGCAGCGGTAGCTCGTCGGGCTCATAACCCGAAGGTCGCTGGTTCGATCCCAGCCTTCGCAACAAAAAA
>CAZDTN010000016.1:0-22923 GCA_964508355.1 uncultured Sphingobacterium sp.
AAATGTTGTTTAGTTCACCAGATAAAGCTGGTGAATTTTACAGACTATTCCATTATAACTTATTTTCCTACATATCTAATCGGGTTCCTGAAATTTCTGACTCTTTGCATAGTATTGATAATGCCATGATGACGGGCTTTGGCTGGGAAATTGGTGCATTTGAATCTTGGGATTTATTAGGTGTTGAGAAATGTGTTGCAGAGATGAAAAAGAATGGGCATAAAGTTGCCAGCTGGGTTGATGAAATGCTTGCTGCAGGATTCAAAACATTTTTTACCGTGAAGGATGGTAAAAAGTTTGTGTACTCTCCAATAACAAAATCATTGGAGTCTGTTTATGCACCGGGACAAGAAAATGCCTTTATAGTGATGAAGCATTTTGAGGGACAAACCATTTGGAAAAACAGTGCATGCAGAACCTATCATTTGGGTGATGATGTATTGGGATTAGAATGGTATACAAAAATGGGTAGTATTGGAGGTGAAGTACTGGAAGGCATTCAAAAAAGTATTTCACTAGCAGAAGATAAATACAAGGGACTTGTCATTGCCAATGAAGGCAATAATTTTTCTGCCGGTGCAAACGTGGGTATGATTTTTATGCTCGCAATCGAACAGGAGTACGATGAAATGGATATGGCCATTCGCATGTTTCAAAATACCATGATGCGCGCCAGATATTCAAGTATTCCAGTTGTGGTAGCACCACATGCATTATCGCTAGGAGGAGCTTGCGAATTGAGTCTGCATGCTGATAAAGTCTGTGCTGCTGCTGAAACTTATATAGGTTTAGTAGAATTGGGTATTGGTGTAATACCAGGTGGAGGTGGAACAAAGGAATTTGTTTTGAGAGCAGCAGATGAAATGCATGAGGATGAGCCAGAAACAATCACACTTAAAAACAGATTTATTAATATCGCAACAGCAAAAGTGGCGACTTCTGCTGCAGAGGGATTTCAGATAGGTGTTTTGAGAAAAGGACTTGATGAAATCATCATGAACCAAAGCAGAAGAATCAGTGAGGCCAAGCGCTCTGTAATTGAAATTTATGATGGTGGATATGTAATGCCGCAACAAAGAACTGATATTAAGGTGTTAGGCAGGACTGGTTTAGGTGCACTACTTGCAGGTATACATGTAATGAAAGAGGGTGGGTATGCTACGGAACATGATGCTTTTGTTGCAAAGAAACTGGCTTATGTTATGTGTGGTGGTGATTTGAGTGAACCAACGCTGGTTTCAGAACAATATTTACTTGATTTGGAACGTGAAGCGTTTTTAAGCCTTTGTGGTGAAAAGAAAACATTAGAACGAATTCAATCTGTTTTAAAAAGCGGCAGACCAATAAGGAACTAATTTTAGAGATTCCTTAGCAGTAGTTTTTACAAATGGTAAATTGAATAATCAAATTAGATTTAACTTGTAAAAAAAACGCTATGTCTGTTTTACAGATTCATAATTTGTCTAAATCATTTGGAAAAATAAAGGCATTACATGATGTCTCTTTTGATGTTCCCAAGGGATCAGTATTCGGACTACTAGGACCAAACGGAAGTGGTAAGACCACTTTGTTAAGCATCATCTTAGATATACTCGGTGCTGATGCAGGAAGTTTTTCCTGGTTTGGTGAGCCCTCCACTTTTGTACATAGACAGCGTATAGGCTCACTACTGGAGACCCCCAACTTTTATCATTATTTATCTGCAATTCAAAATCTTCGCATTACCCAATCAATCAGTGGTAGAGGAGATGATTCGGCTATTGATGAAGTATTGAAGACCGTCAAACTTTATGATAGGCGAAATTCAAAATTCAGTACCTATAGCTTAGGAATGAAACAACGTTTAGCTATTGCTGCAGCCTTACTGGGGAATCCGGAAGTTTTATTGTTAGATGAACCAACAAATGGATTAGATCCAGTCGGCATAGCTGAAATTAGAGAATTGATCAAGTCGCTAGCTGCAGCTGGACATACTATTATTATGGCTAGTCATTTACTGGATGAAGTAGAAAAAGTTTGTGACCATGTCGCTATATTAAAATATGGAACGTTGATTGCATCTGGATCAGTTGTATCCGTTCTTGCTGATGAAGATTGTTATTTATTGAATGCAAATGACCAGGAAAAATTAGTGCAATTATTACATAAAATACCAGGTATAAGCAAGGTGGTGATCACTCAAGAAGGAGTTGAATGTTACGTCATAGATGGAAAACTAACAGGAGAAAATATTAATCAATATTGTTTTCAACATGAACTTATTCTAAATCAGTTGTCAGCTAAGAAAAAAAGGCTAGAAGAAAAGTTTTTTGAACTTACTAGTTAATCCTAAACATAAAAAATAGTCATGTTACAAAATATATTCAAAACCGAATGGTTAAAGTTAAAAAACTACGTGGCCTTTTGGTTACTTTTATTGGCAACAGCAATATCTTATCCAGGGATTAATGCAATTGTGTATTTCGGATATGATGAAACTACAAAACCTAAAAATCAGAGTGGTCAGTTGCTTAAAATGCTGCTGGGTAATCCATTCCATTTCCCAGAAGTATACCATACTACTGCATTTCTAAGTTCCTTTTTTACTTTTATTCCAGCAATTGTGGTTATCATGCTGATTACCAATGAATATCAGTTTAGAACACATCGTCAAAATATTATCGACGGATGGCAAAAGCCAACATTTATTTGGGGTAAGTTTATCAGTGTTCTACTTATTTCTGTTTTAGTATCGTTATTTTTCTTTGCTGTGGCTACAGTTATAGGATTGATCGCAACGCCAGATTTAACAACGGTAGAATTATTTACAAAAGGGAAATATATTGGGTTATTCTTTTTGCAGCTATTTACGCAGTTGTCTTTTGCGTTTCTGATAGGCTTATTGGTCCGCAAGGCATTTATCGCTTATGGGCTATTTATTTTTTATGGCATGATTGTAGAGAATATTGCCCTTGCATTTTTTAAATTAAAAACAGCAAAATTTGGTGGGGTTGATTATGGACAGTTTTTACCATTTGAAATTTCAGACCGACTAATTCCCGTTCCTCCATTTTTAGGACGACTTAATGAAACCGACTATAAAATAGCCTTAGCAGCAGTTGATAAACACATTTTCTATTCCTTGGTATTTGTAGTAGTGATATGGGTGCTTTCATTTTACATTTTTAAAAAACGAGATCTCTAATGAAATTATGTTTAGCTATTTTTATTGGAATTTTTCTCTTACTGAATATTACTGTAAGCGGGCAGCATGCAACTACTATCAAGGCTTCAGCTATGGAAATGGGAAATGCTTTAGCGCAAAAGAACAGTAAGAAATTTATCGATTACCATCATCCAGTCATGATAGAACTAGCGGGCGGAGAAGAGCAATTGAGGACCATTTCTGATTCTGCACTTAAAGTATTTGAACAACTTGGAGGTCGCGTTTCAAAAATCAATTACGGTAATCCCAGTGAAGTAGTTGTCTATAAAAAAGTACTCCAGTCAGTGATTCCTCAAACACTAATATTGACTTCATTTATAGCGGATATTGAGATTGCAACGAGTTTAATTGCCATCTCAGAAGATGGTGGAAAGAACTGGCGTTTTATTGATACTAATTTATTCAGTATCAAACAAATAAAGACAGCCTTGCCTGAACTGAGTCCCGCTTTGGTGGTCCCTAAATCTACACCGCCCAAGATTAAAATGAAGCAGTAATTTTCTTATCTTGTAGGATCTCAAAAATCTACAATATGATAAGGATTCTTATGGTTTTTTTGTCGCTTTGCTCTTTTCTATTTGTGCAAGCCCAAAAGAAAAAAACAGCAACGGCACAACCTGCAACACAAGTATCAAACGTTGATGCCTCTCTTTTTAAAAATGTAAATTATCGTTTAATTGGTCCATTCCGCGGAGGAAGGAGTGGTGCAGTAACTGGAAGCTACAAGTCAAAGAATACATTTTATTTCGGAGCTACCGGAGGTGGTGTTTGGAAGACTACTGATGCAGGCAACAACTGGAAAAATATATCTGATAAATATTTTGGCAGTTCGATTGGTGCTGTAGAGGTTGCACCATCAAATGACAATATTGTATATGTAGGAGAAGGAGAAAATAGTATGCGTGGTAACGTATCAGAAGGCTTGGGAGGTATGTGGAAATCAGAAGATGCTGGTAAAACTTGGAAAAATATTGGGCTAAAAGATGGTAGACACATTACTAATATCGTTATTCATCCTGATGATGCAAATACACTATGGGTAGGTGTAATGGGTCATTTATTCGGCCCTAATAAAGAAAGAGGTATTTACAAATCGACTGATGGTGGTAAGACCTGGAAGAATGTTTTATTTGTTAATGAGCAAACAGGTTGTTCTGATTTAGTGATGGAGCCCGGAAATCCATCTGTATTGTATGCTGGTACATGGAGGGTAATCAGAACACCTTATAGTTTAGAAAGTGGCGGCGAAGGAAGTGGTTTATGGAAAAGTACGGACGGTGGAGAAACATGGACCAACATCAGTGGTACAAAAGGATTACCTAAAGGAATTTGGGGTATTGTGGGTGTAGCAGTCGCTCCTTCAAATACAGAAAAAATTTACGCCATCATCGAAAATGAAAAAGGTGGTTTATACATGAGTGCTGATGGTGGTCAAACATGGACTTTACAAAGCAGTGATAACAATATTCGCCAACGTGCCTGGTATTATACCAAGGTTTTCGTTGATCCAAAAAATGAAAACTTAGTTTATTGCCCAAATGTGAGTTTCATGAAGAGCCGTGACGGTGGAAAAACTTTCCAATCATTACGCACTCCACATGGTGATCACCACGATTTATGGATTGATCCAACAGATGGCAAGCGCATGATTGTTGCTGATGATGGTGGAGCACAGGTTAGTTTTGATGAAGCCAATACTTGGAGCACATACATGAATCAACCAACCTCTCAATTGTACAGAGTGAGCACAGATAATTCTTTTCCTTATCGTGTATTAGCTGCTCAACAAGATAACTCTACACTTAGAATTAAATCAGCCACTTATGGTTCGTATATCACAGAGCAAGATTGGGATGTTACAGCTGGTTCTGAGAGTGGATATGTAGTAGCTGATCCAACAAATCCAGATATTGTATACGGTGGTAACTATGGCGGTTATTTATCTCGCTTAGATCATCGTACAGGAGAAAACAGGGCTATTTCTGTATGGCCGGATAATCCAATGGGAGCTGGTGCCGATGTATTGAAATACAGGTTCCAATGGAATTTTCCTATTTTCTTTTCACCGCATAATCCTAAGCGATTGTATGCTGCAGGTAACGCCTTATTCGTAACTGAAAATGAAGGTGCGAGCTGGAAGCAAATTTCTCCTGACTTGACTACTAATGATAAATTAAAGCAATTATCCAGTGGTGGACCAATAACAAAAGACAATACATCCGTTGAGTATTATTGTACCATTTTTACGGCAACAGAAAGCAATTTGGAAAAAGATTTGCTTTGGGCAGGTAGTGATGATGGACTTATGCACATCAGTAAGGATGGGGGTGCGAACTGGACAAACGTAACACCTAAAGATGCACCAAAATGGATGATGTGGAATGCAATAGAAGTTGACCCATTCAAAAAAGGTGCTGCCTATATTACTGGTACAAGGTATAAGTTGGATGATTATACGCCATATATCTATAAGACAGAAGATTATGGTCAAACCTGGAAGTTAATTACCAGTGGTATTGATCCAATGCATTTTACCAGAGTAACTAGGGCAGACCAAAAGCGTGCTGGCTTATTGTATGCTGGAACTGAATTTGGAATGTATATCAGTTATAATGATGGCGCTTCCTGGCAATCATTCCAATTGAATCTTCCAGTAGTTCCAATTACAGATCTTACCATTAAGAATAACGACTTGGTTGTTGCAACACAAGGTCGTGCACTTTGGATCATTGATGATTTGGCCTTGGTACAACAAATGGATCCAGCAATTAAGTCTAAGAATTTACATGCATTTACAACTACACCAGCATATCGAATTCCTCCTGTATTTAGTCGTTGGGGTGCCATGGCAGGAACACCAGCTAATGCAGCAGCCAATCCTGCTAAAGGAGCTGTAATTAATTTCTATGCAGGAAATGTTACTGACTCTTCTACAGCTTCTGTTGCAGTATATGATAAAAACAAAAGACTAATCAGCAGAACTACTTCAGAAGACAAAGCAAAGCCAGTCAAATTGGCAAAGGGTAACAATCAATTTGTTTGGGATATGCAATATCCTGGAGCAGAAAAAATCGATGATTTGATTTTATGGAATGGTGTTCCTGGAAACATCACAGCTATTCCAGGAAATTATACTGCGGTAGTTCGTGTAGATAAAGACTCTGTAGAAGTGCCTTTCACATTATTAGCAGATCCGAATTATAATTGTTCTCAAGCAGACTATGAAGCTCAGTTGGATTTCTTGTTGCAAATACAAGGTAAGTTCAATGAAACCATGAAAGCAATAAAAGATATCCGTAGTGCAAGAACGCAAATGAAAGATTTTGTTGGTAAGCAAGGCAAAGATTGTCCGAAAGAGATAAAGCAACTTGCAGATAGTTTAAGTAAAGACCTTACTGCCATTGAGGAAAAATTGCACCAAACTAAAGCAAAGAGTGGTCAGGATGTTTTGAATTACCCAATACGATTAGATGATAAGTTGGGTGGTGTTTATGATATGGTAAGTAGTGGTAATATGGCTCCAAGTAAGCAAGCTAAAGAGGTCTATGCTGAATTGGCTGCTCAGGTTGATGCTGAGTTATCAAAGTTGAAGACATTGTTAGATAGTGGAGTGAAGGCATTCAATAAATTGGTGAGAGAAAAAGAGTTGCCAACAGTGGTGCTTAAATAATCAATAAAGTATACTAAAAAAAAATCCGGGCAATGTCCCGGATTTTTTTATGCTTGTAATTGTAAAGCTTGTTTTATTCTTCGGACTTCAAGACTGGCCTTACACCAGTTGTTCCACCGCCATTCAATGTCATATCGTGTGGTTTGTTATTTTTCCAAGCACCTCTTGTGAAATCTGGTACATCAATTGATTTAGATTTATTAGCAACAGAAGTTCCACTCAGTGGGAATACACAGCTCCATGAAGCAGCATCGTATACATCCTGATCCAATGGTAATCCATTACGAAGGCAATCAATCAATCTCCAATCCATGATAAAGTCCATACCACCATGTCCTCCAACATTTTTTGCAATATCTCCAATGTGTTTAACAATAGGTGGTGTATACTGCTCTCTCATTTTGTTCAATTCATCTTGCTTCATCCAACCATGACCCAATGCTACTCTTTCTGGGCCAGGCCATTTTTGGGCTACACCTTTTGTGCCACTCACCAAATGTATTCTTGAATATGGGCGAGGAGTAGAGACATCATGTTGTACCATAAGCGATTTACCAAGGTCAGTTCGAATCAATGTGGTGTTCATATTTCCCCTGTAGTTTTTGCCAACATAGGGGTTAAAAAATTCATCTTTACTTGCCATTTCTTTGGCCAATTGACCAAGAGAAAAATCATTTGTACTCATGCTAACCAGGTGATCAAATTTGTCGCCTCTATTGATATTCATACATTGGGCAATTGGACCTAGTCCGTGTGTAGGATAAAGGCTACCATTGTTTTGAATATTTTCTTTCAACCTCCACATTTCTGCATAGGCATTTTTGTTAAATAAGTAGTCTTTGCTCAAATCATGAATGTATGCTCCTTCCGCATGGACTATTTCACCAAACAAACCATTTCTGATCATATTTAAAGTAAGTAGTTCAAAGAAGTCGTAACAGCAATTTTCAAGCATCATCATGTGTTGCTTGGTTTTTTCAGATGTCTCAACGAGTTCCCAGCACTCATCAATTGTTTTCGCTGCAGGAACTTCTGAAGCGGCATGTTTACCATTTTTCATTGCATACACTGAAATCGGAGTGTGCAAATGCCACGGAGTAGTAACATAAACCAAGTCGACATCTTTCGATTCACATAGTGCTTTCCATCCTTCCTCTCCAGAGTAGGCCTTTGCTTTTGACAATCCTTTTTTGGTCAAAATCTGTTGGGCTTTCTCAACCCTGTCAGAAAACTTGTCACATAGCGCAGTAATTTCAACACCTTCTATATAGCTCAATCTGTCTACTGCACCTGGGCCTCTCATTCCGAGTCCAACAACACCAACCCTTACCGTTTTCAGTTTTGGGGCAGCATATCCGCACATATTAAATGTCGCAGGAGCAATTGATTTTACTTGTGCATCTGATGATTGGGGGAAGGCAACTGCTAAAGCACCTGAACCCATCGCTACATTTCTGATAAATGATCTTCTGTTGGTTGACATAATCGTTGATTTCTATGTCATTGAAGATAATGAAAACTCACAATAATTGGGCTACTATTAATGAAGGAAAATTAGAGATTCAACCAATAATTCATTTTAAATACCAATGCTCTATTCTTGTTTTTCATAAATGGATCAGTGAAATAATTATCACTGTATACCAAGAAGATATCACTCATGGGTTTATAGCGCCATTGTAACCTACTGTTGATATTGAAATTATTTCTTTGGTTATTATACTGAAGAAATGTGGTCCAGAATAAATTATTCGTAAAGTTGATTTCAATTCTGGGTGCAATAAGAAACAGGTTATTTTTTCCGTATTCACCAGGAAAATTGAGTTTAGCTTGTTGCAGACTCATGGTGAAGTTAGCCCAAGGCTGAATACGGAAATTTGCACTTAGTTCATATCTGAAAATATTTCCGTTGAAGAATTGTCCAGCTTCAAAATCAGTTTCAAAGAATAATTTCTTTCTGCTGTCTGTATTATAGGTTAAGCCATATGAGTTAGCAGTATAATGATCAGGTGGAATAGGTTTGCCGTTTGTGAATGTGGTGTTGTACAAAAGGTCATTCACATTCTTATGGATATGCAAAACAAGGTTAGAAGTGTTTTTCATGAAAAACCTAAATTCAAGATCATGGTTTCTCTCATTCTGACTACCATCAAGGTTCAATACGACAAAATTTTCAAGACTAATCATGAATTGATTGAAGGGTCCCTTCTTTGGAAAAAAGGTATAACTAGATTGATTATACAAAAGAAAAAACCCGCGTCTATAAACAGTATCTAACAATGCATCATAGTTATCAACACGATTGACAAATCCCATATCGGCATAATACCTATCTGTTATTTTTCCTGCATCAATAACAACATTCAATTTCTTACTTGCGTATCCTCCTCCAATATTTCCATAATATTCTGGTGTGTTGATGTTGGGCTTGAAGGATCTGTGAAATCCAGTCCAAGCATTCCATTTACCTGCTTTATCAATAAAATTATATTCCAAACCTGCATTTCTTCCATATGGATCTGTAGGGTCTTTTAATCCGCTGTTTTTATCTGCTGTACTTTGGCGGTTTAAGAAATAGCCTTTAACAATTGAACGCGCTTGTACTTGTTGATTGAAGGAAACTGCAGTATAATTTTGGGCATCAAAATCCGCCGTGGATTTGGTTTGCATATTCATAAATCCGACTCTTGTTTTTTTGGTAAGATTACCACTGACCCTGGCACCAGCCAGTATAGGAATTGGATTTGCATTTTTGTCCAAGCCTATTGTTCTTGAATAAAATGGTCGGATGGGAGGAATACCATAGCTCGAAAACAAATCACTGTTTTCTAGAAAGAATGTTCTTCTTTCTGGAAAGAAAATATCAAAACGTGTAAGATTAGTTACTTGTCTATCAACTTCCACCTGTGAGAAATCGGGATTAACGGTAAGGTCTAAATTCAGGGATGGCGTTAAAGATAGCTTTGCGTCAAATCCTCCATTGAATTTTGATTTTGTGGGATCACCTGTTTCTTGATTTGTGTTGACTGAACTTGTCACATAAGGAATAATGGAAGCATTGGTGCCAGGAGAGACTGGAGGTTTGTCCCACACAATTGCTCCTGAATAACCAAAATCATAAAAGTCAAAATTCAAAGGCATATCCGTCCAACTTGAATATTCATTTGTCTTTAAGTCTGATCTTAAAATATTCAAGCCCCACTTATCGTGACCTTCTTTGAATCTTAGCGTATGAAATGGAATTGCAATTTCTGCAATCCAATAAGTTGGATGTCTGCTTGTAGCAGAGTACCATTTGTTGTCCCAGCTAAAACTTAATTCTTCACTAGGGGCTCCCACATTTACAAGCTCTTCCGTTTGAACATTGTAAGGCGTGATTGAAAATAAAAAGCCATTGGTTCTTTGGTTAACTGGATCAATTGCAATTGATACAGCATCACTTTCGTAAATGCCTTGATCGCGTTTCAAGGTTTGTGCGATATAATAATTGGTGTCAATAGCCTTGATACCGAAATAAATGAAATGGTCGTCGTAAGTAATCTTTACATAAGTATTGCGAGTAGGTCGACCAATATCATTTGGCCACTTCATGTGAAAGTCTTTGGCCTCTTCAGCATTCATCCAACCATCCTCATCCAAAATACCATCAATCTTAATATGTGAATTTGATTTTTTTAATTTCACCTGGTACTGATCTTGAAATTTCATACCATCCTGTGAAGCGCCTTCAATTGTCGCTACAAGAAATATGAAGAACAAAAACCACCGGGGTATTAAAAATTGCATCTCGCTCATGTTGGGTTAACATACGAAGATAAGGCCTTTTCACCTATATATTTTTACTATCTTGTAACAATGTTGTACCGTTTTGCCTGGGTAATGATGTGGGTCACCTTCAAGATCTTTTTCAGGAGGATAGACTTAGTTGGACTCGAGAAAATTCAGTCAGGCAAACCAGCTATTATAATTGCAAATCATCCAGCTTCCTTCCTAGATGCCATGGTATTGGCAGTCTTTTTAAGACGTTCAATTCATTTTTATGTCCGGGGTGATATATTTGCTCATCCACTAGCTTATAGAATCCTGACTTGGTTACACATGATTCCGATTTTCAGCAGGGAACATGGTGTCAGTAATTTGAGTAACAACAAAAGAACCTTTGACAGAGGCCGCAAATTATTGGAAGAAGGTAAACTCTTGCTGATTTTTCCTGAAGGATTTAGTAGACAATCAAAACAGTTAGAGCCCTTTAAAAAAGGAGCAGCTAGGGTGGCCCTCCAAACCGCTTTTGAAGGTGGTAAAGTAGATGATTTACAAATTCAAACTATTGCTTTGAATTACTCTTATCATCATTTGGGAGCGAACCTGCTCATTCGTTTGGGTGATGCAATAACAGTAGAGAATTATGAAAAGCAATATCAGGAGTTCCCGGCGGTGGCTATCACACAATTGAATAAAGCAATGAGTTCCATTTTTGAACAAAATGTAATTCATGTGCAAAATGGAGTAAGGACGAATCTTGCTGAGGCGTTAATAAGAATGCATTATCACAAAGCTGAATTAGATAAGCATAATCTTTATCTTGATTTTCGACATATTTGTGACCGGGTGGATAAATTATCCGATCATGCTTTTACACAAATGGAGAGGATGGTGGCGGATTATGAAAACGAATTGAGGAATTATAAAATTACAGATCACTCAATTGTCACTATTCAACATGAACAAAGCACCAATAGTTTGTGGTTTGTTTTTTTTCTTACTCCACTTGCACTTTTTGGGAAAATAATTTGGTGGCTGCCTGCTCGTCTTTCAATTTGGATAGCTGATAAAACCGTGACCAGAATTGATTTTTATACCAGTGTTTTATCAGGCATCCTTGGATTTATGGGTTTCTTGTGGTGGTTAGTCTTTTTAATAGTTACATTGAAGTTCAAAGTATATGTATTTTTTCTGGTTGCATTTTTATTGCCATTCTGCAGCTACCTCTACATACAATGGGAAGAGTATTATAAAAATGGCTTAGCATTAATCAAATTGAGGCAATTAATGAAAGCCAATCATGAAGTAATACAGAAGCTAATTCAGCAAAGAAAGCTGATAATGGATTATTGACTCCCCAATAAATCTGGTCTTTTTTCCTCAGTCCTCTTTAAGGCCTCTTCATACCGCCACTCTTCAATTTTTTTATGATCTCCGCTCATTAACACGGAAGGTACCTTCCACCCCCTGAAATCTTCAGGTCTGGTATAAACAGGAGGGGCGAGTAAATTGTCCTGAAATGAATCAAACAAGGCTGATGTTTCATCATTCAATACGCCAGGTATTATTCTGCCTATTGCATCTACGACTATTGCTGCAGCAAGCTCGCCACCACTTAATACAAAATCACCAATAGAAATTTCTTTGGTAATAAAATGATCTCTCACTCGCTGATCTATTCCTTTATAATGCCCACAAATAAACAACAATGATTTTTTTAGTGATAAAGCATTGGCCATACCTTGGTTAAAGGTTTCGCCATCCGGCGTCATGTATATGATTTCATCAAAATGATGCAGGGCATTTAGCTCTTCAATCGCATTGACCAATGGTTCACACATCATTACCATACCTGCACCTCCTCCAAATTGGTAATCGTCTACCATGCCATATTCATTGACTGCCCATTTTCTGAGGTGGTGGACAGTTACCTCTAGTAAACCCTTGCTGGCAGCTCTTTTCATGATGGAATGACCAAAAGGACTCTCCAGGAGCTCAGGCACAATGCTTAATATGTGAATATTCATACTCATTCGTTTCCATCCATGAAGTCGTCTATATCTCTTCTTTCTTTTTTTGTTGGTCTTCCAATTTTTGACAAGCGTTTGCCGGAGTAAAAACTTGCAGTTTGAAATGCAATTCTTTCTTTCTCTTCTATGGGTGTTTGATCCTCATAAAATTTTATCGCCTCACTGTATTGAACCCTTTTAGGTAATAGTCCAGTTACTTTTATCACCCATCGTTTTTCATCAGTTTTGACCTCGTAGGTATCTTCAACTTTTACAACACGAGAAGCCTTTACAGCCTCGCCATTCATTTTCACTCGGCCTTTCTCACAGGCAGTTGCTGCGGCAGTCCGGGTTTTAAATAACCTGATTGCCCATAAATATTTATCCAGTCTCAGCTTTTCTTTTTCCATTTATCACATAAATGCTTCGATTACAAAATTAGCCATTTGACTATAAACGAAGTTTCTTAATTTGAACTTTCAAGCAAATCACATGAAAAAGAATATAAGCCGACTCCTGGTATTTATTTTAGCCGTTTCCTCATTTTCAGTAGTTGAAGCTCAGTCAAAACTTCAATGGACGGAAGATGGACTTGCCCTGATTAGGTTAAAGAAAAATCAACTGGTGGAAGAGGCTGTAGAAACAGGCAGTGATCGTTCGGTAATTATATCGGAAAAAGATTTTGGAAACACTGAAGTGTTCAAATCGATGGACGATTTTTCATGGCATGCGGCATCTCAACAATTATTGGTGTTTAACAATACAGCTCGAGTTTGGCGTTACAATACAAAAGGAGATTATTGGGTTTATCATAAAGCAACTAAAAAATGGTTTCAATTGGGTAAAAGTTTGCCTGCTCAATCGCTCATGTTTGCCAAATTATCTCCTGATGGAAACCATGTAGCCTATGTATCACAGTATAACATATATGTGGAGGAAATTCTTACCGGTAAAAGAAAAGCATTGACACAAAACGGGAATCGCCGGCTGATCAACGGAACATTTGATTGGGTGTATGAAGAAGAATTTGCCTGCAGAGATGGATTTAGATGGAGTCCGGATGGTAAGAGAATAGCATTCTGGCAAGTCAATGCAGAGGGTACCAAAGATTTCATGATGATGGATAACCTGGCAGGAATTTATTCTAAGCCGATTCCAGTTGAATATCCAAAAGTAGGGGAATCACCTTCAGCCGTTCGTATAGGTGTTGTTGATGTAGCATCAGCACAGATGAAATGGATGAATATTCCAGGCGACAACAGGCAACATTATTTGCCTCGCATGGAATGGGCAGGAAATCAGGAATTGATTGTTCAACAACTGAATAGAAAACAAAACCAAAGTATATTATACTTGGCAAATGCAACTACCGGAGTAAGTCAGTCTATATACAAAGAAAATGATGAAGCATGGATAGATATTTTACCTTCAATCGATGATGATTATAGTTATGGTGGATGGGATTGGTTAGACAATGGAAAATCATTTTTGTGGATGTCAGAAAAAGACGGGTGGCGTCACTTGTATAACATTTCTAGAAATGGTAAGGAAGAAATACTGATCACAAAGGGTGATTTTGATGTAATTGAAATTGCTGCTATTCGTGCCTTCGAAGGTTATGTATATTATTATGCATCACCAGGGAATGCGACCCAAAAATATTTATTCCGTTCGAAATTGAATGGCGACGGTTTGCCAGAGAGACTTACTCCACTTGATCAACCAGGCACGCATAATTATACCCTTTCACCGAAAGGTCAATTTGCTTACCATAGTTTTTCCAACCATAAAGTTCCATTTCTTACTGAAACGATATTGTTGGGCACACATAAAGATGCTTTCGGAAAAAGCAAAGTTGCAGAAGCCGTTGCAGCATCGACTTCAAAAAAATCTCCAATAGAGTTTATTAAAGTAACTACTGCACAAGGTGTTGAAATGGATGGATGGATGGTTAAGCCTGATAATTTTGATTCAGCTAAAAAGTATCCAGTTGTATTTTTTGTTTATTCAGAACCTGCAGGTGCAAATGTTATTGATCGTTTTGGCGTTGGGAATAATCGTTTGTATGCAGGCGATATGAAAAGAGATGGGTATGTTTATGTTTCAATAGATAACAGAGGAACTCCTGCACCTAAAGGAAGGCAGTGGCGGAAATCTATTTACAGGAAAATTGGTATAGTCAATATCGACGATCAGGCTAGTGCGGCAAAAGAAGTTTTTAAGATGGGATTCATTGATACTGCTAGAGTTGCGGTATGGGGATGGAGTGGAGGAGGTTCTGCAACACTCAACTTGTTATTTAGGTATCCAGAAATTTACAAGACAGGTATTTCAATTGCTGCTGTTGCTAATCAACTTACCTATGATAATATTTATCAGGAGCGGTATATGGGCTTACCTCAAGAGAACAGGGAGGATTTTATCAATGGGTCACCTATGACACATGCAAAAAACTTGCGGGGCAATTTATTATACATACATGGAACAGGAGATGATAATGTGCATTATCAAAATGCAGAAATACTGCAAAACGAATTGATCAAATACAACAAGCAATTCCAGTTCATGTCCTATCCCAATCGCAGTCATGGTATCTATGAAGGCGAGGGAACCACAAAACATTTGATGACACTGTACACTAATTATCTGAAGCAATATTGTCCTCCAGGGGGGAAATAGAGAATAGGCAATAGGGGATAGGCAACAGGGAAAAGTGAATATTTGTACTTCTCCCTAATCCCTAATCTCTATTCCCTATTCCCTATTCAGCAAAGAATTGATGGAAATAAGGAATTGTTTCAATCCCTTTATAGTAGTTAAAGATGTCGTATTTCTCATTCGGCGAATGCAGGTTGTCGCTGTCTAATCCAAAGCCCATAAAGACAATTTTCACACCCAATTCTTTTTCAAATAAAGAGCAGATGGGTATACTTCCTCCTCCTCTAACTGGAACAGGCATTTTACCAAAAGATTTTTCAATTGCTTTGGCTGCAGCTTGATAAGCTTTCGAATCGATAGGTGTTAAATATGGTTCACCACCATGGTGTTCAGTCACTTTTACGCTTACTCCTGCGGGTGCTATTTTTTGGAAATAGTCTAGAAGCAATGCTGTGATTTTAACTGAAGATTGATTTGGCACCAATCTTGCAGAAATTTTTGCTGAAGCTTTTGACGGTAATACTGTTTTTGAACCCTCACCAGTATATCCACCCCATATACCATTCACTTCAAGTGTTGGACGAATACCTGTTCTTTCATTCGTTGTATATCCTTTCTCACCATACACAGCATCTATACCCAAGTCGGCTTTATACGCTGCTTCATCAAAAGGTGCTTTTCCTAGTAAAGTTCTTTCCTCACTACTTGCTTCCAATACATCATCATAAAAACCAGGAATGGTGATGTGGTTGTTTTCATCGTGACAAGAAGCAATCATTTTAGCCAATACAGTTGCAGGGTTGGCGACTGCCCCTCCATACACACCACTGTGTAAATCACGGTTGGGTCCTGTGACTTCTACTTCGATATAACTCAATCCTCTAACACCAGTATCAATCGATGGTGTATCCATGCTGATCATGGCTGTATCACTGATTAAAATAACATCACACTTGAGCAGTTCTTTGTTGCTCTCCACGAATTTTGCCAGGTTTGGAGATCCGATTTCCTCTTCGCCTTCGATACAAAATTTGATATTGGTCTTGAGTAAATTGTTTTGAACCATCAATTCCAATGCCTTTACATGCATGTAGAATTGTCCTTTGTCGTCACATGCGCCTCTTGCAAAAATCTTTCCATCTTTAATGGTTGGTTCAAAAGGACCACTGTGCCATAATTCTAGCGGATCAGCAGGCTGCACATCATAGTGTCCATACACCAAAACAGTCGGGTAATTGGGATCAGTTATCTTTTCACCATAGACAATTGGGTGACCTGCAGTTTCAATTATCATTGCCTTATCTGCACCTGCTGCAAGTAAGGACGCTTTTACGGCCTCTGCACAGGCAATCATATCCTCTTTGTGTTCTGATTTAGCACTGATGGAAGGAATCCTCAATAAATCAAGTAATTCATTCAAAAAACGCGCTTGATTTGCTTCGATGTAGGCTCTCATACGTTGTATTTAATGTGTTTGAAATACACAATAGTTATTAAAAATTCTTAATAAAAAAATAATTTGAATCAATTCCTCCCCTATATTTGAGTCACGATTGCGTGTCATTTTTCAGCCTTTGCGAATTCTGTTGCCTTGTGCATAGTCTTTTGCAAAGGCTGAACCTATTTTAGGGCTGTTTATTTTGCAGCAGCAAATCGTTCTTCTACAAACTTCCAATTGACAAGATTGAACCAATTGCTCACATATTCAGCTCTTCTGTTTTGGTATTTCAAATAGTAGGCATGTTCCCAAATGTCCAAGCCCAATAAAGGGGTTCCTTTTATAGGGGAAACATCCATGAGTGGATTATCCTGGTTTGGGGTTGATCCAATTTGTAAGCTCTTTTTTTCATCCATGTACAACCATGCCCAACCACTCCCAAATCTTGACATTGCGGCTTCACTGAGTTTGGTTTTGAAATTCTCAAAGCTGTTGAATGAAGATTGAATGGCATCTTGTAGTTGACCGCTTTGTAATGGTGTAGCATTGGGCTGCATACAATTCCAAAACAATTCATGGTTAAAATGACCGCCTCCATTGTTTCTCATCTTGGCACTATAGGAACTGATATTTTTCAAAATTTCTTCCAGGCTTGCACTCTTTCCAGAGAGCTCCATAGCTGCAGCATCATTAAGGTTTTTAGTATAGGCAGCAGCATGTTTGGTATAGTGAATTTCCATCGTCATAGCGTCAATGTTAGGCTCTAATGCATTAAAGCTATACGAAAGTGGAGTCTGCTTGAATCCAATGGGCTGTATTTCGGTTGCCAGTAGTTCACTTTTATTCAAACCAATTGCTGAAATCAATAAGCCTGTCTTTAATGAGTTCCCTATGAATTTTCTTCTTCCCTTGTTATTTTTCATAATGGGCTATTTATTTTTTTTGACTAATGCTTTTGCTTTTTTGAAGAACCTGAAATAATACTCGTTATTGAAAAGTTGTGAGTCATTCATGGCTTTGTACACCAGAAAGCATCCCACTGGGAAGAGCACCAGACTTGGTAACCATATCCCCCAAAACGGTGGCATGATTCCCTGTCTAACAAATTTCTCACCAAACATGTTTAGCAAATGAAAGATCAGGAAGAACACAACAGCAACGACCAAGGGCATGCCCAGTCCCCCTTTTCTGATAATTGAACCCAGAGGAGCACCAATAATGAACAATACAATACAAGCAAAAGAAAGCGCAAATTTTTTATGCCATTCAATTCTGTATAAACGCAAGTCAAATGCACGTTGTATATAATCTTCTACAATGAGTTGTGTTGAGTTTTTTAAAATATTTGTTTTATCTGCTGCTTTTGCAAAGACAATATTGATAACTGAGTCAGGTAGGATATCGCCATATGTTGCAACTTTCTTCACATTGATTTTTTCATTTTGTTTCCATCCTTTCTCCATGTATTTATTAAAAAGGAAATAGGAGGTAACTTCTTTACTCAATCTTTCATTTTGAATTTTAAGCATGTCTTGGTTGATAGAATCACTTGCCTTTTGCAGTTGTTTAATATTGAGCATCTGGTAACTGCGTTTAAATAAACTATCAGGTGTTTTGAGAACATCAAATGAACTAAGGTCGAATGCCTTCTTGTATTTTTTAAATCCTAAACGATAATAATCTGTTTGAACTGTATTGTAAGGGCCATTCTCTTGGTATCTCCATCCATTTTCAAGATCAAACTCTAAAAACTTTTTATCATCACTGATGCGCATCACTCCCTTTTCAGCTATGATAATATTATCCTGCAATGAGTATTGATTTTCATAAATGATCACATCTTTTATCGTATTGCCATCATCTTCTTTTTTACCCACTTTTATTGCGAATCCTGGAAGCTTATCATAAAAAATTCCTTCTTTGATATCAAAGGCAGGTTTAGCTACCCTTATATCATACAACATGGTAGTGAATTTTAAATTGGCTACCGGCATGACATAATTGGATATGGAAAAGGCAATTCCTGAGATAATAATTGCTACTACCAACAGCGGACGCATAAATCGAAGCAGTGGAATACCGGCAGATTTGATGGCGACCAGTTCAAAGCTTTCACCCAGATTGCCAAATGTCATAATTGATGAAATCAAGATAGCCAGTGGCAGTGCAAGAGGGATTGCAGTAACTGTTACATAGGAAGTCAATTCTAAAATACTCAGGATGTCAAGACCTTTACCAACCAGATCATCAATGTATTTCCAAAAAAACTGCATCACCAATACAAACAAGGTGATGAAGAAGGTCGCGATGAAAGGACCTATAAAAGATTTAAGAATAAGTTTGTCGAGTTGCTTAATCATGCTCAATTGCCGAGTCTGTGAAAGAGATCATGTACTTGAACATCCCATAATCGGGTTTGATCAGCAATATCTCTTTTCTCTGCAAAGTCCTTGATTACGAGAATGGTCTGACTGCTTACTTCAGATTTTTCGATAGAAAATTCAAAGTATTCGTTTTTAGGTGCATGTAGCCAATGATAGCGTATAAACTTACCCTCTTCCATTTCCAATACTTCTGCTTTTTCAGTTGATCCATTCCATGAAAAACTGAATACCATATCACGTTCATCTACTTTATCTGCAAACCACTCTTGCAATCCTGCAGGTGTAGAAAGAAATTCATATAGGATATTCGGGGAACACCTAACTGGGTACTCTATTGAAAATAATTGTTTACTCATGACATTTATTTAACTCTTTGCGCGCAAAAGTTCAGATGCACCTTGCAATGATAGAAAAATATCATTACCGAAAAAATATAATTTGGTGTTTCTTTCCAACTTTTTCCACGTGATTTTCCCCATTGGAGAATTGTTTGCCCAAATATATGGATATCAATGATTTACATTCGTCCTGCTGAATAAATTACGTATTACTACTTAGGATTTAACAATATTTTCTTAAATCCATCGTTTAGTGAAAGCCCAGTCAAGCCGACTGGAATTTAAATCCTTACCCCAAATGAGTATGCGTCAATTAAAAATCAGTAAGTCAATTACAACCCGCGAAGCGCCTAGCTTGGAGAAATATTTCAGTGATATCAGCAAGGTGGATATGGTTACTGCTGAAGAAGAAGCAACTCTTGCGCAACGCATTAGAAGGGGAGATCAATCAGCTGTAGAGCGCCTTACAAAAGCCAATTTGCGCTTTGTTGTTTCAGTGGCCAAGCAATACCAGTTCCAGGGACTTTCTCTATCTGATTTGATTAATGAAGGCAACATGGGCTTGATCAGGGCTGCAAAAAAATTCGACGAAACCAAAGGATTCAGATTTATTTCATATGCAGTTTGGTGGATTCGCCAAAGCATCATGCAAGCCTTGGCAGATCAATCAAGAATTGTACGTATCCCCTTAAACAAAGTAGGATTAACTAGTAAAGTAAGCAAGGCAGCACAGCAGCTAGAGCAAAACTTTGAACGTGAGCCAACGGCTGAAGAAATTTCAGAATACCTGGATTTAGATCTGGATGAAGTCTCTTCTACCATGAGTTTCAACAGCAGACACCTTAGCATTGACTCCCCAATAGGTGAAGATGGTGATGGTACTATGTTGGATATCATGGAGAACGAAAATGTAGACGCAGTGGATGGTGCGAGCCAGAAAGAATCTATGATGTATGAAATTGAACTGGCCTTAAATAGTCTCCCTGCTAAGCAACAAATGGTGTTGAAGTCCTTGTATGGAATTGGCAGAGATACCCCATTGGGTATGGAAGAAATTGGTGAAGAAATGGGGCTAACCCGTGAAAGAGTTCGTCAGATTCGCGATCAGGCGCTTTTTACACTAAGACGTCATACCAGTGCAACAAGATTAAAGACCTATCTCTAGGAGAAGTCCAACAGTATTACTCAGTGTCTATTCAGTATATTAATTAACTTTGCTCCCCCAAGCAAAGTTTTTTTATGTTTGAAAATTTAAGTGAAAAGATTGCCTCGGCCTTTAAACAAATTAAAGGCGAGGGTAGGATTACGGACCTAAATATTGCCAATACTGTAAAGGACATCCGCAAAGCTTTGCTGGATGCCGATGTCAACTTTAAAATTGCCAAAGAGTTTACCGATCGCGTTAAAGAAAAGGCTATTGGACAAAAAGTGATCAATGCCATTAGTCCTGGTCAGTTGATGGTGAAGATTGTACAAGATGAACTCACAGAATTGATGGGTGGATCAGCGAGTGAGCTTGATACAACTGGCAGCCCGGCAATCATTCTAATAGCGGGACTTCAAGGTTCTGGTAAAACTACATTCAGTGGAAAACTGGCCAACTATCTAAAATCTAAAAAAGGTAAATCTCCTTTGTTGGTTGCTGGAGATGTTTACCGTCCTGCAGCTGTAGATCAATTAAAAGTGCTTGGAACTCAAATTGGCGTTGATGTATATGCCGAACCTGATAATAAGGATCCGAGGTCCATTGCTGAAAATGCACTGAAATTCGCCAAGGCCAACAACAAGAATATTGTTATTGTTGATACCGCTGGTCGTCTTGCTATTGACGAAGTCATGATGCAGGAAGTTGCAGGCTTAAAGTCCTTTTTACAACCCAAAGAGATTTTGTTTGTGGTGGATGCCATGACAGGTCAAGATGCAGTCAATACCGCAAAGGCGTTTAATGAAAGACTTGACTTTACAGGGGTTGTTATCACAAAAATGGATGGTGATACCAGAGGTGGTGCCGCACTTTCAGTAAAATATACTGTTCAGAAACCCATAAAGTTTGTGAGCAGCGGAGAAAAAATGGAGACTTTAGATGTCTTCTATCCCGACAGGATGGCACAACGTATCTTGGGGATGGGTGATATCGCTTCATTGGTAGAAAAAGCCCAGGCCCAATTTGATGAAGAGCAAGCCAAAAAACTGGAGAAAAAGATCAGAAAAAACCAGTTTGATTTTCAGGATTTCATGGATCAGTTGCAACAGATTAAAAAAATGGGTAATCTGAAGGACCTGATGGGGATGATTCCCGGCATGGGGAAGGCCTTGAAGGATATCGATATCAGTGATGATGCTTTTAAAGGAGTTGAGTCAATTATTGGGTCCATGACACCCTTTGAAAGGGCAAATCCTGATAAAATAGATGTCAGTCGCAAAAAGCGTATAGCTGCAGGTTGCGGTAGAGATATGAATGAGGTCAATCAGTTTTTCAAGCAATTTGACCAGATGAAACAGATGATGAAGGGGATGAGTAACATGCCAGCAATGCCCAGAATGGGGCGAAGAATGTAAAATATGATCCCGATCAGTTGTGATTTATCGTGTTTTATACTATATTTGCAGTCCGAAATTGAAACCCTATTATTCACCACCCAATAAAAATTTTTATTTTTTATGGCTGTTAAAATTCGACTCCAGCGTCATGGTAGTAAAAAAAGACCATTCTACTTTATCGTAGTAGCTGACGCACGTGCTCCTCGCGATGGTAAATTCATCCAAAAGATTGGAACTTACAATCCGCTTACACATCCTGCAACTGTTTTAATTGATCGTCAGAAATCATTAGAGTGGTTAGGTAATGGTGCACAACCAACTGATACTGTTCGCAAAATTCTCTCTTCAAAAGGCGTTTTGTATTTGAAGCACCTTTTGCGTGGTGTAGACTTGGGTTTATTTGATCATGCTACTGCAATGAATAAATTCGAAGCATGGCACCAAGAACAAGAGGCTAAAAACAAGGCTCGTCAAGAAGCTGCTGCTCGTGAGCGCCGCCAAAGACGTAATGCACCAAGACCTGCTGCAAAACCTGCACAGCCTGCTGCATCTGAAGAACCTTCAGCTGAATAAGTTCATTCAAAAGATAAATACTAAAGCCTCGTTTATTACGGGGCTTTTTTTTACATGGAAAATTACCTCACGATAGGAAAAATTGCAGCCACCTTCGGCATCAAAGGAGAACTTGTCCTTACTCATCATTTGGGTGAAGATGCTTCTCTAGATGGCGTTACAGCTCTTTTCATTGAAGAGGTTTCAGGGAAATTTATTCCTTATTTTCTTGTTTCGGCAAAACCCAGGAATGAAGAAGAAATGCTGATCGTTTTAGAGGGCTTTGACACACCTGAAAAAGCAAAAAAGTTCGTCAAGAAAAAAGTATGGTTGCTTGAAGCTGATTTGAAAAAATCTGCATCTATT
>CAZDTN010000017.1:0-22819 GCA_964508355.1 uncultured Sphingobacterium sp.
CAATTTCTCCAATGAAGGGAAAATTACCTGGTTTGATTTTGCCGAAGAAATAAAGCGTTTGATGGGAAGTAATTGCAAGGTAAACCCGATACCCACATCCTCATATCCTACGCCAGCGAAGCGACCTGCTAACTCGCTTATGAGTAAAGATAAAATCAAGCTTGTTTTTGGATACCTGCCGGTTGATTGGAAGTTGAGTTTAAAAACCTGTATGCGCCAATTAGAGGCTCAATAAGTCGCCCGACTGGCGTATATTTGCAGCAAATAGATTAGAGATGGCCTTACTCACAGCTGCACTTACTGATGGAGATTTCGGTATTGATATAACTGATTCAGATGGTCATACGCTGAGGATGGATATTCCTGTCTCACAAGGAGGAAATGCTTCCGGATTTAGACCAATGCAAACTTTACTGGCAGCTTTGTGCGGTTGCAGTTCTGTTGATGTGGTCAGTATTTTAAAAAAGCAAAAGCAACAGCTTGAAGGGTTAGAAATTGAAGTCGATGGTGAAAGAGAAGAAGGCAAAGAGCCTTCTCTTTGGAAACAGGTGGAGGTCCGTTTTTTCCTTAAAGGAGAAATTGAACCTGCAAAAGGATTCAGGGCTGTTGATTTATCGATGAAAAAATATTGTTCTGTAGCAGAAACATTAAGAATGGCGGGAGCTGAAATTGTGTATCAGGTTTATGTAAACGGACAAAAAGTAGAAGCATAAAACCTTACCCAATGCGCCCTGAAACACTCGCCATTCGAACGCAAACAAAAAGAACCGCACAAAAGGAACATGCAACACCGTTGTTCCTGACCAGCAGTTTTGTGTATGATACAGCTGAAGATATGGCAGCAGCTTTTGCTGATGACAGTCTTGAAGTAAATATTTATTCCAGGTTTTCTAATCCATCTGTAGATGAATTTATAAAGAAGGTGTGTTTGTTGGAGGGAGCGGAGGATGGAATCGCAACAGCCACAGGGATGGCTGCAGTATCTGCCTGTTTCATGACTTTTTTATCAGCCGGAGATCATATAATATCTGCTTCAGCTGTTTTTGGTTCAACGCATACTATTCTTACTAAATATTTACCGAAGTGGGGAATTGAGTACAGTTACTTCGATATGAATACCCCAGAAGTGATTGAGTCGCTCATCAAGCCCAACACTAAATTGTTATATGTAGAAACCCCTTCTAATCCTGGTTTAGATATAATTGATCTGGAAATGGTTTCAGCGATTTGTAAAAAACACAATATCATTTTTATAGTTGATAATTGTTTTGCAACTCCTGCTGTTCAACAGCCTATACAATTTGGTGCGGACCTAGTATTGCATTCAGCCACAAAATTCATGGATGGACAAGGAAGGGTGTTGGGTGGTGTTGTTGTTGGTAAAAAGGAATTGATCAAACAACTCTATTTGTACATAAGAAATACAGGTCCGTCTTTGAGCCCCTTCAATGCCTGGGTTTTATCAAAAAGTTTGGAAACTCTTTTTGTGAGAATGGAAAAACATGCTGAAAACGCGCTCTATATTGCACAAAAATTAGAGGGACATCCTGCCTTAAGTTGGGTAAAATATCCTTTCCTCAAATCACATCCCAGATTTGATGTAGCACAAAAGCAAATGAAGAACGGTGGTGGTATTCTTACTTTCGAATTGAAATCGGGAGTTGAAGGTGGTCGTAAATTTTTAAATAGTTTAACCTGGTTGTCGATGACCAATAACTTGGGAGATAGCAGGACAATTGCTTCACATCCAGCGAGTACAACGCACTCTAAATTAACTGAAGAAGAGAGAAGAGCAGTAGGGATTACGCCAGGATTAATTAGGCTATCCGTGGGACTTGAACATCCAGATGATATCGTAGAAGAAATAATTTCAGCATTATCAAAATAAATTAATTCATCAATCAATTTCAAATGATTGCAATAGGTAATTTCTTTTTCAAGTACAGGAATCAATTGTTCATTTTTTTATATGCACTTTTGCTGGTTCCTTCTCCTGAATTAATCACTGAAGCTAGTTTTGGTCCGGGTTATTGGAAAATTGCCCTTTGGGTTGGTTTGTTCATAACAACACTGGGGGTAGTGATTAGAGGCTTAACAATTGGACTGACCTTTATTGAAAGGGGGGGTAAAGAATTGAGGATACATGCAGATGCTTTGATCACTCAAGGTCTGTTTACTCATTGCAGAAATCCATTGTATGTAGGTAATAACTTGATGTTATTAGGATTAGGTATTTTATCGAACTCTTTGATTTATGTCGTTGTTGTTGTTCCTGTTTTTTTATTTATTTATCAGTGTATTATCTATGCTGAGGAAGACTTTCTGTCCAAGAAATTTGGACAGCCTTATCTTGATTATTGCTCGCAAGTGAACAGGTGGTTACCTAATCTAAAAGGAATTGGCAAGACCTTTTCTACCATGAAATTCAATTGGGCAAAGTGTATGTTAACAGAAAATAATACCCAAATTTTTTGGGCGACGGGTGTATTTTTGACACTCATATTCAAATTTCCGTTTATCTTTGGAGAGAATCCATGGACCAGGCATTATTTCATGATCACCGTTTTGCCGCTTTTTGTCGTTTATTACTTGGTTTTGAGGTGGTTAAGAAAGTCCGGTCGCATCCAAATAAACTGATTTAGATCCTCTTCCCCTTCTGATTGACCCTTATCTGAATTTTGACCAATACTAAATCAACAATCATGACCCTACGCGCTGTCCAACAAATTGCTAAATTTTTATCAATTGCTGTCATTCTTTTTGCCTGTGCAAAAGAAGAAAACCTAGAAATTACAAAAAAGAACTTCAGTCTGGGTGAAGAAGTACTTGCCCCTGTTTATAAAAAGAACAATGTTCCTGCCGACTTGCAAGATAGCTATATAGTGGTCTTCAAAGATGAGGTAGATGAAGCGGAAATTGATGGTGAGTCTGAGAGAATGTGTGGTGGTGGTAAGGCACAAAAAGAGAGAACTTTTAAGCATGCTATAAAAGGATTTAGCGGTAGAATGTCAGAAGCTTCTATTGAAGAATTTAGAAGAAATCCTAATGTGAAATATATTGAACAAAATCAGGTTATACAATTGGTTGCAACCCAAACAAGTGCAACTTGGGGATTGGATAGAATCGATCAGGCCAACTTGCCATTGTCAACTACCTACACCTATAATACTAATGGATCAACTGTAACTGCATATATTTTTGATACTGGTGTTCGTTCAGACCATGCTGAATTTGGTGGCCGTGTTAGTGGGGGATATAGTGCTATTGTTGGGGAACCTACACCTGAAGACGGTAATGGTCACGGTACACACGTAGCTGGAACTGTGGGAGGTACCACCTATGGTGTTGCAAAATCTGTGAATATAGTTCCAGTGAAAGTATTGAGTGCAACAGGGTCAGGGACAAATACAGGTGTGATTGCTGGTCTTGATTGGGCAGTTGCACATCATACTGCCGGTGTTCCAGCAGTTGGTAATATGTCATTGGGTGGAGGTATTTCAACAGCCTTAGATGATGCTGTTAGAAGATGTGTAACTGATGGAATTGTCATGGCAGTTGCAGCTGGTAACAGCAATTTAGATGCAAGTACAGCATCTCCTGCTAGAGTGCAACAGGCCATTACAGTGGGTTCGACTACATCAACGGATGCGAAGTCGAGTTTTTCAAATTATGGATCTTTGGTGGATATTCATGCACCTGGTAGTTCAATAACGTCTGCATGGTTCACATCAAGCACTGCTTTAAATACCATCTCTGGAACATCAATGGCTACGCCGCACGTTGCAGGTGCAGCTGCCTTGTATTTAGAATATGCCCCTGGATCAACACCAGCGCAAGTAGAAACTGCGTTAAAGCAGTTTTCAGCAGTTGGGAGAATTACAGGTCTTCCTGCAGGGACTGTAAATAACTTGCTTCAAATCAATTTTGGAACAGTACCTTCCTTGCCTCTTCCAAGTGTGCCAGCATTGTCTTCACCTGCTAACGCAGCCACTAACATATCTGTGACGCCAACATTAAGTTGGGCTGCCGCAACTGCTGCCACAACCTATAATTTGCAGGTTTCAACTTCAAGTACTTTTGAAACTACTTTTATAAACCTAACTGGGTTAACGACAACCTCAAGGGCTATATCAGGACTTGCTAACAGTACTATTTATTATTGGAGAGTGAGTGCAACAAACTCAACAGGCACAAGTGCTTGGTCTGCGCAAAGAAGTTTCACAACAGCTGCGCCTTTGGCTGTTCCTGCGGCTCCAACCTTAAGATCCCCTGCAGCTAACGCAACAAATGTTAGTCGTACTCCTGCACTTTCATGGAATGCTGCAACTAGGGCAACCACTTATGAAGTGCAGGTTTCAACTTCGAATACTTTTGCATCTATTGCATTTGGAAGAACTGGCATCACGGCAAGAAATGTAACGGTATCACCTCAACTAGCTGCAGCCACTGTATATTATTGGAGAGTTAGAGGAGTTAACTCGACTGGTCCGGGCACTTGGTCAGCAGTAAGATCGTTTACAACCCAATAAAATATTTTTTTCAAAGTTTTCAAAGGCCCATCATTTTGATGGGCCTTTTTTATGGAATCAAAAATTATAATTAGCTTAAGTTAGTGCTAACTTACAGTAGAAAGCAGGTAAAATGGGTTTAACTATTTTTAAGACACTTATAGTTATATTTTTTTCACAATTATTTATTGCATGTATTTTTCAAGCTGAAAATACTCATCAAAATCCCAGTTCAATGAATGCTCCTATACTTCCAAATGTTTCAGGCTTTGATACAACAATAGATGGCAAGCAAGTTGGCTTATATTATATCCAAAATAAAAATGGACTAAAAGCAGCAATTACTAATTATGGTGCTAGAATGGTTGGCATGTTGGTTCCTGATAAGCATAGTCAATTAAGAGATGTAGTTATTGGGTTTGATAAACTAGTTCATTTTATAGCTGCTGAAGAGCCGTTTTTTGGAGCTGTTGTTGGTCGATATGGCAACCGTATTGCAAAGGGTCGATTTAGTTTGGATGGCAACACTTACCAGCTTGATATCAATAATGGAGTAAATAGTTTACATGGTGGGCGGACTGGCTTTCATAACCGAGTCTGGGATGTTGTATATGCGGATAGTACATCAATTCAACTTAGGTATCTTTCTTTAGATGGAGAGGAGGGCTATCCAGGAAATCTAACTACTACTGTTACATATACTTTAACTGTTGATAATGAATTGAAAATGGATTATTTACTTTCCACAGATAAAGCAACAGTCGTTAATATTACCAATCATAATTTTTGGAACTTGAATGGAGAGGGAAGTGGAAGTATTAATAATCATCAGTTGAAAATTCTCGCAGAACGATTCATCGAGGTAGACTCAACTTTAATTCCCGTGAATATTTCTAAAGTTGAAAACACGCCTTTTGATTTTAGAAATTATAACGCCATTGGCGCTAGGCTTACTATCAATAATACACAATTGAAATATGGTGGTGGTTATGATCACAACTACGTATTGGATAAGGGGTTGACTAATCAGCCTGAACTTGTTGCTAGTGCAAGGGGTGACCAGTCTGGTATTCAAATGGATGTTTTTACAACTGAGCCTGGTATGCAATTTTATGGGGGTAATGTTATGAAAGGTAAGCATATCTTAAAAAGTGGTTCAAAAGATGACCACCAGACGGCATTTTGTCTTGAGACCCAACACTATCCTGATAGTCCTAACCAACCTGATTTTCCAAGTACTGTGCTTGAGCCTAAAAATATTTATAAGTCTTCAACGATATATAAGTTTGGGTACCACTGAGGCTTAAACTGTTAGGCTAAAAATCAAGTTTATAGCCAAAAACCGGTATACGACCTAAAAGATAATTATAGGTAATTGCTTGAAGATTGGCATCGTATCGATGACTGATTTGATTTTTTCTATTTGTTGCATTTTGAACGCCCAAGATCAAACTACCGGTTGTTTTTTTATATTGAACTTTCCATTCTAGTTGAAGATCAATTCTAAAAATGGATCTTAGTTGTTCTTCATTATACTTTGAAGTAAAGAAGATTGTTGTTCTTCTGTTTTGTGACTGAATTAAGTCGATGGGTGTAACTCTAACTCCCCCAATCGAAAGTAATTTAAAGTCTAAACTGAAATAAGATGGTTTCTTTGTTTTGAGTACCCATTCTTTACCAAAAAGAAATGTAAACGAATTATTTGAATTGAATCTCGTATTTCTCCATATACTATCTGATCCTCTATATGTTGATTGATATAAGCTCAGCGTTGAGAGTAAATAAAACCTATCATTCCAATATCGGTCTATAGTTATTTCGACACCATAATTTTGTCCCACTCCTTTATTCGTCAGTGCCTCTATGGCAAAGTTGTCATCCTGGTTTATGATGCTGAAATTACTGGATCGCAATGCATGAATAGGAATATTGTAAAGCCATTGGTAATAAAATTCTGTTTTAAGATTCCAGTTTTTGCTTAGTTGAATTGAATGTCCAATTACATAATGGGTTGATTTACTAAAGTCGAGATTCTTATTTGGTGTTAAGGTGTCATTGCCTACTCTTATTCTGGCAAAGTAATTGCCGATAGGTTGAATTTGTGAATGCCTTCCTAATCCAAAACTTAAGAATTGTCTTTTACCTATGTTATATCTTAATCCAACTCGTGGTTCAACTACTGCAGTATTATTTAGACTGAGTTGTTGAGCATGTAAGCCAATTTGCACTGAAAATTTTTCTACAGGATCCCATTTCCATTGTGTATAATAGTTTGTTAGCCTCGTGTTCCCTTCAATCTTAATTTTATCCCTCAATGCGTTACTTGCAATTTCCCTTTGGTTCAAATCGAATGAAATTGCTTTTGTGTAGATGCCAGCTTTAACCAGGTGGTGTCTATTGATTTTATAGGTAAGTGATGAGGAGAATTGAAAATTAGTTTCTAAAAATTTATTTTTTCTCGTAAATGAAATTGGACTGTTATATCTTTCTAGTCTACTGTCCTCTTCTCTGTATTGATAGCCATTCTTTGAGACTGCAGTTTTAAAAAATAATTTTTTCTTGATGTTGATTTGATGGGTGACGCCAACTGTGCCTGCATCTGCTGCATCAAGTGAACTGCTTCTTGAATTAGGGGAGTTGGTCCAAGTGATACTATCTTTTGCTAATTCGTCAAATTGCTTACTAAGTCCACCAAAACCAAAAATTGAAAATGTGCCAATTTTCTTGGTTGGAAAATTGAAGTTGAAGGAGAGGTCTTGAAAAGAAGTTGGTTTATCTGAAATGTTGAACCCAAGTTTTTGCATGAGGGTCAGAAAACCGTAACGGTAATTAATTAAATAGGATCCAGCATAACCTTTCTTGAAATATCCCTCTGTTGCAAAATCGATACCAATGCTGCTTAACGAAAATGTATGTTCTCTTTTTTGGTTATTTCCTTTTCGAAGATGAATATCAAATACGCCAGATAATGCATTGCCATATTCAGCTGGAAATGCCCCAGTAATAAAATCTGAATTAGATAAAAGTTGTGCACTGAGCATTGATATGGCTCCACCCGATGTTCCTACTCTCGCAAAATGGTTGGGATTGGGAATATCAAGTCCCTCTAGTCTCCACAAAAGACCATTTGGGGCATTCCCGCGTATTACGAGTCCATTTCCGTCTCCTGCATTTACTACACCTGCAAAATTTGCAGCAATCCTAGCAGGATCATTTAAACCGGCGGCAAATCTTCTTGTCTCTTCTACACTAAACTTTCGCGCACTTACCATGGCCATGTTATTAATTGGCATGGACTTATTTTGCTCTACTTTTATGATTATTTCTTTAATTACTGAGCGGTCTTCTTCCATCTCAATATTTAAAATCATTTGTTTGCCAGATTCTAGAAGAAGATTTGAGAGGATGATGGGTTTGAAACCAATTGAAGAAATCATTAATGATTTTCTGCCGACTGGAATTTGTGAAAATTGAAAGATACCATTGCTGTCTGATACCACTGTAAATTGATTTTCTCCAACCAAGGTTACTGTTGCCGCTGCAATAGGTATTTTTATCGATTTTTCAAGAATAGTTCCCTTTATGGTTTGTTGAGGAGTTTGTTGGCCTCGTATAGCGTTGCAGATACCAATAAGAAATACTAAGCAAATTAGTTGCTTCCCGATTTCATATGATTTTACCTGTAACAGCATTAATCAATAGCTTAGCTAAGTCTAATTAATATGTTAGTTTATTTTGTTAGCAATTGAATTGGGAGGGCTGAAAACAAAAATAAGTGGTTGATTATCAACCACTTATTCACTCCTTATTGTTGCCCGACCTGGATTCGAACCAAGACAAACAGAACCAAAATCTGTCGTACTACCATTATACTATCGGGCAATCCTAATGGGACGCAAAAATAGGATTTTTCAAGTTTGATCCCAAAAAAATTGAATCAATTTAAATTACTCGGTTTTAATTTGCCTTGACTAGAAAATGGTTCTTTTTGCCTTTTTGAACCACAATATGTTCCCCAGCTAAAAGAAAACTGTTATCTATGATAAGTGCAGGTTCACTAACTTTTTCTTTATTGATGCTTACTCCACCTCCTTGAATCATTTTTCTTGCTTCTCCTTTGCTGGGAAATATGCCAGCGTCTACCAAAAAGCTTACCACATCAATCCCCGAATTGATATGCTCAATATTGATCATTTGTACGGGTACACCATCCATGGATTGAAGTAAATCTTGTTCATTGAGCGACTTAAAATCAATGTCATCTTTTTTACCAAACAGCTGTTCTGTTGTTTGAATTGCTGAAGCACACTCTTCTTTGCCATGCACAAAACTGGTAATGTTTTCTGCTAGCTTTTTTTGTAATAACCTTCTACCAGGGTCTTTTGTATGTTCTTCTATCAGTAGATCTATTTCCTCTTTTGGCAGTAGGGTGAAAATCTTAATCCATTTTGTGGCATCGGCATCTGCTGCATTCAACCAAAATTGGTAGAATTGAAATGGAGTTGTTTTTTCAGGATCCAACCAGACGTTTCCTTTCTCAGTTTTACCAAATTTTCCACCATCTGCTTTAGTTATAAGCGGACAAGTAAATGCAAATCCCTCTCCACCAGCTTTTCTTCTGATTAATTCCGTACCAGTTGTGATATTACCCCATTGGTCACTTCCACCCATTTGCAGCTTGCAATTCTTTTTTGTGTATAGCCAATAAAAATCATAGCCCTGCATCAATTGATATGCAAATTCAGTATAACTGATACCAGTTTCACCCTCAATGCGCTTTTTTACACTGTCCTTAGACATCATATAATTGACTGTGATGTGCTTGCCAACATCCCTCAAAAACTCGATGAACCCTAAACCTTTAAACCAGTCATAGTTGTTGACAATTTCTGCTGCATTTGGTCTATTTGCTGAAAAGTCAAGGTATTTTTCCAGCTGTCGTCTAACGCCATTGATGTTCTTTTGAAGTGTTTCCTCATCCAGTAAGTTTCTTTCTTCACTTTTTCCGCTTGGATCACCCACCATGCCTGTTGCTCCACCTACTAGAGCAATAGGTTTATGTCCCGCTTGTTGAAGGTGGTAAAGTAGTAAAATGGGGACTAAACTTCCTATGTGCAGGCTATCTGCTGTTGGGTCAAACCCAATATAGGCGGTGGTTGGCTCTTTTTTTAGCTGCTCTTCAGTTCCAGGCATAATGTCCTGTAACATCCCTCTCCATTTCAATTCTTCAATGAGGCTCATTTTAAAATCTTTGAGCAAAAGTAACAAGGTTTACGTTTACTCGCAAAAGGGCAATATTTTTGTATCTAAATCGTTATTAATCATTGAAATCAGTATTAAAAACTGATCTTCATCCAAATCCTACAATGTACACGACTAACACGCTAAATCTGACCAAAGGGCTGATGCTCCTCTTGCTTGTCGTTGTCGTGAATTCAACTCAAGCTCAGTTCAGAAAATATTCCAACGAATTTTTAAATATTGGTGCTGGTGCAAAAGGACTGGCTATGGGTGGCGCACAGATTGCCACCACTTCTGACGCGACCGCTGGCTATTGGAACCCTGCAGGATTGTCCAATTTGAAAAGCAGTTCCTTCTCTCTCATGCATGCTGAATATTTTGCAGGTATTGGTAAGTATGATTATGCCTCTTTTGCCATGCCACTTGGCGATCCTGAAATGAGTAGCCGTAGCATAGGATTTTCTTTACTCAGGTTTGCAGTCGATGATATTCCCAATACATTGTTTTTGGTTGAGCCTGATGGTTCTATCAACTACAACAACATACGCTCCTTTTCTTCGGCTGATTATGCTTTTCTTGTTTCATACGGACAAAAACTAATTGATGAAGAGGATAGGTCGCTTTCATTTGGATTTAATGCCAAAGTCATCCATCGCAGTGTAGGTAGTTTTGCAAAAGCATGGGGATTTGGTTTAGATGCAGGGTTGCAATATCGAAGTCGAAAATTTAAGTTCGGGGTAATGGCCAAGGATGTGTCAACTACCTTCAATGCCTGGAAGTTTAATTTTAACGATCAGGAAAAAGAAATCTTGTATTTGACGAACAATGATATTCCGGTAAAATCTACTGAAATGACTGCTCCTCGGTTGGTGATTGGTAGTGCCTATACTACTGGCTTCAACGATAATTTAGCATTGACTGCTGAATTGAATATGGAGTTGAGTTTCGATGGACAACGAAATGTATTATTAAGTTCATCAGCTGTTAATGCTGATCCCAGAATTGGTTTGGAGCTTGGATTTAAAGAATTATTGTTTGGAAGAGTAGGGGTTTATAACTTCCAGCAAGCACTTGATGATGCAGATATAACCAATGCAAAAAAAGTTTGGATTTATCAGCCTGGTTTGGGTGTTGGATTTAAATTAAAGAATGTTGAAATTGACTATGCCTTTACTAATTTGGCTAATCAGTCCAATCCATTATATACCCATATTTTTTCGCTTAAAATTAATTTGACAAAAAATACTGGCTTAACCAGTCCTTATTAATGCGCACACAACTATCATATAAGTTATTCATTGCTGTATTGTTCACATGCATGTTGAACAATGGTTATGCTCAGTTCAATAACAGTTGGATTGACTATAGTAAGACCTATTATAAGATAAAAGTTGGTCAATCAGGTTTGTATCGAATTCCCTTTTCTGTTTTACAATCAAATGGATTGGGAACTACAGACGCATCTTCATTTCAAATGTGGAGAAACGGACAAGAAGTGCCAATTTACACATCCATTCCATCAGGTGTATTTGGAATCAACGATTTTGTTGAGTTTTATGGAGAAATTAATGATGGAAAGGTTGATGAATCTTTGTACAGTCGTGTTGGATTGCAGCTTTCTAATAAGTGGAGTTTACAAACAGATACTGCAGTATATTTTTTGACGGTTAATAGTTCATCCCCCAATAAGCGTCTTATTGCATCGCAAAATAATGTTGCTCTAAATACACTTCCAGTTGAACCTTTTTTTAATTACACATTTTCAAAAAATTATAAAGACCAGATCAATCCAGGATATGCATCTGTTGTAGGGACGTCTTATATCTATTCCTCTTCTTATGATATGGGTGAGGGTTGGAGCAGTAGGAATGTTACCCCAACTACGCCTCTGGTAGAGCAGCAAAATTATTTCGTAGCACCTGGTGGACCAGCACCAATATTTAGAATCAATGCATATGGTATAGCTCCTAACAACAGAAGATTTCAAGTAATGATCAATGGCGTGATGGTGGTTGATAACCCTATGAATTTCTTCACTCCATCTGTATTGGAGATTTCTTTGCCAGATAATCTGCTTGGTCGAAATTTAGATACTGTTAGAATCATCAATAGTTCAGCAGTCCCTTCTGATAGGTTGACTGCTTATAAATATGAAATCACCTATCCCAGGTTGTTCAATTTTGGTGGTAGTTCATTATTTGAATTTGATTTGCCTTCTTCAACAATTGGCAACTATCTTGAAATAGTAAATTTCAATTCAGGAACTGAGGCTCCTGTCTTATACGAATTGAATGAAGGCAAAAGATATATAGCTGACAATTCAACAACAGGCGTATTGAAGTTTGCTCTTCCTGTTGGAGGCGATAGGAGATTTGTTTTAATGAATGCGACTTCTAACCAGGTTCAAACAGTAGGAACGTTGTCTCGTAAAAGTTTCATTGATTACCGTGCTGCAAATAAACAGGGTGATTTTTTAATCATTACTCATTCAAGTTTAACTACAAGTAGCAAAGGTGATCCCATACAGCAATATTCAAGTTATCGTTCTTCTGCAGATGGAGGAGGTTATAAAGTAGGTATATATGATATCGATGAACTGGTGGATCAATTTGCATTTGGAATAAAAAAACATCCTTTATCAATAAAAAATTTCATTGCTTTTGCAAGGGCCACATTCACTGCACCCTCGCCAAAGTTTGTCCTACTCATGGGTAAGGGTGTTACTTACGATCAGTACAGAATAAATGAAGCCAGGCCCAGTGCAGAACGAATGAATTTGATACCAACTTATGGTAATCCTGGTTCAGATAATCTTTTATCGTCAACAGATTTTGATCCAACCCCTGAGACGCCAATTGGTCGACTTTCTGTAACAACTGGGGATGAAATTTTAGCCTATTTGGATAAAGTAAAGCAGCATGATCAAGTGCTGAAATCAACTAATCAGACCATTACAGAAAAAGCTTGGATGAAAAATGTAGCCCATGTTATTGGAGGTGGGGATCCTTATTTGCAAGGACTTATAAATGGTTATATGAATGCCAATAAGTCTATTTTAATTGACACTTCTTTTGGAGCTAAAGTTTATACTTTTGAGAAGGTCACACCTGCTGGTGTAGAATTGGTTAATTCAGGATTGTTAGGAAATTTGTTTAAGGAAGGTTTGTCGCTGATAACCTATTTTGGACATTCTTCGGCTAGCTCAATGGAATATAATTTAGACGATCCATCAATTTACACTAATGATGGTAAGTATCCTTTATTTATTGCAAATGGTTGTAATGCTGGAAATTTCTTTGCTTATGATACATTGAGGTTAACGGGGGCAAGAAGGGCAATTACGGAGAATTATATTTTAACGCCCAATAAGGGAAGTATAGGATTTTTAGCAAGTACTCACTTGGGTATTGTAAATTATTTAAATACCTATACAAATAATTTTTATACTAAACTATCTCGTCAAAATTATGCAGATGCTATTGGGGTAATGCAGACCAATGTTTTACGCGATATTGCTAATCCCACTGGTACAATTGATTTCTTTAACACCATTACTATCGAGCAGCTCCTTTTAAATGGAGATCCTGCAGTTACTTTATATCCACATTCCTTGCCTGATTATGTTATTGAGGAATCACTGATTAAAGTGAGTCCAACGAATTTGAATGTAACATATTCCAGCTTCAATTTGGATGTTAAGTTTCAAAATATTGGTAAGGCTACTGGAGATTCACTAAGAGTCAAAGTTGTTCGTCAAAAAGCCGACGGTACTGAAAATGTATTATACGATCAAATGCGAAGGGCGGTTAATTATGCTGACTCATTGCAATTGACAGTAGCTATTGACCCTTTAAAAGATAGGGGACAAAATAAGATTGTTGTCACCTTAGATCCATTGTTTACTGTTTCAGAAATTAGTGAGTCGAATAATACTGCTATTAAAACATTTGTTATTGCCGATGATGATGTAAGGCCAGCTTTTCCAGCTGATTTTTCTATCGTTAATACACAGGGTGTTAAATTAAAAGCCTCAACTAGTCGGTTTTTAAAAGCGCCATCCGAATTCCAAATGGAATTGGATACTACTGCATTGTTTAATTCACCACTTAAGGTTGTACAAAAACAAAACTCGAGTGGAGGTGTAATTGAGTTTTCTCCAAGTTTACAGTTTGTCGATAGTACTGTGTATTATTGGAGAGTTGCTAAAAAACCAGATACTGGAACTATCTATAATTGGGCGAATTCATCTTTTGTTTATTTGTCAAATAATGCACCAGGTTGGAGTCAGTCGCATTATTATCAATTTTTAAATTTATCAAAACAGAATATTCTGTTGAATGATAAACGTAATTTGGAGTTTGGTAAAGTAAATGCCATACTCAGGTTCAATTCTGGTTTATTGCCAAGTACATCAAATAGTGTTTTTAATAACCTTACTAATTTAAGTCCATTAATTTGCTCGCAAGCATATGGTTCTTTGGAGGTTTTTCTCATTGATTTAAAGACTGGTAATCCTATATTAAATACATCCAGTAACAACCAAGGAAAGTTCAGGAGTGATTACTACGCCAGTTGCAGCAATATCTTGCCTAATAATTATTGGTACAGTTATAATAATCCACAGTCGAGGAAAAATGCGATTGATATGTTTGACTCAATTCCGTCAGGTACCTTGGTTGTCATGATGAATTTGGGTAATTCTATTAGTCGTTTTGATAATATTTCAATTTGGCAAAATGACACTTTAACATTGGGGGCAAATAATTCTTTGTACCATAAGCTTAAGTCGGTTGGTTTGACAAAAGTGGATTCATTAGTCAGAAAATTACCATTCTTATTTGTTGTCAAAAAGAATGATAATAATGTATGGGAAGTTATTGATCAACAGGTAGGGGCTATCCAGTCATCAATTTTGAAATCTTCTTATGATTTCCAAGTATTGGGAAAATCTGGTTCAATAGCTTCCTCTAAAATTGGACCTGTAAAATCATGGTCTCGACTTAAGGTAAATAATTATGACTTAGAACAGGTTTCAAGCGATAAAGTGCAAACATCTTTATATGGGTTAGATGATAATAATAATGAGTTTTTAATTTACCAAACAGCTAAAGTAAATATTGATACTACGATTAATTATATAGATGCGTCAGTTTACCGTTACTTAAAAATCAAACAAAATTATTTAGATACCAGTTTTAATACTCCCTCGCAAGTCAACTATTTGCAAGTTGAATTTGAACCTGTGCCAGAAGGTGCAATTGTTCCAGCAGTTATTACCTCTATAAAAGACACAGTTGATATAGGAGAAAAAATACGTATAACAACAGCGTTCAAAAACATTGGTGAAGTTACCTTTGATAGTGTAAAGGTAATAATGACTGTTACTGATGAATCCAACCAAACCAAGTTGGTATATGATCAAAAAAGAAGACCAGTTGCTGTAGGGGATACAATTATGGCAGATTATCTTTTGGATACAAAAGATCTACGAGGCGTTAGTTCTGTTTTTGTGAATTTTAATCCTGATTTTGCGCAACCAGAACAATACCTTTTTAACAATTATCAAAATATAACACTTTCTGTTACTCCTGATCAAACTCCGCCAAATCTCGATGTCACTTTTGATGGGGTAAGAATCCTCAATAAAGACATAGTAAGTGCAAAGCCTTTAATTGTAATCACACTTAAGGATGATTCCCGCTATTTACCCTTGAATGACACCTCGTTATTTACAATTAAGCTAAAACTGCCAGATGGCAGCCTGAAAAAAGTGAATTTTGATGGGGATACCTTAAGATTTATTCCAGCCTCATTAGATGTTGTTGGAAAAGAAAATGCAGCAACTGTTCACTACCGGCCCTATTTGCAAGCTGATGGGGAATATGAATTAATTATTTTTGCAAAAGATCGAAGTAACAATCCATCTGGTGCCATTGATTATAGTATAGCTTTTGAGGTTGTAAATAAATCAATGATTTCTAATTTACTCAACTATCCAAATCCTTTTTCGACTTCAACAGCATTTGTATTTACATTAACTGGATCTGAATTGCCGACTCAGTTTAGGATTCAAATCATGACAATAACTGGTAAGATTGTAAAAGAAATTAATAAAGAGGAGCTTGGGCCACTTAAAATCGGAAATAATATAACTGAATACAAATGGGACGGAAGAGATCAGTTTGGCCAGCAACTTGCAAACGGTGTTTACTTGTATCGAGTAGTTGCCGATTTGAATGGTAGAAAGATTGATAAATTAAATTCAGGGGCATTTAATACCGATAAGTATTTCAAGAGTGGGTATGGTAAAATTTATATTATGCGATAAATATGAATATGCCATATTCAATAGATTCTTTCGAATTTAAATTAGGAATTTGTTGCAGTGCAATTAATCTTGATCTGAGTGAAGGTATTATCAGTAAAATAAAGAATCTAGAAAATTGGGATGATAAACAATTCATTGATTTCCTTCAAAAACATCGAATTGCGGAGTTAGCCTATTCAGTACTTCAAGATAGTGAAGTGCTTTCCGTTCCAGTCAAGCTGCAACTAGCATCTGGCGTAAAGAAAAATCAACTAAAAGCACTAAGTGCATTTCGAACGCAATGTCAGTTACAGTCATTTTTTAATGAAAATGACATTCAATCAATCTTTTTAAAAGGGATTCTATTGTCTCATCTGTATTATGGCGATCTTGGCTTAAGAAATGTTTTTGATATAGATGTTTGGGTTGAAGAGGAGCATATTGATAAAGTTTCAGCTTTTTTAGAAACTATTGGTTATAGAAAAATTACTGGTTTCCAAAAATTTAGTGAACGACAATTAAAATACCTGCGATTATCCTCTCATCATGAAGTTTTTTTAAATCCTGATGATGAGCATGCAGTACCTGTTGAACTACATTGGCGCATCAGAAATAGCCTAGGTAATTTTGTCTTCAATCCCGTAATTGAAAGGAGGAATTTAATGCAGGTTCACATCAATGAATTTAATTTTACAGTACTCAACCATATCGACCAGTTTATTTTTTTATCTGTTCATGGTGCTGAACACGGGTGGTATAGGATTAAATGGTTAGCCGACCTTTATCATATACACAAAACTATTAGTATTGACTGGAATACTTTGGTTAAAAGAGCAATTGATTTGAGGTCAATTAAGGAGGTGAAGATGGCGGGTTATTTACTAAACCAATTTTATAAAATAACATGCTCTAACGATCTAACTTTTTTCAAGCTAAATTTTATTGATAGGCTTAGGATTAAGTATGTTAAACACATCATGCAGTATCCCAATGTGTATTGTGATACTCGTATGGAGAAAATAAAGAATGGAATTTATCTACTTTCATTAAATAGACGAGTATATATTGCAAAAGAATTATTATTTAAAAATTTGACCAGACCCGTTGATTGGGCTAGTTTACCCTTACCTGATTATTTATTTTTTCTATATTTCCCTTTGCGTCCCTTTTTATGGTTATATCGGATGATTAAGTATAAACTTTGTTGATCATGCATTATTATTGGGCATATGGTCTTATTGTAAAGAGTGAAATGGAATTTCCAGAGTTGCTGATATGCCCATACACTGATAATCCAGATATTGAAATTGTACTGGGTATAATTCCTGAATATTCAATTGGTGATTCAAGTGATGATAAAAAATCAATTTATATCTCATCCAACAACTTCAGGCTAACTGTAACAGATCTTGCAACATACTGGGCAGAAAATGGCCGTAAGATTATTGTTCAAATGCAAGAAGATTCTGACTTGAACAAAGTCAGGTTATTTTGTTTGTCAAATGTTTTTGCTGCTATTCTAAACCAAAGAGGCATTATACCAATACATGCAGCTGCGTTAAAGGTGGATGGTAACTTGATTTTGCTTTGTGGACATTCTGGGGTAGGAAAATCTACGCTTATTGCATCATTGATTTCAAGGGGTATTGATGTCTTTTCTGATGATGTTTGTGTTCCGGTAACAAATTCCAACAACGAAATTTATTTGTATTCCTCATATCCAATGATGAAATACTGGGGTGATACCATTGAGCGACTTCCTTTTCTCGGAGAGCCCCATGTTCAGTTACATCCTGATTTAAATAAGTTTGGGTTTTATTTTCACCAAAAATTTGATAAAGTAGCTAGACGGCCAATTATGGTTTTCTTTCTTGAAAAATCTGAGGAATTGGATAAAGTAGAGGTACAACAGGTTAATGGTTATCAGCTTTTTCAATACTTGGAATCAAATGCTTATCGTGGTGAGTATTTGAGTGCTGTTGATCTTCGGAGAGAACATTTTGAGCTTTTTTCAAAATTGGCTAATCAATTGACTGGATTTAACATAAAGAGACCAGTAGGCAAGGATTCAATTGACTACATTGCAGACTTGGTTGTTGAAAAAATTAATCATCAATCTTTTTTATGAGTAAACGCTATATACAAAATAAAAAAATCATACAGTCAAAAATAGGAGAAGAGGTTGTAATGATGGATATCGATTCTGGCTTTTATTTTGGGATGAACGGAGTAGGTTCTAAAATATGGTATTACTTATCTTCACCAATTACACTGGATGATCTTATCCGTAATTTGATGATTGATTTCAAGGTAGATGAGCAGACTTGTAAAGCTGATACAATTGAATTTCTTGAAAGCTTACTAGAAAAGAGTATTATAAGCGAAGTTGAATGAAAAAAAAATCTATTCGAGATTTTTATTTGTTTTTGGAAGCTTGGATTATTCTGACTATTTCCAAGCTGATGATCATTTTTTTCACTTTCAAAAAGATAGCTGCGAGAATAGGTATGCCTCAGTTTGAAACAGATTTTGAAGTTAAATCAGGTCAGACTATTGATGAGGTTCATATTGCTCTGTTTAGAGGAATTAAGTATGTTTTTTTCTCAAGTACATGCTACGATCAGGCTTTGGCAGTTACATTTATGTTAAAGCGCAGAAAAATATCATCTACTATTTATTTTGGCTTAAGTAATGTTGATGAAAAATTAGCAGCTCATGCTTGGGTTAGGTCTGGAAATTTAATTGTTTCCGGTAGAAAAGGGTACGAGCAATTTACCCCGGTTGCTTGGTTTGGGACTCAATGCTAGTTCTTATCTCATAATTGCTTCGTAATTTTAGCTATGACTGGTTTTTTCGGCGTATTCAGCCCGAGGGGTAGAGGTGGAAACACAGCATTTGAAGAAATGCAAAAAACCTTTGAAGTCGATGATGTACTAAGGTTAGTTACACACGTTGATGACCATATTGCATTGGGTCATCTTAAAACTTCTTGTGACAATTGTTTGCCAGATACTCAGCCAGTCAGGAGCTCGTGTGGAAGGTATCTTTTAACCGGTCATTTCCGTTTGGATTACAGGGATGAGCTTGGTGATAAACTTGGTCTTACTCAAAGTGAATTGCTAAGAACTGCCGATCCTTCATTAGCAATGCTGTCATTTCAAAAATGGAACGATAAATGTGTTCTTCATCTTGATGGAGACTGGTCTTTCGTTTTATATGATACAACATTGAATAAAATATTCTTGTTTCGTGATCCTTGCGGTTATTCTTCGCTTTTCTATTGTACATATAATTCACAAGTTTATTTTTCAACGGACCCTTCTGTTTTCTTTACTTTAAATTCTTTTAAAGTAAAAATTGATTTTGATCAATTGTATAAACTTTCTTTATCTGGTGGAACTATTGAGGATGGGAAAACTTTATTATCGGATGTCTTTGCGGTCAAGAGTTCTTCAATTATTGAAATATCAAATTCATGTCAGGCTTCGTATTCATCTTACCAAGCGATATTAATAAGAAAAATAAGATACAAATTTATCAACGATTATACCCTTTTGTTAAAATCAAAATTGGCTAATGCAATTTTAGAAAGACTCAAGAATGGAAGGGTAGGGGTTTTTCAAAGTGGCGGTTATGATTCTTCTACTCTTTCTTATTTTATCTCCAAAGAATTATTATATCGGAATTTAACATTCAAGACATTTACTTCCTTTCCAAAGTATCTTGCTTTTTATAGTCAGGAGAAACAAAAAAAAATTCGTGAAGATGATCAAGTAAATGATCTGCTCTCTGCTCATAAAAATTGTAGTCCTTTTTATTTGAATTTTAGTGATGAGCATTTTTCATCTCTTTTTGATCATAAAAAAAGTTCCAATATTATTAATCCTGTGACTTCTGTTAATTCTTTTTGGGTTGATGGTATAATCAGGAAGGCAAAAAGTGAAGGAGTACAAATTTTATTTGCCGGTAAAATGGGGAATTATACTTTTTCATGGAATGCTCCATTTCTTGGGGGATCTTATTTTTACAAGTTTAAGTGGAAGAATTTTTACAGGTATTGTAAAACGCTATCACAGACATCATCAAGGCCAATAATTAAAGTCGCCATAAAAGAAGTATGGGCTCCAGTCTCTATTCATTGCCAAGCGCTTTATAGAAAAATAAGAGATATCTATTTAGGTCGAATTAATTCTTCTTCTGTACTTAGCATTAATACAGCCAAAAAGAATGGGTTTAGTTTCCTTGCTAAGTCGACAAGATTTCATCCAGCGTATACTGGATTTATGTTTCCTGATAAACTAAGAAAGCATATTTTTTATTCCAATGTTGATCAGTTGGGGCAGAGGAGTTATTTGGATTCATATAACAATGCTATTTCTATTACTGATCCTTATTCAGATAGAAAATTTATTGAATTTTCATTTGGTATTCCAGAGTGCCTGTATAATAAGTTTGGAGATCAAAAATTTATTGCAAAGGAATTCCTGGCTGATTTGTATTCCAATGTAGAATTAAATATTAGATCTGGCGTTCCACAAGCGTATGATATCGGCATTCGCTTAAAGCGAGATTTCGATTTGGATTCTTTGTTAACTCAGTTCAAGCAAAATCCTAAGTTTATTGAGTTGTTTGATGAAGCAAAAATTCGAAACTTGTATGCTAGTATTCGGGATAAGGAGACAAATGTGAATGATATGTTGAAGGCACAAGAACTTTTGAAAGCACTTTCAGTTATTGCCTTTTATTTCTATGTAGAACGACAAAATGCTTAATTTTATCATATAATTGTTGAGTATGAAAGAATGGGAGAAGCCAATATTGAAAATCCTAAGTATTGAAAATACTTTTGGAGTGTGTACTTCTACTGACCCTGCAAAAACTACTGGTACAGGGGATATCGATTTTCCCAACGACTGTACTCCAACATCATAGATTAATTATGTTTTTGAGAATTAATTCTTTCCCCTTATCTTTGCATCCCTAAAATAAGAGGTAATAGTTATGCTTATCATTGATTCAAAAGATTGCGAAAACATCGACAAGGCCCTCAAGAAGTACAAGAAGAAGTATGAGAAATCAAAAACTCTTCTCCAACTCCGTGAGCGTCAATCATTTACAAAGCCTTCTGTAAGAAGAAGGACTGAAGTATTGAAGGCAATCTATAAGGCAAAGCTGGTAAACGGAATACTAGACGCCTAGTCGTTTCGCTCAAAATATGCTAAAGTAGTCATGAGGTTTCGTAACTTTATGACTACTTTTTTTATGCCTGAAACCCAGCATCCTTCTATACAACCCTTCCTCGATCACATCAAATTTGAGAAAAGGTATTCTATCAATACCTTACGGGCCTATGGAGATGACCTGATTGTTTTTTTTCAGTTCATAAAGGCACAATTTGATGTAGATAATCCGTCTCATATTACAACCAGCATGATCCGGTCGTGGTTAGCAGCACTAACTTTGCAAAAAGTCCAGCCCCGCAGCATCAACCGTAAAATATCATCCCTAAAATCGTTTTTTAAATACTGTCTCATACAAGGAACACTCACCAAGAATCCAGTTAAATCCTGGCAGGTGTTGAAAACAAGAAAGCGTTTACCTACATACGTGGAGCAAGAGCAGATGCAGTTCTTGCTGGAGCAAACGGAATTTCCAAAGGGTTATAATGGAAGCTTCGAGTATTTGGTTATTGCGCTACTTTATTTCACAGGTGTACGGGTGAGTGAATTGGTTAGTCTGAAAGAAGGAAATATTGATTTGAGGCGTTTACAACTAAAAGTGTTGGGAAAAGGGAACAAGGAGAGGATCATTCCCATTCACCCAGCCTTGGCTGAGCAAATTGAAGCTTATTTGCAGTTACGAAACCTGGAGTTCAAAGAAATTGATTTTACACAGTTGTTGTATACGGCAAAGGGTAAGGGGGTGAGTACCAGGCAAGTATATGATATAGTAAAAAAATACCTGTCGACTGTTACTACAGCAGAGAAGAGAAGTCCACACGTTTTGCGCCACAGTTTCGCTACTCATCTCACAGGCAATGGAGCTGAATTAAATGCAGTTAAAGAATTACTTGGACATAGTTCACTGGCGGCTACCCAAGTCTACACGCACAACAGCATTGAGCGATTAAGGGATATACACAAAAAGGCCCATCCTAAAGGATGATTTAACGTTCTTTTACCGAAGAATTTATTTGGGTTGTAGAGCGTTTTTCCGTAACTTAAGAGTGAAGAAAAAAATTATCCAACACCTTAAAAACTCTTGTTATGACAGTAAATGTTCATGCAGTGCATTTTGAAGCAGATGGCAAACTTCTGGAGCATATTGATAAAAAAATTGTAAAGCTGGCCAATCAACACGATCGCATCTTGACTGTCGATGTCTTCTTAAAACTAGATAATGTGATGCACCAAATAAAAGATAAAATTGCTGAGATCAGGGTACAGATTCCTAGGCACGAGTTGTTTGTTAAACAAACCACGAAGTCTTTTGAGGAGTCATTTGATATGGCAATGGACTCAATGCTTGTGCAAATCAAGAAGGTTAAGGAGAAGCAGTTGGCCTAATCAGGTTCCAGAAATATTTAGAAATTTTTTCTGCCAAAATTTTTGCATTTAAAGTTTTCCATTACCTTTGCATTCCCCTGAAAAAAGGGGTAGATCTTTATTTAGATTAAAGGTATACTGGTAAGGAAGAAAAGGCCATTATCCAACTATTTAAGCCAGAGTAGCTCAGCTGGTAGAGCAGCTGATTTGTAATCAGC
>CAZDTN010000018.1:0-22635 GCA_964508355.1 uncultured Sphingobacterium sp.
TACAATTTTTAAGTTGATTGTCTAGCTGATCAAAATCAACTGTCCCTACCCCATCAGGATTATTGATGAAAATACATTTACAACCTAAGTTATTTGCGAGCTGTATATCGGTTAATCTATCTCCAATGACATAGGATCCTGCTAAATCATAAGCTTCATTGTTGATATACTTCTTCAACATGCCAATACCTGGTTTTCGATTTGGTGATTTTTCTTCTGGCAGACTGGGATCGATGAATTGTTCATCAAAAACTACTCCCTCACCAGCAAATGTGTCGATAATTAAATTATGTATTGGCGCGAAATCTTCTTTGGGAAATGACTTAGTTCCTAATCCATCTTGATTAGATACCATAGCCAATTCAAAATCAAATTCTTTGGCAATTCTAGACATAAATGAAATGGCACCAGGATAAAAAATTAATTTTTCAATTTGATCAATCTGAAAAGTAGGAGGAGCCTCTTTTATAAGCGTTCCATCTCTATCTATGAACAAAATTTTTTTCATGTTATACTTTATTGAATGAACTTAAGCTTTTAAGTAACTTTTTATTTTCTAAGGGAGTACCCACTGTTATACGTAAACAGCCCTCGCAGTGCATAACATTACTTCGATCTCTAACTACTATACCTTGCTCAACTAAATAGTTATATGTACTAGAAGGATCTTTAAACCTGACCAATAAAAAATTAGCATCTGATGGATATACATCTAATACTTCATCATATTGAAGAAGCAGGTTCGCTAAATTTTGACGTTCATTCACCAAAGTAACAATCATGTCATTGACTTGACCAATTTCCTCCAATGATTTTATTGCAAGTTCTTGAACTGGCTCACTGATATTATATGGTGGCTTCACTTTATTTAGGTACCCTACAATTTCTTTAGATGCAAATGCCATACCTAATCTGATACCTGCTAATCCCCATGCTTTACTCAAAGTTTGCAGTACAACCAAATTGGGATAATCTTGTAAATAGGATAACCATGATTTCTGACGAGAAAAATTAATGTAGGCTTCATCGATTACAACCAAGCCATCAAAATTATTGAGAATCATTTCAATGGCCTCACGATCAATATTATTACCTGTAGGGTTATTGGGTGAGCAAATCCAAATAATTTTAGTAATAGGTTTGATGGCTTGTTCAAGTGTTTCTAAGTCCAATTGAAATGAAGTTGTCAAAGGCACTTTATTCAGTTTCACATTATTTATGTTCGCAGAAACCTCATACATACCGTAAGTTGGTGGAAATATAATCACCTCATCGATTCCCGGTTCACAAAAACACCTGAATAACAAATCAATCGCCTCATCACTTCCATTTCCCAGAAAAATTTGATCAATATGAACTTTTTTTATGAAAGATATCTTCTCTTTTACTCTCAATTGTAATGGATCTGGATATCGATTATACCATTTGACCAATGGCGATCCTAATGAATTTTCGTTAGCATCTAAAAACACATTGGCAGTTCCTTTAAATTCATCTCTTGCAGATGAATAAGGTTTTAATGTTCTGATATTTGGACGAACCAATTGTTCAATACTAAACATACATCAATTTTTAATTCTGATTTTTACGGCCAACGCATGTGCATCTAACCCTTCTGCTTCTGCCATAGCAATTACAGTTGGTCCAATTGCAAGAATACCTTCCTCCGTAATACGTTGATAAGTAACCTTTTTGATAAAACTATCGACACTGACTCCACTATACGCCCTTGCATGTCCGTTTGTAGGTAAAGTATGGTTAGTCCCACTTGCATAATCTCCCGCACTTTCAGGGGTATGATAACCAAGAAATACAGATCCCGCATTGACAACCATTGCTCCAAGTTCTTCAGCATTTGCTGTTGATATGATTAAATGTTCTGGTGCATACTGATTGGCAATATCCATTGCTTCCACTAATGTTGAAACCAAAACAGCTTTACTATTGTCTAATGCACGGTTTGCTAATTCTTTTCTAGGCAATTGTTCTAATTGTTGAGCAATTGATTCATTAACTTGTTCAATCAGGTTAAGGCTGTTGCTGATCAAAAGGACTTGAGAATCTTTACCATGTTCTGCTTGAGATAACAAATCTGCTGACACAATAGCTGGACTAGCGTATTCATCTGCGATTACACAAACCTCACTTGGACCAGCAGGCATATCGATGGCCGTTCCTTCAAGTTGCACCAATTGCTTAGCTGCAGTTACATATTGGTTACCAGGACCAAAAATTTTACTGACTTTTTTGATCGTAGACGTACCATAAGCCATAGCCCCAATGGCCTGTGCGCCACCAATTTTATAAATTTCACTTATACCCACTTTAGCAGCAGCATACAAAATGGCCGGATGAATTTTTCCTTCTTTATCAGCAGGAGTGCACAAAACAATATTTCTACAACCCGCAACCAATGCAGGTACGCCTAACATTAAAATAGTTGAAAACAATGGAGCAGTACCCCCTGGAATATAAAACCCTACCCTATCAAGTGGAATTGATTTTCTCCAGCAGCTAACTCCAGGCATGGTTTCAACCTTTCTAATCTCTTCTTTTTGAATAACATGAAACTTTAAAATATTTGAATATGCCTGATCAATCGCCTTTTTTAAATCTGTAGCAATGAATGATTCAGCTTTTTTGATTTCTTTGGCATCTACACTAATTTTTCGCAGACTGACACCATCAAATTTTTTAGAATACTTCTTAACTGCAGCATCACCTTTTATTTTTACATCCTGTAAAATTTTACCAACCTGTTTAAGTAACAATTTACTGTCATGAACTGGTCGTTCTAATAGTAGAGATAAGTTGTCTTTTTGTGGATTCAAAATGATTTGCATAGAAAAAATTATAAAATGAGTTTTTCAATAGGAACGACCAAAATACCTTCTGCACCAGCCTCACGAAGCTTCTCAATTTTATCCCAAAATTCATCTTCACTCAATACACTGTGAACACTACTCCATCCTGATTCAGCTAATGGTAAAACAGTAGGACTTCGCATTCCAGGCAATAAAGAAAGTACTTGAGGCAAATTATCATTAGGTACGTTCATCAACACATATTTACTTTTTTTAGCTTTACGAACTGAACGCATTCTGAACAGTAACTTTTCCAGTATAGCTTTCTTTTCTTCATCAATTGCAGTATTAGCAACCAATACAGCCTGAGAGTCCAATATTACTTCCGCTTCTTTCAATCCATTCATGAACAACGTTCCGCCACTGCTGACTAAATCTGCAACCACATCTGCTAAACCGATACCCGGAGCTATTTCTACAGAGCCGCTTATTTCATGGATACTGGCTTGAACATTATTGGTTTGTAAAAACTGCTTAACCAGCTGAGGGTAACTTGTCGCAATACGTTTACCCTCCAGTGATTTTACACCATTGTAATCCATTGCCTTTGGAACGGCAACTGATAGCCGACATTTACCAAAACCAAGTGATTCAACTGTATCTACTTTACGTCCTTTTTCTAATAAAACATTTTGCCCCACAATACCTATATCTGCCACCCCATCCTCAACATATTCTGGAATATCATCATCGCGTAGGAAAAAAACTTCAATAGGAAAGTTCTCAGAAACTGTCTTTAGTCTATCCTTCACATTACGCAAATCGATGCCACATTCTTTTAATAATTGTACCGAATCTTCATATAAACGGCCCGATTTCTGAATGGCAATTCTCAATATTGTTTGATTACTCATCATCTCAATTTATTTTATAAAATAAAAAAGGCTTACCATTGGTAAGCCCAGTATGTTTACACACCCCTCTCAGGCTCACCCATTAGGCAAGTTTTGATGATGGTGTATGTGGATCATTTGAATCATGGTGCAAAATTATGTCCAAGAAAGATATTGACCAAAAATCTTCTCTATTTTATCAAATACGGCTTAATTTAGGCAAATTATAAAGAGTATCATGAACAAAAAAATGCAAGTTTTCCTCCTTTTATTGGTGATGATCAGTTTTAGGCAAGATTCAATTGCCCAGGACATGAAATGGAAAATGATTTGGAACGACGAATTCGATAAAAATGGATTACCCGATTCAAACAAATGGGGCTATGATATTGGTGGACATGGCTGGGGTAACAATGAATTGCAGTATTATACTTCAAAAAGAAGTCAGAATGCCAGAGTTGTAGATGGTAAACTCATCATCGAAGCTGTAAAAGAAGAGTATGAAGGTAAAGGATATACCTCAGCAAGATTGGTTACCAGAGGTAAGGCATCATGGGACCATGGTAAAATTGAAGTTCGAGCTAAAATACCCTCTGGGTTGGGTACCTGGCCAGCTATATGGATGTTAGCAGACAAACAACCATTGAATTGGCCTGATGATGGAGAAATCGATATTATGGAACATGTGGGCTACGACCAAAATTTCGTTCACGGTACTATTCATACAAAGAAATATAACCATATCATTGGCACTCAAAAAGCCAACCAAGTAACAATTCCAGATGTTTCAGATACCTATCACCGTTTTCAGTTGATATGGGATCAGGAAACCATGTATATTGGTGTAGATGATATCTATTATTTCAAATACAAAAATGAAAAAACGGGTATTGATGCATGGCCTTTTCATAACAAAATGTATCTCTTGCTCAATTTGGCTGTAGGCGGAAACTGGGGCGGTGCCAAAGGAGTAGCAACTGATATTTGGCCAAGAAGAATGGAAGTAGACTATGTCAGGGTCTATGACAAAGAAAAATAAACTTTAAAAGAGATTAATCATCATCAGATAGTATATGAAAAAATTATTTTTTGTTTCAGTACTCACAGCAATAGGATTTGCATCAAGCGCACAACACCATCACGAACGTTGGCAACAAAGAGTGCATTATAAAATGGACATTAATGTTGATGCTGAAAAAAATCAATTCACAGGAAAACAGTATATTGATTATTGGAACAATAGTCCAGATACATTAAAAGTTTTATACTTCCATTTACCTTGGAATGCATTCCAACCAGGAAGCATGATGGATATTAAAAGCCAAGAAATTGGTAAACGCTTGATACGTGGTCGCAGTGATTGGGATCAGCGCGTACGCGACAGAATAAGCAAATTAAAACCAGAAGAGATTGGATATCACGATGTTCAAACCGTTAAAGTGAATGGTGTTGCACAAGCGACAAAGCTATATGAAACCATTTTAAAAGTAGAATTAGCAAAACCCATTTTACCAAAGTCTAAATCAATAATTGAAGTCGACTTCAAAGCACAAGTCCCAGTGCAAATCAGAAGAAGTGGACGTGATAATGCCGAAGGCGTTCGTTTCAGTATGGCACAATGGTATCCAAAACTGAGTGAATATGACCAGGATGGATGGCATCCAACGCCTTATATAGCCAGAGAGTTTTACGGTGTTTGGGGAGATTTTGATGTAAATATCACCATCGACAGAAATTATGTGATTGGAGGAACAGGTTATTTACAAAACGGACATGAAATTGGTCATGGTTATGAAAAACACAGCAGTCTCCCACATAAAAAATCTACAAGCCCTACCCTCACTTGGAAATTCAAGGCTCCTAATGTCCATGATTTTGTTTGGGCAGCAGACCCCAATTATATTCATAATTCTAAGACAGTCAGAAATGGATTAGTGCTTCATTCATTTTATAAAATAGATACTGCAGCACTGACCAAAGAATACGAAAATATGCCTGCAAGAATGAAACAGGCAGTAAGCTTGAACAGTTACATAAATAAATATAAAACTGAATGGGATAGTGTCTTAGTACTTGCCTCAAATGCACTACCCTATATTGATAAACATTATGGAGAATATCCATATAAACAGTATTCCTTTATTCAAGGAGGTGATGGCGGCATGGAATACCCTATGGCTACTTTATTAAAAGGAGCAGGCACAGGAGTTATTATTCATGAATGGATGCATAGCTGGTATCAGATGATGCTTGGGACCAACGAATCACTATACCCCTGGATGGATGAAGGTTTCACTAGCTTCGCAGAATCAAATGTGAACAATTTTCTTACAGGTAACAGAGATTCTTTCCCTCATCTAGATGCATATAATTCATACATTTTCTTGTCAAAAAGTGATTTCAATGAACCACTCACTACGCACTCAGATCATTACAGTACCAATACCGCTTATAGTATTAATGCCTATTCTAAAGGAGAAGTATTTATAGAACAACTTGGCTACATTGTTGGGGCAAGCGTGAGAGATTCAATCTTGCTCAACTACTTCAGAACTTGGAAATTCAAACACCCGACGGTTAATGATTTCATGAGAATAGCCGAAAAGACGAGTGGTATACAATTGGATTGGTACAAAGATTTTTTTGTAAACACCAGCAAGACCATCGACTATGGGATAGACAGCCTTTGGGAAGAAGGTGGAAAAACAAAAATCAGGTTAAAGAATTTTGGCACCATGCCTATGCCTATAGATATAGATTTTACTTTTAAAGATGGATCGAGAGAGAAGGCGTACATTCCTCAATATCTAATGTTCGGTGAAAAAGCAAATGAAGAACCTGAAATTAAAAGGACTGTTGGCGAAGCTTGGAAATGGACACATCCAACTTATATAATTACTATAGATCGTAAATTATTAGACTTAAAAAAAGTAGAGATCGACCCCTTACAACGTATGGCTGATGGTGAACGACGAAACAATAAATTAGTCTTGAACTGGTAAACTAGACCATTTCAGTAAAGCGCTCTTTGATGTTTCGAAATAGTTGAATAAGCTGACTAAACATCAGCACCATTTCACTATTTGATTTTTCCTTAGACGAATCTTCAATTTCTAACATTAGATCATCTAGAACATCGATACCAAGTGATTTAATCATTGTTTTTTCCCTATGCAAAATGCGCTTTGCATGTGTCCAATTATTTTCTTGGATACATTTATCCCATTCAATTAAAGCAATTTCCACCTCTTCTACCAAATATTTGAGCATTTTTTTAAGTTGGCTACTATCGTTTCCAGCCATTTCGCTGATATTGGTCAATATGATCTTGTTGATTTCACGATAGTGTTTTTCCCGATTAGAACCTGACTTAAAAAATTGACCTAATCGTTGTTGCAGTCCTTTTTGGTCAATTGGTTTTGTTATACAGTCAGCAAAGCCCAAATTCAACATATGAATTACTTCTGATTTAAATGCAGCAGCAGTAAGTGCTATAACAGGCAGATCATCACCGTATTTTTTTCGAATATTGGCTAAAGTGGATGGCCCATCCATAACTGGCATTTGAATATCCATCAAAACAAGATCATATTCATTTTTTTCAATCATTTCTAATGCATCTAACCCATTTTCTGCTTCATCTACAGTTGCTTGAAGATTTTTCAACATCAAAGAAAATATCACCCTATTCACTTTATTATCTTCAACAATTAATATTCGTTTATTCGAGATGTATGATTTTACTTCATCAACTTCACTTGTAACAACTAAATCTGCTGAAGTAGGTTTAATAAATGGTATCTGAACAAACACTTTAGTCCCTATGCCTTTTTTACTTTCAAGCCAAATTCTTCCTCCCATCATACTAACCAACTGGTTAGTTATAGATAGACCAAGTCCAGAACCTGTCATACCAATAGTATTACTAGAATTCTCCTGATAAAATTCTTCGAAAATATTTTTTAAAGCTTCTTCGCCAATACCAATACCGGTATCCTCACAAGTAAATTGTATTAATTGTTCTTTTTCATCATTTCTAAGTAGTTTAATACTAGATTCTACTTTTCCAACTTCAGTAAATTTGATGGCATTACTAAGAATATTCATTAATATTTGACGAATGCGAACGCTATCACCCATCAAGTTTGTAGCAATATTTCCATCAAAATTGGCTGTTAATGTGAGTCCCTTTTCCTCTGCTTTAGGCTTTAAAATATTTTCAACACTTCGACTAATATCTTCAAGTGTAACTACACCTTGTTCGATATTCATCTTTCCCGCCTCAATCTTGGCCATGTCCAATATATCGTTAATGATCCCTAGGAGGCCGTTAGCAGAATCGGAAATATTTTTGACAAAATACTTTTGTTGTTCTGTTAACTCAGTCATGGAAAGCTGTTCTGCCAAACCAATTACTGCATTCATGGGAGTTCTGATTTCATGACTCATATTGGACAAAAACGCAGATTTAGCTTTTTCAGACTGCACAGCCCTGTTCTTAGCCTCAACCAATGCTCTTTGAAGTTGTCTATTCTGTGTCACATCCAGGTAACTCCATAGTTGTCCTTTAAAAGTATTTTCAATGATAATTGGCACATAATCTCTTTCTAAAATTCTTCCATCTGCTAGATAGACTTCCTGTCCAATCACCGCTTCACGTTTACCAACCATGCTCATTACCTGTTCTCTGGCTGCATCTGGATCTTTAAATAAAAAACGTGCCTCATCCAAAGCCTCCAGACAATTTACGCCTACCATTTGCTCAGGTGATACAGGAATTTGAAAGAGATCACAAAATTGCTGATTAACCAAAACAACCAAATGGTTTTCATCTTCAACTAGTATCCCTTTACCTAGATTACTGATTAAATACTGTAACCTGTTCGCATTAATGGTTTTTGAATTATCTCTGCAAATACAAAGTAATTCTCCATCAGGAAGTTTGCTTAAAGTGATATGTTGAAAAACTGGCTTTTTATCTTTACTTAATCCAATTGTTTCACCAGACCAGTTACCATGTTTTTCAAGCATTGGAAAAACCTGACCTTCAATTGTGGCTGCATATTCCTCTGAGTAAATATATTTCCATGTTTTTCCAATCAACTCTGCTCCACTATTGTATCCAAATATTTGAGCGTGTGAATTATTCATGTAGATGTATTCACCTCTATCATTTAAGACAGCTATTCCGTCAAACGCGTTTTCAATAGCGATTAATTGCTTATCTACAACTTTCATAAAATTGGATTAAATATAAGTCAACAAATAAACAATTAATTTTTGCTCAACCATGATGAAATCACCTTGGTCAAGTCAATTAAAATTCGTATATAAGTTAACCCCTAAATTGATTAACTATAATTACTTAAAGATACAAAAAACCTACTCGACTACTTGCATAAGTGGTTTTTAGTTATTTATTTACGTTTTCTCAAGTATTTCTATCAAAAAAGCACCTAATGATTTTAGTTTTATGAATTAAGCACACTATGATTTCAGTAGGCATAATTGAGGATAATATTTTTCTATTAAAGAGCTTTCGGGACTATATCAATAGCACTGAGGGACTAGAAGTTGTTTTTTCTTGTACCTCAATGGAAGATGTAAAAGATTCAGTTTCGTCAAAAAAAAATAAGCAACCTGATATAATTTTACTAGACATAGTTTTACCTGGCCAATCTGGACTAGAAGGTATCCCTACCCTTAAGGCAAAGTTCCCAGATTCAAAAATTATTATCCTGACTGGACATAACGATCAGGAACTCATCATGAACAGTATCAAAATTGGGGCAATGGGATATGCATTAAAATCTGCCAAATTGAGTACCTTGGTAGACATTATAAGACAAGTTTCAAAACTAGGTGCCTATATTGATCAAACTTTGGTGGAAAAGGTCATTTTAAGTCTTCAACAAAAGAATAATAACAGCCTGCTTGATGATCTTACTTTTAGGGAAAAAGAGATTGTTTCCCTGGTAGAGAAAGGACTTAGTTACAAGCAAATGTCTGACCAGCTTTTTGTCACCACATATACCATCAACTACCATCTGAAAAATATTTACAAGAAATTAAATATTCACTCTAAATCTGAACTATTATCCAGGTTAATGGATGAAAGGAGACTCTAAACAAAGCCTCAATAAAAAGTTTTTCCCACTATCTTTGCGGGCCTAAGCAGATTGTCATGCCAATAGACCCCGGATTGAATTTCAATAATACAGAAAAGGCATTTGCCTATAAATCTGACCGTCAGCTGAAAAAAGCAAGGTTTTTATTCACTGCCATGCAGTACTCTGTCCTTGTAAAGTTGGGAACCCAACTAACTCCTTGGGCGATAAAATCAGGATTACCTATAAAAGGACTAATTAAAAATACATTATTCCAACAATTTGTTGGTGGTGAATCTCTAGAAAAAACAGATGGCGTGTTGACTATGCTCGATCAATACAATGTTCAAGTTATTCTTGATTATGGTGTTGAAGGTGGAGAACATAATGATGAGCAATACGACAATGAACTTCGGACCTTTATGAAGGTTTTGAGTTTTGCCGCTACCAGAAAAAACATCCCATTTATCAGTATTAAAATAACAGGTTTGGCATCATCAGCAATGCTTGAAAAACTAAATGTTACTATTGGGAAGTCCAATACACTAAGTTTTGATAGCGCCATCGAAAAAGCCATTGCTGAATTAGACGAATTTCATCAAGCATCTTGGAGGAAATTGATACAGCGTACAGAAACACTTTGCAACCACGCATCTTCGCTGGGTGTAGGCGTTATGATTGATGCGGAAGAATCATGGATACAAGACCCTATTGATTACCTCTCCATTTTAATGATGAGTAAATTCAATAGAGACAAAGTTGTGGTATATAACACCATTCAACTTTACAGATCCGATCGTCTATCTTTTTTGAAATACAGTTACTTCCAGGCTGAAAAAAATGGCTATTGGCCAGGTTTTAAATTAGTCAGAGGAGCTTATATGGAAAAAGAGAGAGAAAGAGCTGCAAAAATTGGATACCCGTCACCTATTCAAGAAAATAAAAGCGCTTCAGATAAAGATTATAACCAAGCACTTGAACTTGCTTTCCAACATATTGAGAAAGGCTCGGTTATTGTGGCAAGCCATAATGAAGCAAGTAGTTTACTAGCAACTGAACTAGCAAGGCAATCAAAAATTGCTCCAAATCATCCCCATTTACATTTCTCCCAACTCTATGGAATGAGTGATAATCTGACGTTTAATTTAGCTGATGCTGGATTCAATGTTTCAAAATACCTTCCCTTTGGACCTGTGGATGAAGTTATACCATATCTCATGAGAAGAGCTCAAGAAAATAGTTCTGTATCCGGTCAAACAAGCAGAGAGCTGGAGCTACTAAATAAAGAGTGCCTCCGCAGAGGTATTTAGTTCAACTTATTGATTTATTATAGTTATTAAGTATAAATACTTACCTAACTTCATTGTAAGTACGAAACACTGATAAATATTACTTTTTTGAGTAGAGAAAACTACTAAATATCAGTATTTTCAAAAAGAGTGAAGTTCTGAAAGAAGCTTAAATAAGTATACCCTATGTCAATTTCAAGGATTGATAGCAACTATAATAGTTTCGCGGAAGATAAGCTGGAGGCATTGGAAGCGGTGATAAAGCATAATATTCAAGAGCTCAATAAATTAGGAATCAATATAAATGATCTACCTAATCAACATCCAATAAAATCTTTGTTGGAGATTCAACTAAAATTCGCTGAAGAATTATCGGAAATTAAAAAGTGTGCTACTTTTCCTAATGAAAATCCTTATCCGGTATTAAGAACAAATATGGAGGGTGAGATTATTTTTAGGAATAAGAAAGCGAAGGAAATAGAAATAATTAGTGTTAATGGTCATGTATATAAACTTGAACACTATCTTAAGTCTCTTTTATCCAATAGATCTAATTTCAAGAACTTTGAAATAGAAATTAGTGCCAACGACCACCATTATAAATTTATATTCTGCCCAATTGCAAATGAGTCTTATTACAATATTTACGGCACAGATGTGACTGATAAAAAACAGTCTGAGTTAATCGCTAAAGATAATTTTGAAAGACTTAACAACTTTCTTGAATCAACCGATGATGCTTATTATATCGTTTACCAAAAAAATAAGCATAAAAACTATTTTACATCCAGATGGTCGCTATTTTTTGGTTTCAATCCGAAATCAGGAAATATATGGAAACAGAAAAGAGAGACTGTTATCGAAGAACATAAAAAAATGTATGATGAATCAATACTAGAATTTCAATCTACAGGTTACCTAAACATAAAATATAAAATTAAAAATAAAGTTTCAGGTCATACAAGATGGATTTTTGAGGAAGCAAGAATAAAAATAGATGAGCAACTCAATGACGAAATAATTTCCGGTAGAATTACTGATATTTCCACTAGTGAAAATTTTAAGAGTTTGGTCAACGAGACCGAAGAAAGATTCAGGTTGATAACTGAATCAATGCCAGTAATGATTTGGGTTTCAAATGATGAAAATAAAGTCATTTATACCAACCAGGCTTCTAGAGAATTCTTTGGCTTTGACCTTAAGGAACTTGAGGGGCAACACGAATTTGTTGACATCGTGCATCCCGAATACCGCAAAATTGCCATAGATGATTGGCGTCTCCATTTATATGCCAGAAAAAAATGCGAAATGCAATACCTGGCAAAAAACAAAGAGGGTGCATATCGTTGGGTTTATGAAATTGCTGTGCCTCGTTTTACAAACCAAAATATTTTTCTAGGGTATATTGGTTGCACATTCGATATAACTAATGAAAGAAACACATACTATCAACTAGAAGAAGAAAAGAAAAAATTTGAGTTAATTTCAAATAAATCAGCTGATATCATTTTTCTCATCAATAAGGATGGAATAATTGAATATGTTTCTTCTTCAATTAAAAGAATATTAGGCAGAAATGAAGCAGCAGTAATTGGAACCTCATTCTACAATCTAATTGACCTAGAAAGCAATTTAAGAGACATCGATTTCACCAATTCAGAACAACAAAATAAGAGAGTTTTGAGCTTCAGAATGATTGAGAATAGTGGCGAATCTAGGTGGGTTGAAGCTGTATATAGCAATTTCACAGAAGATGAACTTGGAGGAGAAAAAATTCTTATTCATGTAAGAGATATCAATGAGCAATATGTTGCTCAAAACATGTTAATTGAAAATGAAGCGAGATACAGAAGGCTTTTTTCGAATATGAACCTGGGTATAGTAGAAGTAGATATAGACGAAAAAATTCTTTATGTAAATCGTTCATTTGAACGTATTTCTGGATATGAAGAGCATGAGCTCATAGGAAAAACCGCTTCAACAGTTTTTATTAAAGACAATAATTCTCAAACAATTAGCCTTCAAGAAAACAGAAATAGAATATTAGGAAAAGAAGGATTGTATGAAATTAAAGTCGCAAAAAAAGACGGATCCACAGCAACTTGGGTAATAAGTGGTGCTCCTACTTTTGATATGAAAGGAAAGGTAAGAGGCTCAATTGGAATACATTGGGATGTGACAGAAATCAGAGCACTTGAAAATAAATTATTACTTGACTCAGTCAAGAAGGAAAAAGAATTGATGGAGGCGAGATTACAAGCGGAGGAAGAACAACGTGAAATGATTGGAAGGGATTTACATGATGGTGTTGGTCAGATGCTCGCATATTTAAGTCTTTATTTTAATGTACTGAAGGAAAAATCAGTGATTGATACTAAAGACATAGACAAAGCACAATCTACTTTAAAAAGTACGATTGATGAGGTGCGAAGACTTTCTAGAAATCTAGCTCCCCCTGCAATCAAAGATCTTGGGTTCAGAGAAGCAGTTATCGAACTAATCAATAGCTACAGTATCATACCAAAGCCTAAATTTCAATTGAGTATATATAAAGGAAAAGATCCTGAAAAATTATTGCATGAACATAAACTAATGTTGTTTAGGGTTATTCAAGAGCTAAGTAGCAACACGTTTAAACACGCAAAGGCTGAAAATGTGAGCATCTCAATTGATTATACACAAGAAAATATTGAAATGTATTACAAGGATGATGGTATTGGATTCGACAACAATCATGCAAAAAAAGGCGTCGGATTAAAAAGTATTTTATCCCGATTAGAATTTTATGGTGGTAAAATAAAAATCAATACGCAACCTGGTAATGGAATAGAAGTAATCATTAAATTACCGTATCAATGAAAACCATGAACAAAAAAATCAGAATTGTTATTGCGGATGATCATCTCTTGATTGCAGAAACCTGGGCGACCTTAATTAATATGGACCCTGATTTTGAAGTAGTTAAGGTATTCGACAATACACAAAGCCTCATTGAAGAAATAAGTGAAATTAAACCTGATATTGCCATTCTTGATATCAACATCAATCCTTTTTCTGGTATAGAAGCTACGAAGATGATAAGGAGATTGGCACCCGGCACCAAAATAATTGGGGTATCAATGCATAACCAGCCGTCATTTGCTAAAAAAATGATGAGAAATGGCGCAATGGGCTATGTAACAAAAAGTTCAAATAAGAATGAGATGTACGATGCTATCAGGGCAGTGATGAGGGGTGAAAAATTTATTTGTGCTGAAATACAGAGAAACATCACCAATCAGGTATTGATGGATGATGATGAAAATAAATTAAGCCGACTCACGGAAAGAGAAATAGAGATCATCAAACTGATCAAAAATGGCTCAACCAATAAAGAGATAGCAGAGAAATTATTTCTTTCCCCAAGAACAGTTGAAACTCACCGTGCTAGAATTTTAAAAAAATTGGATCTAAAGAATTCGCTGTCATTGGTAAAGTATATCAACGAATCTTTCATGGATTTATAAGTGGGAAACTATTCACCCCAAATTTGATCCTTACCTTCAATCCAATCTTTGACAAGCGCAGTTGTGACTGATTTTGGACGTTCTAACGGCATACCCAAAGCCCTGTCCCAACAAATACTTGCCAAGACACCAAGTGCACGACTAACACCGAACAATACAGTGTAGAATTCATATTCGACCATGCCATAATGCACCAATAAAGCACCGGAATGAGCATCTACATTTGGCCATGGATTTTTTACTTTTCCAAGGCTATTCAGAATATCGGGAACAGTTTCATAAATTCTCCAGACTGTTTGTACCAATGCATCATCTGGCATATGCTTTTTACCAAATTCCATTTGTGCAGTAAATCTTGGATCAGTTTTTCTTAACACTGCATGCCCGTAACCTGGAACAACTTTACCTTCTGCCAATGTTTTCTTTACGTAATCTGCTATTTGTTCTTTTGAAGGAAGATCAACACCTAAAGTTTCTCTCATTTCAAAAATCCATTTAATTACTTCTTGGTTAGCTAGTCCATGCAAAGGACCAGCCAGACCATTCATACCAGCTGCAAAACTTAGGAAGGGATCACTTAGGGCTGAACCTACAAGATGGGTTGTATGAGCTGAAACGTTTCCACCTTCGTGATCCGCGTGGATGGTCATGTATAAACGCATTAATTCCTTGAAGCCTTCGTCTTGATATCCCATCATATGAGCAAAGTTTCCTGCCCAATCTAAAAGGCCGTTGGGTTCAATATGTTGACCATTCTTATATTTTCTACGATAAATATACGCAGCGATTCTTGGCAGACGAGCAATTAAATCTAGTGCATCGTCAAAAGTTGCATCCCAATAATCTTTTTTGTTCATGCCATCTGCATAAGCTTTTGCAAAATGACTTCCATTTTGCAATGCCATGATACCAACGACAAACATGGTCATAGGGTGTGAAGTAATTGGCAATGCTTCAATGGTATCAAATACATAGTTAGGAACATGAGATCTTCTCTGAAGTGTTGCAGTAATGATATCAGCCTCATCTTGCGTAGGAAGTTCACCCAATAACATCAAATGAAATAACGCTTCAGGTAAAGGTTCATTTCCGCCTTTGGCTTTGGGCAGCTTGTCCTTCAGTTCCGGTATAGAATAACCTCTGAAACGAATTCCTTCGTTTGCATCTAAAAGAGATGTTTCAGTTACTAATCCTGTCATACCTCTCATTCCCTGATAAATCTGCGACAGTGTGACTTCCCCGATTACTTTATTACCATGTTCCTTAAGCATTTGCTTGATCTCAGCACTTACTAAATCTGCTTTAGTTTTGAACCGTTCTTTAATCTCTTCCATGACGATGAATTGATTCTTGATTTTTGGATCCGTAAAGTTAAACAAAGACTCCGAGCAGTAAAAGGAATGTTTGAAATAATTAGACTATTTCGGAGCTTTTTTATACAGATACCAGGTAAGAGAACCAAATATGATATTGGGAATCCAAGCTGCCAAATAGGGATTCAAATCACCTTTTGTTGAGAATATTGTAGAAAATCTATCCGTGAGAATAAAAACCGCACAAATTATAAACCCAAGTGCTAAATGAGCACCACTCCCCCCCCTAATTTTTCTAATAGCCAAAACAGCACCAATAATTGTAAGTAAAACCACAGCAACGGGTGATGATGTTCTGTGTGCGTTTTCCATTTCCAGATCTTTGACTGTTTCAGAGCCTCTTAAACGTTCTTTTTCAATTCTTTTCTGCAGCTCAGGTGAGATCATTCTCGCCTGTAGGTATTCATCTCTGTTCAAATCAGAAGGTTCAAAGGGTAGTTTTCTGTAAAGTTCAAATTGAAAGGTTACATCTTCCTTCAGACCATTAATTTTTCTTTCAACTGCTCCATTCAACTTCCAAATTCTTTTGGCTGTATCCCAGGTAATATTATCGGCTCTCAGATTATAAATGACATTATTCCCTTTTATGGTTTCCATGAAAAATGAACCTCCTACTTTTGTAGTAGTATCATAAAAACGCATACCAGCATAGCTAAATGAGTCAGTTCTCATGTAGATACCAGTACCAGTAGATTGCGGCATGGAGGTCCTGATATATTTTGCTTCAAAAGTAGTTCTGATGGTATTGGCCCTGGGGATGATATAGGCATTACCATACCACAACAGCAACGCTAATAAAATACCTCCTACCCAATAAGACCTTAAAATACGACGCAAACTAACACCTGAAGATAGAATGGCAATAAATTCAGATCTGTTTGCCATTTTAGAGGTGAAAAAAATAACAGAAATAAATACGAACAATGGAAATAACATCGCAACTATATGGGGAATAAAGCCGATATAGTATCCATAAAAAATTTCACTAGCTGACAGACTGGAACGTGCAAAATCGTCAGTATGCTCACTTATGTCAATCACCGTACTGATAAGGGTGAGTAAAATAAGGGAGAAGAAAAAAGTCGTGAGAAAATTTCTCAGAATATACCAGTCAATCTTTCGCATATCAACAATGCAAAAGTATCACTTATTCTTTTCCCAACCATTTGGCATAGTTTTCCAGGCATCTTTTCCTGGCAAACTCATGTTGTACCATGGGTACAGGATATTGGAGGCTGTCAAACTCAGGAACCCATTTTCTAATGTATTGTCCTTTTTTATCAAATTTTTCAGTTTGCAAGGCAGGATTAAAAATCCTAAAATAAGGAGCAGCATCACATCCAGAGCCAGCGGCCCATTGCCAGCCACCATTATTTGCAGCCAAATCAAAATCTAGCAATTTAGATGCAAACCAAGCTTCGCCCCATCTCCAATCGATAAATAAATGCTTAGTCAAGAAACTTGCTGTAATCATTCGCACCCTATTATGCATATAGCCTGTAGCTGCCAGTTCCCTCATACCAGCATCAACAATAGGATACCCAGTTTCTCCTTTGCACCATTTTTCGAAATCTGATTCATCATTTCGCCATTGGATCAAATCATATTCCTTTTTAAAGGACTTACCTTCTCCAACATGTGGAAAATTGTAAAGAATTTGATGATAAAAGTCCCGCCAAATAAGTTCGTTGACAAAAGTCTCATTTTTGTTCAATGCATTTATAAGCACTTCTCTTATACTAACTGTACCAAAACGTAAATGAATACCAAGTCGAGATGTTCCATTAACAGCTGGAAAATCTCTTTGTATACTGTAATTTTTGATTATCCCATCATTAACCACTGTAGAAGGATATTCCCAACTAGACGATTGAAAGCCCATTGAGGATAGTGATGGAATTTCAGGGGATGGATATTTATGAAAGTGTTCAATTAATCCTTGAGAATCAAATATTTTAACAGGATGTTCTGCAAGACGGGCTTTCCACTTTCTAGAGTAGGGAGTAAAAACAGTATAAGGCAACCCGTCATCTTTTGTTACTTCTTTCTTTTCAAAAACAACTTGATCTTTACTGGAATTAAATATTACTCCATGTTGTTGTAAAAAATCCTGAATCGAATGATCTCTTTTAATTGCATAAGGCTCGTAATCGTGGTTGGTATAAACAGCTTGAACAGTATAAATTTCAAGTATTTTTTCGAATACTTCCGAGGGAGTTCCATAAAAAACATGCATGCCTGAACCCTGTATTTTCAATTGTTTATTCATCGTATGAAGAGTTTCATGAATAAACTGAACACGCAAGTCTTCAGGCTTATCGAGTTTATCTAAAATAAGTGTATCAAAAATGAAAATAGGGATAACAGGCCGGCCTGATTGTAATGCATGAAATAATCCAGCGTTGTCATGTAGACGCAGATCACGTCTGAACCAAAAAATATTAACCTCAGGTTTGTTCATCATAAACGATTAAACAAAACTGAGGTTGTAAGGTTGAGTAAAAATTAGATTTATTAGACCATCGGTCTATTTTCGATGATACCAGACTTTACGGCATACATAACAAGTCCCGCTAAAGATTTTGCTCCTGTTTTTACTTTGAGTTTATCACGAATGGCTTCTACTGTACGTGGGCTCAAGTCGACGAGGTCTGCAATTTCCTTGGTACTTTTTTCTTCACAGATCATTCTCAAAATAGAGATCTCCTTATCGGTAAGTTTCGCGTCTGTTGGCAAGCTTGCTTCCACCTGACGTTTTACCCTTAATCCATCAATAAGTGCTTTGTTAGTCAGTTGGTTAAAATAGTATTCCTGCTCATGAACTGTCTTAACTGCTTGGTATATAATCTCCGAGTCAGAATTTTTTGTCAAGTATGAATTAGCACCTAGCTCCATCAATTTTGAAATCATGGAGTGGTCATTGTGCATGGTCAACATGATCACCTTGACCTCAGGATATAACTTTTTTATTTCCGGTAAAGTAGCAATACCATCCATGATCGGCATCTGTATATCCAACAAGATTACATCAGGTTGAACGTGCTTAAGAATTGTTAGTAATTGCATACCATTATCAGCTTCAGCAATCATTTTGATATCCTTATGTGCTGATAAAGCCGTTTTAACACCCGCACGAAAAAGTACGTGGTCGTCAGCAATGGCTACTTTTATTTGCTCGGTCATAATGAAGTGTTTAGTCTACCGTAAATAAGTTTTTTTACGAATCTTTCACAATGTTAGCGGATTTAACACTCTTTAGGTACAGTAATTCCCCGCAATTCTTAAGATGTGGAAAATACGCAACATTGACAAATGTACTTAAAATATTGAAAACCTGATAGTTATACAAATATTACCCACCAAATTTCCTATTGAGCGTTTTTTTCTCCCAAAAAGATGATGATTTTACGCTTCGGACAAACTAAATCAGAATTAGCTTTGATATTAATATGTTGATATTAGAGGTCATTTCTAGTGTAAGTAAAATCTTAATGTTTTTAACAACATGCTATCTTTTTGTTTCTGGAATTAAATCAAAGAAATTAACTAGTCCATTAGCCAATTTCTGGTATTTATCGATTTTATCAATAATAGACTCAAGCTTATATATGATTTTTATTTTGAGCTTGAATCAGATATCTGTCTACAACGAAATAAGTAAATGGTGGCAATTATTTTATATCCTAACCGAATTTTATATAATAGCAAGCTTTTTAATTGAATTAAATAAACTTAAAAATTCAAAGTATACTAAAACAATAATTATTTCGGCATGCTTTGTGATTTTTTCTTTTTCAGCAATAAATAATTGGGATTTTAAGGAAAAATATTATACCCTAATTACTATCATCGAGTTAGTATTCATAAACTTTTTCTCAATTCGATACTTACTCTTATTTACCCCAGAATTACAAGACTCAAGGAGTAAATCATTAATAACGTTAGTAAAAGGTATTTTTCTATTTATAAATATCAGTTCTCCTTATTATATCATTATTCAGTTTATAGTCAATACTCCAACCTCGATTTTAAGCTCACTCAGTTTTATAAATGATATTGCATATACCATTTTATTTATATCAATCACTAATTCGATTCAATGGCAGGAGAAGAATTAAGACTAATAATTATTGTTCTACTGAGCTCATCAATTGTGCTTGGTCTTGCAGTAACAATTCTCTCATTAATTGGGAAATATAAGAAAGGCATCTATGAATCAAAAAAAGAAATAGAACTCATTAAAATAGATTACGAGAAAAAAATACTTCAAATTCAATTAGAAATTCAAGAAACAACTTTCAATAAAATTTCATCTGAAATTCATGACAATATTTCATTAGGATTAACCTTATCTAAACTTCAAATAAACAATTACTTAGAAAAAAAAGACACAGACCCAAATAAACTAGTATTAGCTGTTGACTTGATTAGCAAATCTTTAATTGACTTAAACGACATCTCCAAGTCACTTGATGGGAATCAACTACTGGAATATGGACTTATCAATGCCATTGAATCTGAGATTAATGTATTAAGACAAACAGGGCTTTATGACGTAGAATTTGACATTTTAGGAGAACCAGTATTTTTAGACCATAAAATAGAATTAGTCATTTTAAGAATCATGCAAGAAGCTTGCAACAATGTTATTAAACATGCTAGAGCTAACTATATAAGAGTAGAACTTTACTTTGAAGATACACTAGTGAAACTTAAAGTCGTTGATAATGGTATTGGATTTGATCCTGAAAATGTTCTCCAGAAAAAACAAATAAGAAAAATGGCAGGATTAAAAAACCTTTATTCTAGAGCTGAAATTGTTGGTGGTAAAGTACAAATATATTCAAAAAAAGAAGGAAGTGGAACAGCAATACTTATTTCAATCCCCTTAAAAAACAATACTGATGAAGAAAGATCAAATTAAAGTAGCCATGGCAGATGATCATATTCTACTTAGAAACGCATTGGCATCATTAATTAATAATTCCGGAGAATGTATTGTGATTTGTGAATGTTCAAACGGTAATGAATTAATTGCCAAATTGAAAAATGGAACACAACCAGACGTAGTTATTTTAGATCTTAATATGCCTGAAATGGACGGACATCAAACTGCACTTTTTTTGCAAAAAAATTATCCAAACATAAAGATACTTATGTTGACAATGTATGATTCAGAACTTGCATTAATTCGTTTATTGAAAGCTGGTGTAAAGGGTTTTATGAAAAAAGACATACATCCTACTGAACTTATGCATGCCATTCAATCAGTGCATGTTCATGGCTACTATTATTCAGCCCAAACAAGCAGTAAGCTGGCAGGTCTATTTAGAGATGACACTTCTGCTCAAAGCATTGACAAAATAATGTTATCTGAAATGGAACTAGAATTTTTAAAATATGTTTGCTCAGAATTAACTTATAAAGAAATTGCAGTTGAACTTAAAATGAACCCAAGAGCAATTGATGGAATGAGAGACAATCTCTTTACAAGACTTGACGTAAAAAGTAGAGTAGGTCTAGCCATGTATGCAATTAAACATGGTATAGTTTCTGTTTAATCAATCAATTTATTTCTAGTACCATACATTATTAAACCTGCAATTGTCTTAACCCCTACTTTTGTTTTCATATTTTGCCTGATTGTTTCTATAGTTCGAGGAGACAAATAAACTTCTTTGGAAATTTCTTCAGTTGTTTTATCCTGTGCAATAAGCTTTAAAATGTTGATCTCCTTTTCAGTAAACTTTACAGGATTTGGGTAAAACTGTCTTGTAGTCTTTTTTTGTTGAAGCTTCATAAGAACGGCTTTATTCAATAAATCATTGAAATAAAAGTCGTCGTTCATACAAGTGAGAATTGCATTATAAATTTCCTCAGGGTCAGTTGTTTTTGTTAAATAAGCATTCGCACCCATTTCCATCATTTTTGAAATCATTTCTTGATCATCATACATTGTAAGTACAATAATCCTAACCTCCTCGTATTCCTTTCGTAATAATGAAATTGCGTTGATACCATCCATTTCTGGCATCCTGATATCCATCAACAAGACATCAGGAAGCTTGATTTTCATCTTGTGGATTAAATCTTTTCCATCCTCAGCTTCCCATATAATCTTAAGGTATTCTTTACCAGATAAAGCCATTTTAATTCCATCACGAAAGATCTTATGATCATCTGCTAAAGCCACTTTTATGGTCTCAATTGCTGACATAATCCACAGGGTTGTTTAAATGTTAATCTCGATATACTCAAAATTGCAACAATTTTTTGCAAATAGGTAGTAATCAAAAACTGATAAACAAGTAAAAAATGAAAAAAACATTGGCTCTCGTAGTTTTTCCATAAAAAGAATGGGAAAAATCCGATAACTTAGACCGTAAATTTACTGAATTCAATACGTATAAATCCCCTATGTTTTGAACAGTTTATTTACCCTAAATTTCATATTATTTTGATTTTCAATATTTTATAAACATTTATGCTCTTTAAAAAACTCGTAAATCTACGTGCCCCATTTTTTTATCATACAGAAACATTAGAAATTCACTTATCCGAATAAGGACAATTTATCCACAAAAAATATCCGATCATGTTTAAAAGTAATGTTGAGATTCATGAAGAAAAACTGCTCACTGAACAAGCTGGAGAGCATATTGG
>CAZDTN010000019.1:0-16242 GCA_964508355.1 uncultured Sphingobacterium sp.
TTTAATCCCCACCATTCCTGTATGACGATTAGCCATTTTTTTGATTTCTTTTTGCTGGGAATGAAATAAGCATTGGCTTCCATGCCATCTGCGGTCTTGTACTTTATCATCGATCCTAGAAGTGCTTCTTGACTAGGTATTTTAGATGCAGGGTGCATATTCGCGAATGCAGGCGTAGAGGCTTCTTGAAGATAAGCTTCAATGGTTTCCATGTTCATGCAAGAGATGACTTCATCTTTGCTGATCATGCTTCGTTGTTCTACAGGCTTATTCCAGGCAGTCCAGATACTTGCAGTAATAACCAGAAAAGCGGTAAACAGTAACTTTTTCATCTTCAAGATTTATATGAAGATAAACACAGGTATGCATTCTTTGTTTGCTATAAAATAAAAAACCCACTTAGAAAAGTGGGTTCTACATTTTTAATGAAAAGATTTTACTGTTTGATGATTTTACTTTGGTGTATTAATCTTGAATTATTGGTTACTCTAACTAAGTAGATACCTTTTGCAAGTTTTGATATGTCTAATTTGGCATTACTCACTGAAGATGCGCTAGCATTGATTGTGGTTGTTGTCACTTTTTTACCAGTAAGATCAAATACTTCAATAACACTTCTACCTTGAATTGCAATTAATTTCACTTGTAATTCATTAGAAACTGGGTTAGGAAATAATTCTACAGATTGTGCTGCATCACTTTCCACAGTAGCTTCTCCTCCTTCAACAGTTATGTCACTATTTGGTCTAGCTTGAGAAGTATTTCTGGCTGCCGTACCTAGCGCTACTCTCAAGGTGTAACATCTTGTAGCATTGTTCGCTGCTGCATTTGCCCCAAATACTTCTACGTAATATGTTCCGATTGCTGCAGTATAATTAATAGTTTCATTGTTTGTTCCTGTGCGTTGTGCAATGGCTACCTGGTTGCCTGCGGCATTGCGAAGTCTAACATTATAATTGGCTGGAAGTGTTGTAAGTGTGATGGTGATTGTTCCTGCTCTTGTGATGGCAAATCTATAATAGTCAATATCACTAGCTGGACTAATTAAGCCTGTTACATTGGTGTTGAAAGGAATGACGGCCGCACCGGCAGATGTTCCATTGGTTGCATTATCAAGTGGACTCTGACAACTAAGGGCAGTTGTAGTAAAATTGGCTTGAACATAAGCGCCTGGTCCTGCTGTACAAGTTGCAAGCACTCTCCAGTTATATGCTGTGCCGGCAGTTAATCCAGTAAGACTAGCTGAGGTTGTAGTTTGAGAAGCACTTAGTGTTGTCCATGTGGCTGCACTATTCAATTTATATTCAACTCTATAACTTGTTGCATTTTGCACTGTTGTCCATGCAAGATTGGCTGTTGTTGTAGTTATACCACTTGTTGTAAGTCCGGTTGGGTTTCCACAAGCAGCTGTTGTGGAGAAATTAGCAACAACTGCTGTTCCTGCACCAGCTGCACAAGTAGCTGTAACTCGCCAATTGTAGGCTGATCCAGGGATCAGTCCACTTAAACTTGCTGAAGTTGTCACTTGAGCAGCGTTGAGTACCGTCCATGTAGTTGCGCTATTTAATTTATATTCAACTGTGTAGCTAATTGCATTAGCAACAGCAGTCCAACCAATATTTGCGGATGTTGCAGTAATACTGGTTGTTGTTAAACCTGTTGGGTCACCACATAATGGAGGAGTAGTAATGCGGAAGTTGGTATTACTGATATCAAAAAAGATATTACCAATAGCTTCAATTTTTATTCTCGCAGTTGTTGTCAAGTTATTAGGTATAACTAAGGCCTCAGTTCCGTCATTTGGCGTACTTGCAGCTAGAACGGTGGGGAAGGTTTGTCCGCCATCTGTGCTCAGGGTAATTTTTACATTAGGGCAGTTAACTGGTGCTATGTTACTTGAACCCACTGCCCAGGTAATAGTTTGTGTAGATCCACCTGCCCAAGCAACATTGGTGTTAGGAGCAGTTACTGAAAATGGACCAGTCGATGCTACTGTTACTATCATATCCGCAAAAGAAGTTTGTCCAACTTCTGGTCTAGCAGCATCAGCGCTAAAAGGTGCATTATCCCTGACAGTAAGTCTGAAGTTCAATGTTCTTGCTACTGAGCTTAAGGCTTCTATGTTAGCACCTGCATCTCCACCTGGAAGTGGTCCAGTTACAGTTGCTCCTGCCAGTATGGTTGAAAGCTGAGGGAATAATCTTGTGGGTGAGGTAGTTGGTCTGAAGCTGATCCAGTTTGGTCCAGTTGCTTTTGTTGCACTGGCTACACTTGCTGTTCCAATTGTTGTGGTATTATCATTTTGTTCCCAGGAGTAAGTTAATAGATCGCCGTCTACATCTGTTGCAGATCCAGTTAGAGCAAATGGTGTACTTATTGGGATGGTGTAGTTGGAAAGGGGTGCAACGACTGGCGCAGAATTGTTTGCGCCAATCATATAAGTTGTACCACATGTTTTAGTTTCAATGTTTGCTTGAATTTGTGCAATAGAGGCCTGGTGGAAAACATCAATTGAGTGAGGAGCGACATCCTGAGCAGTTATACCTGCGTAACCCATGATGGTAATACCTGAGCCAACTTCTTTATTCACGCCGGTTCCTTCAGAACTCATGGAGAAAGTATGATTAGCACCCAGTTGATGTCCTATTTCATGGGCTACATAATCAATGTCGAAATTATCACCCTGTGGGATTCCGTCTGCTGGAGAAGTAATACCACTTCCTTTCCCTGCATTACATACACAACCAATACATCCTGCATTTCCACCTCCACCTGTGCTGCCAAACATATGTCCAATATCATAATTCGCTTCTCCAATAACATTAGTTAATGTTGTTTGCAGCTGGCTGTTCCATTGTGCTAATGTTGTAGAATATGGGTCAGTTGCGGGATTATAATAGATTACACTGGTAGTAGTTGGAATCAATCGCAAATGAATAGCAAGATCTTTTTCAAAAATTCCGTTACAGCGTGTTAGTGTTGCATTATATGCAGATAAAACCCTTAGTTCTCTATCTGCTGTAGTGGGTGTGGCGCCAAAATAGTTTGCATATTCACCATTGCAAGAAAGTGCAAGTCTTAATATTTTTAAATTACCTCCTGAGCGAGCAATTGTAATGGGGAGGTCGGTTACTATTTGATTTAAAGCAGAACTTAATTGTTGATCTTGGGTGTAACAATTCCATGGGAGTTGACCACTAGGGCGTTGGGATTTGAAAACCGCATAAGTTAGCTTATCATCAGTGTAAGGTTCAATGTATTCCTCTTCTTTTCCATCTCTAAAGAGCATGGTTTGAATACCTTGTGGCGAAATACTTAATTTTAGAATAGCGTTTTTGTCGGTTATTCCTCTTCCAGAGAAGGATCTGATATCTGTATATTTCGCTTGTAATTCAGGTTCGAAATTGGAAGATTCAGTGAGTTCAAATTCTTCAATTACTCCATAAGCGTTTGGAAGTGAGAAGATTATTTTATTGGGATTGCTTTGAAGCGATGAAAGTAAATATGCTTTCATTGCACTTAAGTCGGCATCAAAAAGTTTATAGTCGGTAGGAAAATTAGTTCTTGTTGCTGCCTTACCTACATTTAATATTCCGACACTGTGCTCGGTCCAGAAGTTATTTTGTTGTGCGAATCCTTGAGAAGATATTAAGAATAAGAATATAGTAAAGAGCAAATGTCTTTTCATCAGTAATGGGGTTAGTAATGGGATGGAATAAAATTAATTACTTTATTTGCCAATTCCAATTTACAAGACCATATAAACCAACTAGTTTGGTAGGTTGTCACACACAACTCACTGAGTGCTAAATAGCTAGCTAGCAGAATAATTTGTAAAAGAATTTACAACTCAAATTTTATACCCTGTGCCAGCGGCATAGCACTTCCATAATTGATGGTGTTGGTTTGTCGGCGCATGTAGGCCTTCCAGCTGTCTGAGCCACTTTCTCTACCTCCGCCTGTTGCTTTTTCACCTCCAAACGCACCTCCAATTTCCGCGCCTGATGTTCCAATATTTACATTGGCGATACCACAATCAGAACCTGCAGCTGACAAGAACTGTTCTGCTTCTCTGATATTCAATGTGAAGATGGCTGAAGACAATCCTTGAGGCACATCGTTTTGTAATGCAATCGCTTCTTCGAGTGAATCATATTTAAGGAGATAAAGTATCGGAGCAAAAGTTTCCTCCTTTACAATATGGGTTTGTTCATGCATTTCAATGATAGCAGGTTTTACATAACAGCCTGATTCGTAGCCTGTTCCACCTAAGACTTCTCCGCCAGTCAGTAATTTTCCTCCTTCTGTTTGGGCTTGGTTGATGGCGTTGGTAAATGCATGAACAGCATGGGTGTCAATTAAAGGACCCACATGATTTTCAGTAAGCAAGGGGTTGCCAATCTTAAGTTGACTATATGCTTTTACCAGTCGTGTTTTTACTTCTTCATAGCAAGACGAATGGATAATCAATCTTCTGGTGGTGGTGCAACGCTGACCTCCCGTGCCTACCGCCCCAAAAACTACTGCAGGTATAACTAAATTCAAGTCTGCTTCTTTGGAAATGATAATGGCATTGTTTCCCCCCAGTTCTAACAAGCTTTTTCCTAGTCGTTGTGCTACTGCAGTTGCTACTGCAATACCCATTCTGGTTGATCCTGTTGCTGAAATCAATGGTAGCCGATGATCGGCAGACATTAATTTTCCGGTTTCAGCATCTCCAATGATGAGCGATGATACACCTTCTGGAATTTGGTGAGCAGCAAATACTTTATTTACGATAAGCTGACAAGCAATGGAAGAAAGTGGCGCTTTTTCAGATGGTTTCCAAATACATGTATTTCCGCAAACCCAGGCTATCATGGCGTTCCACGACCAAACCGCGACTGGAAAATTAAACGCAGAAATGATACCTACTACACCTAGTGGATGGTATTGTTCATACATTCTGTGAGATGGTCTTTCAGAATGCATAGTGAGTCCGTATAGCTGTCGTGATAAACCAACTGCGAAATCACAGATATCAATCATTTCCTGCACTTCACCCCAACCTTCTTGTAAACTTTTTCCCATTTCATAACTCACTAATCGACCAAGATCATCTTTGTGCTTGCGCAATTCTTCGCCAATCAATCGTACAATTTCTCCTCTTTTTGGCGCTGGCATTTTGCTCCAAACTTTATAAGCTTCTATTGAAGTGGTGACTACTTTTTCATAATCTTCTTTTGTAGCAAAATTTGTTGAGGCGATTGTGTTGCCATCAACAGGAGAAACAGAATCTAGTGGTGCACCATTTCCTTTCCAATGTTGTAATCCAGTGAAGACACCGCTATTGTTAGCGGTTAAACCTAAAGACGCTAAGGAGAATTTCATGTATAAAGAATTTGAAAATGAAATGTATTACGACTTAAAAAAGCTACCATTTGTTGTTTCTAAAAATGAATTGAAATCAATGTCTTCTTGTTTGATAAATCCTTGTTGGGGAAGTTTACCTTCTGCTACCATTTCTACAACTGCCGCTATAGATGCTGCGGTTGTCCAGGAAATGGCTCGCCATTTTTTGCCATCGACTTCTATAGGATGAAAAGAACGGTAATATTCTTCTCTGGACAATCCTTCTTTTTTCCATCCTTCAACTACAGCGTATACAATAACTACATCTTCAGCTACTGGTGGTTTTGCTTCTGTGAGAATTTCTTCGACCAATTCTCTTTTTTCTTTCAAGATTAATTCATACAACAAGAAGCGCATGAGTTTTGCATGACCAGGGTAACGAATAGTTTTATAGTTGAGTGTGTCAACCTTTCCTTCATAAGTTTCACACATGGTGCCTAAGCCACCAGAGGTGCTGAAGGCCTCATAATCGCGACCTTCAATATTAATATGTTCTAGTCCGTCTAATGAAGGAACCATCTTTCTTACGCCATTGTGAATGACCTCTGCATCATTGATGTATTCATTAATAACACCGGCAGGTGACCAGGTAAATGAATAACCCATTAAACCATTTGGGTACATGGGTAAGGCACCAACACGCAGTTCAATATCACGTAGTTTAGTAAATCTTTTTGCAAGATCCGAACCAATGATACCAATTAAGCCTGGGGCTAAACCACATTGTGGCGCCATAGCTCCTTTGGCAGTCGCAGACATTTCGAGAATGGCTTTGGTGGTAGGCACATCTTCTGTGAGATCAAAATAATGTTTTCCATTTGCGTGTGCAATTTTGGCAATGGACAGATTGAGGTTATAGGGCATGCATGAAACGACTGCATCAAATTGGGGGATTACTTCGTTCAGTAATTTTTCATCTTTGATATCACCATTGATGATATTAAATTCTGGATCAACAGGCGGATTGTTTTTATCAAAACCAGTTACATTGAATTTCTTATTGAGTAAAATGCCCACCAGTGAGCCCACTTTACCCATGCCAAAGACAAGAATCGTTTTCATTAAATCGTTTTAGTATGCTGAAATTACCATAGATTTATTGTTCAAAAAAAACAGTTTAAGTAGTTAGATTCTATTTAACAGTTTTTGGTCTAAAAAATGATGTTGGTCATGTCGAAAAGGTTTTATTGGTTGTTTGTATTTGGTTTAATTGCTTTGCCTTTTGCCTATGCCTTCTATTTATATCCATCATTGCCTGCCAGTATTCCGATTCATTTTAATATTAAAGGAGAAGCAGATGGTTGGGGATCACCTGAAACTATTTTTTTGTCGCCTGCAATAATGGGGTTCACCGGTCTTTTTGTTTTCTTTATTTTTTCAAACATCACAAAGTTAGATCCGAAACGATATGCTGATGCTAATCCCGCTAATTATCTGGCCTTAGGATTAGGTATTGTGATTTTCATGAGTATCTTAAGCATATCGATTATATATAGCACAGTCAATGAGACTTTGCGTGATGGCCGATTTGTTTTTTTATTAATTGGTTTAGGTTTTAGTGCGTTCGGATTGTACATGCCCAAATTAAAGCAGAATTATTTTGTAGGGATGCGTTTGCCATGGACGCTGGAAGATGTTGCGAATTGGGAAGCCACTCATCAATTTGCAGGAAAGACTTGGGCGGTTGGAGGATTATTTATGTCTTTATGTGCTTTACTGCTAAGTGGTGTTATCCAAATAGTAGTATTTTTAGCCATAGTTTTCATCATTGTTTTTTTACCAGTAATTTTTTCATACCGTTTCTTTAAACAATCAAAAAAATAGTCAGCATGCAGCAGCAGTATACAGATGGTTTTTTCAATGTTGGTCCAGTTCATGGTTTTCTCCCACAACATCTCCCATTAAAAAAATTACCTCCAGTCTATGCAGTGTTACAAGATATCTTAGACAAGATGCCTGTGCAGTTGAGTGATACTGAATACGGGTATTTGCATTATCCAAACAAAATAGAAGAAGCTGTTGCAGTACTACCTAATTATGTTGATGAAGTCAATAGAGAAACTGATGTTTGTGTATTGCAAGCATTGTTCAGGGGATATTCTTTTCTTGCTTCAGCATTTACTTTAGAGTCCTCGTTTCAACATTATCGTTCGACAGGCCACTATGGTAAAGCGAGAAATATATTGCCCATACAAATTGCACAACCATTTGTAGCAGTTGCAGAAAAGATGGATGTCTATCCTTGGTTGGATTATCATTATGCCTATTCGTTAGGAAATTTTAAAAAGAAAGATGAAACAGCAGGATTAGAATGGACTAACCTAGAGATGTGCGTTCGTTTTTCCGGACAACCAGATGAAGTTGGCTTTATCATGTTGCATGTCGATATTAATCAGCATTCAGCTGATTTGGTTGGATCAGTTATGGAGACGCTCAAAGCAGTCGGAGAAGGAAATCTTAAAAAAGCTGAGGAAGCTTTGGATATGAATATGCGGACCATGACTGAAATGAACTACCGCAGAAAAGAAATGTGGAAGGCTTCACGCTGGCAACATTATAATGATTTTCGTGTATTTATTATGGGAGTCAAAGGCAATGATGAATTGTTTGGTGATGGAGTCACTTACACTGGTGTGTGGGATGAGCCTAAACAGTTTAGGGGACAGACAGGAGCGCAGGATGATATCATTCCCATGGAGGACATTTTTTCTGGGGTGATTAATTATTATCCTAAGAATGAGCTGACGAAATATTTATTAGATCTTCGTACGTATCGACCAAAATGCGTTCAACAATTTTTCATTGATCTGGAAAACGAAGTGGCGGCAATCCACGAACGTGGGATGTTTGGTTATCTTAAAGAACAAAAAAGTGTGATTGGGTTATCCAGATTGTTGGGTATACTTGAGCAGATCTATCATTTTAGAAATGGTCACTGGCAATTTGTACAGAAATACATCATGGCCAATACTCCATATGCAAAAGCGACTGGCGGAACACCAATCACCAGTTGGTTGCCTAATCAATTGAAAGCAGTCATGCAACAAATGCAGGATGTGTTGAATGTAATTGAAACTATAGAAGGAGAGTTGGATGACTCAACAAAACAAATCATCGATTCAAATAAAAATACTTTGTCGCACAAACAAAAATTACTTGAAGAGCAGTTGGCAATGGTAGCAGGAGAGCAATATTCTGCTGAAAAAGTATTTGAACTAAATGAAAAATTTGGTTTAAAGGATCAGTAGGTTGTAGTTTTGTGATATGATTCGATCACTGTTATTTATAGTAGTATTATTTATACTTTCCTCTTGTGACAAACAGCAGGACAATGCACAAAATTTACTCAATTCAAATTGCTATAAAGGTAAGTTGGTATTAGTTGGACTCTGTGGCAATGCTGTTGTACAGGTACTGGATGATAGATTAGATCCTGCTTTCTATGAAAAAACTTGGAAAGATGAATCTACAGGCATTGTTTATCAGAATGTTATGGGTAATGCTAACTATTGCTCTTTTCCAGGAGATTTGAAAGAGAATCAGGAATTCTATTTCAAAATTGATACACCTACTACTAAACTTCCGGACTGTGCAATCTGTAAGGCAATAAGTCCTACTCCTCAGACCAGGCAATATATTCAGATTTGTGAGTACTAGAAGTCGACGATTTTAAGAAATTTCTTAAATTACAGATACAACTACTGCAACATGAAACTCACCAAACTGCAAATGCTATTGACTTTAGCATTTACAACTATTTGCATTAATTACTCTTCTGGTCAATCTCGAATTACTGGTGTTGTTAAAGGGTTAGCAAATAAGGATTCTGCAATTGTTAGAATTCAAAAATCAACTGATGAATTTTTGTTCAAAAAAATAGGTGGTAATCCTTCCAATTTAGATGTCCCATTTGATTTTCCTGGTATTGCTAACGGGAAGTGGGCATTGAGTATAGATGCAAAGGGTTATTTATTCCCTGTTGCAAAAGTCTTGGAATTAAATGGAAATACTAGCGAAAACATTATCACATTAACACCTGCTCCTCCAGATTCTAATTATTTCTACACATGGCAGGATGATAGTAGTTATGTTGGTCATGCTCAAATGTCTTACATCAATACACCTGTAACAATAAATGTACTGGGAAAAGCAGAGAAGGTGCCAGATGATTTTCATGCCATTAACCTGCTAAACGAATATGGGTTTTTGCTAAGTGATCAGGAATCTATTTGGACTAGTGAGGATGCCTATAGATTATTTGTCACGTTGAAAAGACTTAATTATCCTAGTATTCGCGGTCAAAGAGATACTGCATTTGTTACAGCACGATGGACTATATCTGATAATTTTATTGATAGAGATATTTCATTTATTCGAAATGGTGAAATACTGGAAGTTAGAATTTCAAGAGCAGCATTTACATATGCAACGCCACTAGTTGTGACTTTGGATGGTTTAAAGGGAAAGTTTTTCTCAAAAAGATTATTCAATGCACTCGTTTATTTATACACCGATAAAGGAACGAACAAAGGTATTATAGATAACATGGCACGCGAAAGGTATGGTTTTGAATTTTTGACACCAGGACCCCTTTTGAAACAAGTTATGGGGGAGACAGAATCGAATTTTCAGGAATTTCAATTCGATGAAAAATTGATCATTTTATCCATGATTGAAGAATTTCCTGAACCCATGCACAAGCAAGATGGTCTAAAATATATGGTTCGGAGAATAAATGGACAGCCGAATCCAAGGTGTCCTTCCTGCGCTGCTTTGGCCACCAATGATCATATAGAGTTTATGGAGCTTGCCTTTATAAATCAGGACATCAATTACATGCAACGTCTTGTTTTGCATGAAAAAGCCCATTTTTTGTGGGCGTATAGTTTTGATTCTACAACCAAAAAAGATTGGTCAGACTTGGGCGGTTGGTTTTTAGATCCTACATCACCTAGCGGCTGGTCAACTTCTAATACCACTGAATTTGTTTCAGCTTATGCTCACCTTAAGAATCCGAATGAGGATATGGCTGAAAGTATTGCTTGGTTTATTACTAATCCTGACGGTTTTAGATCTCGCTCAATCAAAAAGTTTGAATTTATTAGAGATAGGATCATGAATGGGACAAGATATATCTCTAGAATTCGACAAGATCTGACTTTCCAGGTCTATAATTTATATCCAGATTATTATTATCCTGGTAAAATCATACGCACAAGAGTTGATGTAGTTGGAAAAGCAAATGAGGATAAACAGGTAACTGTTGAAATTGAGTTAAATACTGAAGGAGATCCAAGAAAAGGAGCAATACATGCAACAGCTAGTTTTCTGAGTCCTAGTGGGACAGATTTTGGATTAACAATGAATACTATTGATGCCAACAACCGTATTCTACGCGGTACAGCAACCCTTTCAAAGTATGCAAAAAGTGGCTATTGGATTGGATTTCACATTGCAACTTATGATGAAGTGTGGAATGGAAGGTTTGAGAATCCCACAACCTATGGGTTAAAACTTTTTGTAAATAACCCTATGGAAGATGTAACCCCGCCTCTTTACATAGAGAAATCACTCATCATGGATACGGTGAAGGGTAAGTTTATTGATTTGAGTGGGGTGACAGCAGATAAGGTGTGTGGGACTTGTGCAGATACCCTCAAAGAAATGAAAGCACTCAGGATAAGAATGAAAGTATGGGATAATACTTATATGAAACCAATTGGTGCAGCAGGAGGTAATATTAATTTTCCTAAACTTGATTCAACAGATAAATACAATCCACAACCATTCAGTAAAGAATTCAATGCAATTAATCTCATACAAAATGATTTACCAGACAGTATAAGAACAGTAGAATATTTATTTCCTATTCTGGAATATTATCCAAGCGGATACTATTCTATTCCTCATCTTGCTTTTGTTGATATTGCTAGAAATGATCGAAGAGTGTTTTTAGATCTTGATACGGCAAACAAAGTAATGTTTTCTGGAAAAAATCAAAGAGCAATAAGAGATAGTATCTATATCCAAACTAAGTATCCTGATTATAAGCCGCCTATATTAGATGTGAATAATATAAAGATAAGAGCTACTCCTACAAATCCAGAATCACCTAATGGGGAAACGCTTTTTGAAATGTGGGCCAACATAAAAGACACCTCAGATTTTCCATCATTTGCTTCAGGAATCAAACATGGGTGGTATACCTTGAGAGATCCTCAAGGGAAGGAGCATCATTATTCAATGCAATGGGGATTTGGAAACAGATATTATAGTGAATTCATACCAGATTCTTCAAACTATGCATTCAAGCAATTTTATTTCAAAGCTACTTTACCTGTTGGATCTGCGCCCGGACTATGGGGTGTTTCATCGATAAATCTGATCGATCATGCCATGAATATCAAGTATTATAGCTTTACTGAAATTATTCGTTTCGATGTTGATAAATCAGATCTTTTACAGGTAACTCCATTGGTTGAAATTCTCGGCAAAAAAGTAAATGCAAAAAATGTCGACTCTGTTTCGGTTAAAATAGGTTGTGCAAATTGTAAAGATCAATTTTATCGACTCAGAATGTATAGCTCTATGGGAGGCACCTCAGTTGTGTATGATGGTAAGATGACTGCTGATACTATTATGCTGAATAACCTTCAATTAAAAGGGGTAAATGATGGTATTTTGTATGCGAGTGTATTTATGATGGACTTGAATTCCGCACTTATAGGAACTGGTCGTGCAGTGTATACTAAAGACACTCAAATTCCAAAAAGTGAGCAGTTGAAAATGAATTTGGCCAATTTCGGAAAGAGCAATTTGGATTCTTTAATTATTGATATTAAAACAACAGAGAAAAATGGTACTTATAATTTAGTGGCTGTTCAATCTTCGGTCACTACAGGAAGTGCAGTATCTGGTATTGGTAGCATGACTACACTAGCTTCGGGTACAATTGGAAGTATTGGTGATTCACTAGTTCTATCTGGATCATTTACAAATGGGACTTTCCAAATTCCAGGATCACTTATTAAGTCTATGTTGGATGGTGTAATCGAGCTAAGGTTTTATTTGATTGATTCTGTTGGTAATATTGGAGAGCCTATAAAAACTACAGTTTATAAAGACACCAAGGATCCAGTTGCAACGATTAAAAAAGCAAGTGAGGCTGGGTTAAATACTGTGATTACTCTATCTACTAACGAGTTTGTTTCAAGTACCTTAGGTATGCAGTCATTGAAAGTTGTAAATGGAACAATACAAACTGTAGAGAAGATTGATTCGAGGAATTTCAAAATCACTTTGAAGCGCAGTTGTGCTGATACATTAAAAATTGAGTTACCTGCTGGTCTTTTAGTGGATACTGTTGGTAATGTTAATCAAATAACCAGTTTTCAAGCTATTGATAAATTAGTGCCTGCTTTGCCTTCGGTGAGTAGTTTGTCTTATTGTCAGGGGGCAACAGCAAATGCTCTATCAGCTACTGTGGGGGCTGGTAATACTTTGTTGTGGTATGGAAGCAATGCAACTGGCGGAGATCCGGTAGCTACAGCTCCAACACCAATTACCTCCACTGTTGGCACAACAAATTTCTATGTAGCTCAGCGTAATAATGAAACCCAATGTGAGAGTCAGCGTGCTGTTATTGCTGTTGTTGTCAATGCAATACCTCAAAAGCCAACAGTAACAAGAGATGCTAACGCCAATCTTGTTTCAAGTGCTTCAGCAGGTAACCAATGGTATAAAGAAGGGGTGAGCATCCAAGGAGCAACTGGGGTAACTTATAAGCCGGTAGAAGTTGCATATTATTCTGTCTCATCAACAGTAAACGGATGTGCAGGCCCTCAATCAGAGAACTATTACTATTTGTCAACTGGACTTTTAGATGTTGCTAGTGGGGAGTATATTAAGATAGTCCCTAATCCAGTGCTTTCTAGCTCGAGGGTTCTTTATTATGTTGGTGGAATAAGTTCAATGGGTGTAAAAATCATCGATCAAAATGGACAGCTAATACTTGATAGAAAAGAAATCAAATCAGGAGCTTTGATTTCCATGGAAACTATTAAGTCAGGCACTTATTTTATGATTTTTTCTACAAAGGAAAATGGAGTGGTACATACATTGAAATTTATTAAACTCTAATGGATAGGTATTTATGATTACTATATAGCTTAGTGAACCAGCTGCTTTATTTCTCTGAATCAAGGTTTTCAATAATTAATTATATCTTCATCAAATAGATATTGTTAGAATTATTGCCAATCAATTAAGAAAATATGAAAAATTTATTTGCATCCCTTTTGCTTAGTATTGTATTTATAAGTTGCCAGTCAACTTCTTCAAAATGGACAACCATTAAGTTTATTCAGGAAAAGCCAGTTATGGTTAACTTAAATTTAGGCGATACTTCACATGGTCACGGAGACGCAATGGCTTTTGAAGCTACAATTAAAGATACAGCAGGAAATGTGGCTGGTGAAGTGTTGGGCTGGTTAATCACTGTCGATATTGTTGATGGAGATTCATTAAATCCAACCTATTTAACTGAACGTATTGGAACAATGGTTTTTAACTTTAGGGATGAAAATGAAATCATTGCACAGGGGGGTACCAGCTACCAAAAAGGTGAGCAACAGATGAGTTCGGGTTTACAACAAAAAAGAGCCATTGTTGGTGGAACTGGAAAATACAAAGGCGTTAATGGTGAGGTGACTACCACTAGAAATGAAGATGGTACTTATACTCATGTGCTTGATGTCAAAATGGATCAATAAGTCCGGATGATAAACTTGTAAAATGGGATTTGTTTTCCCTGTTAAAGTACCATACACGGTTACTGCAGATATTTCGAAATATCAAGGTGAGGCGTTCAATGCACAACCAGAACAAGCTTATTTAGCACAGAAAGAAAAAGAACTTTTATCCGTTAAAGGGTTAGTTGCTCAATTACCTGATGTTGAATTTGCTGTTGCTAAAGCAGCCCAATACTGCGGCTTAAGAAACATCGAACAAATAGCAGAACTGGCCATTCATGTTGAGGAAGACATTGCGGTGTTAATTCATGGGCAACTAGCAGCGATTTGTTTTTGTTTCCCAAGCGGGTTTATTCCTTCAGAGAAAATTGGACAAAATTTTTATGCTTTACATCTACCTGTCGCAGATGGTCAAACCTTACGCGCATCCAGTGATAAAGTAACCCAGGTAATCTCTCGCGAAGGAGCCATGTTTAGGAGATTTGTATGGACCATCAGTTCACTGGGGGGCTTAAGTCAGCATCCTGCTCATACAAGACCAGTTCCATCTTCTATTGAAGATTTATATTTCCGAACTGAAACCCAAACGACAGTCGGTTTGGGCGAAGATGTATGTTTGTTTTTTGTGAAAGTTGATATGCATCCACTTGTCCAAATCTGGTCCGATGAAGCCAAAAGAGAAACTATCAAAGCAAGTATAAATTCAATGACTGATGATACGCTTACCTATAAAAATTTGCATCTTATAAAGGCGATCATCAATCAATAAAAGTTATTTATTCTCTCTTAAAACATAGTGTGTGCTTCTGCCGCCACCAATTCCGTTGACCAATACTTTTTTATTGAGTAAATCCTGGATGTCTCGAAGTGCTGTGTCTTGTGAACAATCACACATATTGCCCCAAACAGATGTATTGAGTTTCAGAGGAATTCCCTCAATCATTCTGTTGATCATTTTAATTTGTCGTGGATTAAAGGCTAGTCCAATTTGTCTTTCCCAAAATCTTGCTTTTTTGAATGTGCCAGCCAAAGGTTTTTCAGCTTGTTGAATCGCTTTCTTTGTTGTTTTTAAAAACCAGATCAACCACTCTGTAATATCCAGGGTCCCTTTCTGAGTCTGTTCTAGCATTTGGTAATAGCTGGTCTTTTCTTTTTTCAATTGCGTGCTTAAACTATAAAGACAGACCTTGCTTTCAGTCGCCCTGGTTAATTGAAGTGCAGTGATTAATCTTGCAACTCTACCATTTCCGTCATCAAAGGGGTGAATGGTAACAAAACCCAGGTGAGCTATTCCTGCTTTAATCAATGGGTCTACCTGAAACTTCGTATTGAACCAGCTCAGATACTTAAACATGTCTTTTGATAACCCTTCAGAAGGCGGTGCTTCAAATAATACTTTTTCATGCGGTGGAACACCCCAAAATACTTCCAATGGCCGATCAATTGGATTGTCCCTCCAAGCTCCCACGCGAATGCGGTAGGCTCCACTTCTCCCGGTAGGGAAAATTGATTGGTGCCATTCATATAATCTTTCTTCTGTAAGCGGAGCAATTGGGTGCTGTGTAGCATCCCATAGTAAATCTGCCCCTTGTACAATTTGATCACCATACGAAACTGCATTTTGCAGGTCTGCCCCTACTTTTTGTGTAAAGTAACTTATTACTTCATCCTTATTTAATATCACATCGGCCAATTCGAAATTGGCTAAGATCTCCTCAGTGAGCATATAAGCATTTGCCTCTTTTCTTAGGAACTCAGGAAGCATTTCAATCTTTTGTTTTAGCTTATGTTGCTCCTTTGAAACATCGGCTAAAACGGTATTCACGGTGGTAAAATCCCAACTAACGGTTGGCCACCCGTGTTGGTTGTATATATAAGTAGACATTTTATCTATTTTGCTGTAAATATACAATTTATTCACCGCAATATATGCGGATTAAATAAATGCCATTTCTCAATTGATTTTATCAATTTTCAATCTAAATTTCTGTACTTTAGGTAAATAATAAAATATTGCCCATGTTCAGGAAGTTCTTAATTGCCGCTTTTTCCTTGTTTTTATTTATAGTTGTCTCTGCTCAGGAGTCTTATTTTTATCCTA
>CAZDTN010000019.1:16342-20061 GCA_964508355.1 uncultured Sphingobacterium sp.
AATGAACCTTCATCGAGTGAGGCAGCTATGCTGACTGCCTATTTTATGACTGCATCCCAATCAGAGGAAGCTGAAAAATGGATGAAGGATATGGTTATTTTATTAGATCCTGTTATCAATCCAGATGGTAGAGATCGACATACCAATTGGGCCAACATGCACAAGGCGTTTCCACCTGTTGCAGATCCCAATGACAGAGAGCATAATGAGATTTGGCCTGGTGGTAGAACAAATCACTATTGGTTTGATTTGAACAGAGATTGGTTTTTAGGTACTTTTCCAGAGACCAGAAACAGGGTGAATTTCTTCCACAAATGGCGTCCATACGTGCAAACGGATCATCATGAGATGGGGACTAATTCCAGTTTTTATTTCGATCCTGGAGAAGAAGCGAGCAACAATCCTGTTGTTCCGGATTATCTGTATAAAAAGGTCTATCCTAAATATGCAGAATACTTTTCTAAAGCTGTAAACGGAATAGGGTCTATGTATTTTACAAAGGAGGCCTTTGATAAATTATATCCTGGATATGGCAGTAGTTATATCAATTTTTATGGAGGCGCAGGATTTTTATTTGAACAAGCCAGCAGCAGAGGTCACGTGCAGGAAACAACAACTATACCAATCACTTTTGCATTTACCATTCGTAATCAGTTTACTGCTTCCTTAGCAACCATTAGGGCATCAATTGCAGAAAAAGAGATGTTGCTGGAAATGCGTAAACAATTTTTTGAAGTCGCTAAGAAACAAGCAGACGCAGCTGTAGTTAAAGGGTATGTATTTGAAGACGACAATGATTACAATAGAACGAAAGCATTCATAGATCTCCTCCATTTACACAGGATTGATGTTTATCAAGTTCCTAATTCGAAAAAATATTATGTGCCAACAGCACAAGAAAACCATATTATGGTAAGAACTATTTTTGAAAACCAAATTAATTTCAAAGACAGTTCGTTTTATGATGCATCAACCTGGAGTTTGATTCATGCTTATGGTTTACCATTTAGTGAAGTGAAAACACCAATGCAATTAGGAAATAAAATTACAGGACCACTACCTAGTTTGCCAAGTGATCTAGTGAAAAGTAGTTATGCTTATTTGGTCGACAATGCTGACTATAATACACATCAATTTATTTATGCACTCCAAAGGCAAAATGTAATTGTTCAGACAGCAACACGACCATTTACCACCTCTGTTAATGGCATTGAGAAAAAATTTGGGTATGGTAGTTTGGTGATCAGTGTGCAACAACAAAGAATTGATGGGACTGCCTTGTATGATGCAATAAAAAAAGCTGCTACTGAGGCAAATATTCAGGTGCATGCAGTTCAAACAGGTTATAATATCGCGGGAATTGATTTGGGGAGTAATTATGTCAGAACATTGAAGAAGCCCGAGGTTGCAATGATTATCGGGACAGGCGTTGTGGCTGCTGAGGCTGGTGAGGTATGGCATTTACTTGATCAGAGAATAGGTATGCCTATTACTAAAGTTGATGTGTTGAATGTAAATCGACTTGATTTGTCTCGTTACAATACATTGGTGATGGTATCAGGTATATATAACTTATTGGATAAAAATACTGTCGATAGAATTAAAGTATGGGTGCAAAATGGTAATACATTGGTTACAATTAAAACTGGTGCAGAGTGGGCCATACGAAATGGATTTACTAAACATAAATTATTGATTGATTCATCGTTTAGTTCTATTCGTCAGGATTATGATCGATCTGTTGAAATTGAAGGTGCAAAAGCACTGGGAGGATCAATCTTTAAAGTAGATCTAGATACTACACATCCTGTGGGCTATGGATTTCAAAGAAGAAAACTTTCTGTATATAAAAATGGACTAACCTTTTTCCAGAAAAGTATGAGCCCTTATAATACAGTAGCACAATATACAGCTGAACCTGTTGTTGGCGGATATGTACACTCATCAACTTTAAGTAAGCTTAAAAATGGTCCATCAATTCTTGTTGGATCTGAAGGAACTGGACGGGTCATTCTGTTTGGTGATGAGCCGAATTTCAGGGGAACTTGGTACAGTACCAATAAGCTTTTTTTGAATGCACTTTTCTATGGGCACTTGATAGGTAATCAATAAGGGAATACCAGCACTTTTTTTGATCTGCACCAATTTGAAGCATTAACTTTGTTGCATTAACTAATCTTATTAATGCACAGGGGGCTATTCATACTGTTTTTTTTCTTTTTTTTCAATGAAATCATGGCATCTGATTCAATACCGGTTTCCATCAATGCCAGGAATTTACAATATAGAGATACACTTGAGTTCAATTGGAATGGGTATCGTATAGGTAAAGGATATGCTGCAGCAAGTCTTCATCTTTGGGTTGATCATTTGGAGAGTGGGAAAAGATGGAAATTGAGATATCCTATCTTAAATGGTATTGCAGAAGGAGCTTTGGTTATTTCCGATAGTATGCCCTCAGGTAACTATGCGTTAAATTTCATGGCAGTAGATCAGTTTGTTGAAATAAAAGGTAAAATTCGAAACGTAAAAATCAAAAAAGCATATAATTACAAAACAAAGCAGAAGGATACGTTAATCGTATATGAGTTACCAAAAATGTCTGGTAAAGAAATCAGGTATACATTATTGGGTCGAAAGTCGATTTTGCATAACGATTATGTAAATGTAAATGATGATGGAGAATTTGTAATTCCTCCAATTGTATTTGGTGACTCAGCACAATTACTTTTTGACCCAGGGAAAGGTCGGGGTACATATTGGATTACCTTAGAAACACCACTTGATTCTGTCTTTACACCTTTTCATTCATCCACAATATTCTTCAATGTTCAACAGAGAGGTGGTAAAAAAGAGGGAAAGCTGGTAGATACGGCTACATATGTTTTTGATTTTACTGATCCCTATCCAGATGCAGTTGTTTTAGACGAGGTTGTACTTAAGGGGAAAACTAACGCAGAAAAATTTGAAGAAGATTTCGTATCAAAACTTTTTAAAAGCTTTCCTGATGCAAGAACATTTGATGCGCTAGACGATAATGAACTGATGAGATCCAATAATATTTTAATGTTTTTGCAAAGTAAAGTTGGAGGCTTGTTCATTCGGTCTAATGGTATAACCTCGACGGTAACATGGAGGGGCGAACCTGTTAATTTTTTCATTAATGAATTTCTTGTTGATGTAAATAATTTGAACCTGAGTCCAATGGATGTTGCTTTAATTAAAGTTTATCCACCTCCAGCTCAGTTGGTATCGCTGACCAATAGTGGAGCTATTGCCATCTATACCAAACGAGGTGCCTATGAGAATCAAAAAGGAATTCCACAATATAATTTTACAATTAAAGGGTATACGCAAGGCTTATCAAGATTAAAAATCCATGAATAGTTTATGACAAAAAAAGATAAGCTTCTGCTTGAACTTCAGCACCACACTTTTGCAATGTTGAAGCCTTCTCCCTTACATGGTATTGGTGTATTTGCCATAGCTGCAATTAAAAAAGGTGAACAAAAGATATTTTCCAGTCACGAAGCAGAATGGATAGAAGTGTCAAAGGAAGAAGTTGATGCTCTGCCTTTGCATGCAAAAGCCATGGTTGAAAACCATTGCTTATTCAATGAGACACATTATTATATACCAGAATATGGATTTAAGGTTTTTGATTTGGCTGTTTATTTGAATCATGCCGACCAGCCAAATTTAGTGTCCATCAATGATGG
>CAZDTN010000019.1:20161-21764 GCA_964508355.1 uncultured Sphingobacterium sp.
GTCTCATATGGTTTAGCATGGGCACATGCTGAAGATGATTTCAAGAGTTTGCAACGTGTTGCGCTTCCCTCAAAGGGGTTAATGGGCAGGACTTTTGGTAAAAATGCCGTTGCTGCTGATTATGCATTTGCTTTATTCAGGTGTAGAGAAATAACGGAAGAAAAATGGGGTACTTTATCACCCGCCTTTTTGCGTTTGATCAAAGGCTATGTCCAAGGTTTAAATGATTATGCAAAAAAACATCCAGAAGAGGTTTTGCACAAAGATCTCTTTCCAATCACGGAGCAAGATTATATTGCTTCTTCGGTTCTGGCTTTGACTGTATTCAATGGTGCGGACAGAATATTAGGTGCTATCTATACCAATAATATGAATCCAGTATTTGATTATGATAAAATGGGTTCAAATGCAATTGCGGTACATCCGAGTAAAACATCTACTGGAGAAGCCTTCTTGGCCATCAATGCTCATCAGCCCAATGAAGGACCTGAAGCATTTTATGAAGCACATGTCAATAGTGAGGAAGGGTGGAATGCCCTTGGAGGACTATTAGCAGGCGGACCAGCTATTCTCCATGGTGTTAATGAACATCTCGGGTGGGCACATACAGTCAATTTATGTGATCGTGTAGATGTTTTTCAGTTACAGATGAATCCAAAGAATAGCAACCAGTATATGTTTGATGGACAATGGGTTGATTTGGAAAAGAAGAAAATAAAATTGCGCATCAAGGGTGTGCCTATTCCAATTTCACGTGACTTGCTGTGGAGTAAGTATGGGGCCACTATGAAAAATGAACAGGGTGTTTTTTCTATTCGTTTAGGTGCCAATATGGAGATTCGAGCTTTAGAGCAATGGTATAATATGAACAAGGCAAAAAACTATACAGAGTTTTACAAGGCTATCAGCCTGCAGGGGTTATCTATGTTCAATATTATTTATGCTGATAAAAATGATACCATTTTTTACATCAACAATGCATTGATGCCAATTAGAAATGGGGATAAAAAATACGACTGGAAAAAAACAGTACCTGGAAATTCATCAGCTACTTTATGGACAAGTTTTCGGCCAATTAATCATCTGCCGCAATATGTAAATCCTGGAAGTGGTTTTTTATTTAATACGAACCATTCTTCATTTCATGCTACGGGTGAAAAAGATAATTTAAGGCCACAACAATTCCCACATCAAGATGGCTGGGAAACCAACCACAACAACAGAAGTGTTAGATTTTTAGAGTTATTTCCTAAAGTAGGAACATTAGATTATGAGCTCTTTAAAAAAATAAAATATGATCGTCAGCTGCCAACACAGCTGCAATATCCCTATGGTATTGATAGTATATTGATGATGACTGCTGGTGATTATCCTCAATATGATACCATTTTAAATAACCTGAAAGCATGGGATAAGTCGGGTAATCCAGAGAGTAAGGGTGCGGCAGTATTCTTATTAATTTATGAAAATGTGGCCTCTGCTATGAGAGGAAAAGATCCACAAATGCTTTCAAAAGCATATTCAGAGCAAGTAATTGCTTCAGTAAAAGAGTATATGCTGAAAAATTTTGGAACCACTGATCTTAAGCTGGGTGATATCCAGA
>CAZDTN010000020.1:0-21023 GCA_964508355.1 uncultured Sphingobacterium sp.
CGATTTTTTCCATGCTGTTAGCAAAAGAAATCCTGATACAGGTTGGCTCACCAAAGGCTCTTCCTGTTACAGTTGATACGTGAGCAGTATTCAATAAATACATACAAAGATCATCTGCATCCTTGATAACTTCTTCACCATTCTTTTTACCAAAATAAGCGGTCACGACAGGAAATACATAAAAAGCGCCATCAGGTTCAGCAATCTGAATGCCAGGTATAGCTTTAATCAATTCCAACATTCTTTCTCTTCTGCGACCAAACTCTTTATTCATTTCAATACTTGGTCTCAAGTCTCCAGTCAATGCCTCGATAGCACCACGCTGAGTTACCGCATTGGTTCCGCTGGTATACTGACCTTGTAACTTCTCACAAGCCTTAATAACATCAGGGTGTGCAGCGATATAACCCAAACGATAGCCAGTCATGGCATATCCCTTACTTAAACCGTTGATGATGATGATCCTGTCTTTTAAGTCGTCAAATTGCGCAATACTCTCGTGCTTACCTACAAAATTGATATACTCATAAATCTCATCAGAAATAATAAATACGTCAGGGTGCTTTCTGAATACCTCCGCCAAAGCAGCTAACTCCTCCTTTGTGTATACAGAACCACTAGGATTACATGGAGAGGAGAAAATAAACAAACGGGTTTCAGGCTTGATGGCTGCTTCCAGTTCAGCAGCGGTCAATTTGTATTTGTTCTCAATTGAAGTCCTTACTAAGGTTACTTTGCCTTCTGCCAATTTTACAATTTCAGAATAGGTTACCCAATAAGGGGTTGGGATAACTACATCATCACCTTTACTAACAATAGCCATCACTACATTGGCCAAACTTTGCTTGGCACCGGTAGATACCAAGATATTCTCTGGTTTATAATCGAGGTTGTTATCACGCTTCAATTTGGTGCAAACCGCCTCCCTCAAATCAGGATACCCTGCAACTGGGGTGTAATGACTATAATTGTCGTCTACTGCCTTTTTCAAAGCCTCTTTAATATGGACAGGCGTATCAAAATCCGGCTCTCCCAAAGATAAATCGATCACGTCGATGCCCTTTGCCCTAAGTTCACGGCCCAATTTGGCCATTTTGAGCGTTTCTGGCTCTGCAAACAGGTCGAGGCGAGTAGAAAGTTTCATGCGTGTAAATTTGGTGCAAAGGTAAAAAAACTGGGCCTATTTCCAATATGATTTGAGGCTAAAAAACCCTATCTTTGCCCGCCCCGACCCTGTCGGGTTTCATTTTTAAGCGTAAACAAGAATTGATATGCAACTGAAAGGTTTGGTTCGTTTTTTTGCGGTAGCACTGATCCTGATCTCTATTTACCAACTGCACTTCACTTTGGTAGTGCGTAACCACGAAGGAAAGCAAGAGGAAAAAGCACAGGCTTTTGTAAAAGCCAACTTCCCAAATGCAGATACAGAGACCAAGGAATTGGAATTCAATAAAAGGTATCGCAGGTTATTGGACAGCACCCGTGAAACAACGGTAACTTATGGCATCACAGGAGCCATCAGCTACCAAAAAGCTAAAGAACAAGAACTTAACCTAGGTCTTGATCTTCAAGGAGGTATGAGTGTTACTTTAGAAGTAGAGTTAGAAGGACTTTTGAGATCACTTGCCATCAACGGGAAAGATCCTGCCTTAAACAATGCTATCAAAGAAGCCAACCGTTTGAAGCAAACCAGCGATGAAGACTTCATCAGTCTATTTGCCGAAGCCTACAAAGCCCAAAACCCGAGTGGTCGACTTGCTACCCTTTTTGCTGGGACTGGCAATAAAAACATCAAACTGGAGGACAGTGATAATGATGTAATCACCAAATTACAGGCATCTGCTGAAGGTGCTATTGACAATACCTTCAATGTATTACAAAAGCGTATCGACCAGTTTGGTGTTGCACAACCAAACATTCAATTAGACAAAACCAAGGGTATCATCACTGTTGAACTTCCTGGTGTAAAAGATGATCCTGAACGTGTAAGAAAATATCTACAGGCTACTGCCAACCTTCAATTCTGGGAGGTATACAACATAGCTGAATTAGACAAGCCATTAACTGATGCTGAACAAGCATTGCGTGCTTATTACGAAGGAACTTCCGCATCAGCAGATACTTCAAAAGCAGCTGTTGCTAACGCAGACACAAAAACTGCAGTAGATACTACCAAAGCAGCAACCATAGGTGAATTGGTAAAAACTGCACCTGTGAAAAAGGATTCAGCAAAACCTGCAGCAAAATCTTTCTTTACTATTTTCCAACCTATTCCGCCTCAACAAGATGAGCAAGGCAGAATGAATTTTGCGCCTAACCTTGGTTTCATTTCAACTCGCGACACTGCTGTATTTAGTGAATACATGGCAATCGAAAACGTAAGAAGCCAGTTCCCAGGAAACGTAAAATTTGCATTTGGTATTCCTGAAACCAACGAGCAAGGGGTAAAAAGTGATGTTGTTGCAGTATATGCTTTGAAAACCGTTGAAGGATCAGATAAAGCAAAATTAGAAGGTGATGGTGTTCAACAAGCATCACAGGATTTCGATGATAGAGGTCGCCCTGCTATCAAAATGCTTATGACCAAACAAGGTGAAAGAGCTTGGGGTGAAATGACAACCAACAACGTAGGTAAACCAATTGCTATTGTGCTTGATAACTTGGTTTATTCGGCTCCTAATGTAATTAGTCCGATTACTACAGGTAACTCAGAAATCAGTGGAAACTTTACTATAGAAGAAGCTCAAGACTTGGCAAACATCCTTCAATCAGGTAAACTGCCTGCACCAGCCAAAATTGTTCAAGAACAAGTAGTTGGACCAACACTTGGTGCTGATGCAATTGAAGGTGGAAGTTTATCATTCGGTATCTCATTCCTGATCATCTTTATTTTGATGGTCGCGTATTACAACACAGGAGGCTGGGTCGCTAATATTTCACTTATTCTCAACTTATTATTCACAGTAGGTGTACTGAGTGCGATGGGTGCAACTTTGACTGCTCCTGGTATTGCAGGTTTGGTACTCACTATTGGTATGGCCGTTGATACTAACGTGGTGATTTTCGAACGTATTAAAGATGAATTAAACTTTAAAAGAAGTTACCAGCTTGCTGTTGCAGAGGGTTATAAACTTTCAATGGCGCCAGTATTGGATGCACACTTTACTACATTAATTACTGCAATCATCCTATTCTATTTCGGCTTAGGTCCAATACTTGGATTTGCAACAACTCAAATTTTGGGTATCCTGCTTTCATTGTTCTGCGGTATTATGATTTCCCGATTGATCACTGATTACTGGACAAGCAAAAACAAGGAATTTAAATATTTCACTACCCTAAGTAAGAATATCTTCAAAAATGCCAACTTCAAATTCATTGAATTTAGAAAGTTCGCCTATGTTACTTCTACCATAGTTCTTGTACTTGGTGTAGGTTCTTTGTTCAATGGCTTTGACCAAGGCGTTGAATACAAAGGTGGAAGAAGCTATACTGTAAAATTTGATGCTCCAGCTGATGTAAATAAAGTAAGAGAATCTTTGAAGTCTGCCTTCGGTGAAGCTCCTATCATCAAGACAGTAGGTGATGATAAAACATTAAATATCACGACAGCTTTCATGATGGACAATCCAAGCAAAAGCGCGGATTCGACTGTTGAAGCAACACTTTTCAATGGATTAAAAGGTAATCTGCCTGCTAATGTTACTTACGCAGATTTCAAAAAAGACTATAAACAAAGTTCACAAACAGTTCAACCTTCAATTTCCGATGACCTGAAAAAAGGTGCTGTTCAAGCGACTATCCTTGCGGTAATTGCGATCTTCTTGTATATCTTCTTGCGTTTCCGCGACTGGAGATATTCAATAGGAACAATAATTGCAACCTTGCACGACGTATTCGTTACACTTGCTGTATTCTCTTTCTTAAGAGGTGTTGTTCCATTCCCATTGGAAATTGACCAGCATTTCATCGCCGCGATCTTAACGGTCATTGGTTTCTCTATGAACGATACGGTGATTGTATTCGATAGAATCAGGGAATACAGTGCCAAGATGAGAGGTGCAAGCAAAACTGAAATCATTAACAAATCGATTAATGAAACTTTGAGCAGAACCATCATGACCTCACTCACAGTATTTTTAACCATCTTGATATTGTTCATCTTTGGTGGTGAAGTAACTAGAGGTTTTGCATTTGCTATGCTGGTAGGTGTTATATCAGGTACTTACTCAACTATCTTTGTGGCATCCCCTGTATTGATTGATATTGCAAAGAGCAAGCCTTTGGGGAGCGCTGATAAAGCCAAAAAATAAATGCTAAATACTGCATAAAAAAAGAGGGAATTGCTTCCCTCTTTTTTATTTTATATATCTCATGTATTAAACTGCAAAGGATGTACCACATCCGCAAGTTGAGGCAGCATTAGGATTATTAAAAACAAATCCCCTTGCATCTAATCCACTTTTCCAATCGATCTCCATTCCAAATAAATACATGCCATGAGCAGGATCAATTAAGCAAGGTATTCCCTCAATTTCAAATACTTCATCTCGCTCCTTCTGTTCATCCATTTCAAGTACATAACTAAAACCAGAACATCCTCCACCCTTTACACCAATTCTGAGCATTTTAGTGCTGCCTTCTTCTCTACTTTCAAATAACCTTCTCAATTCTTCGGTAGCCGATTTTGTCAGCTTTACCGGCATTTCAGTCTTTATCTCCATAGTGCAAAATTAATAACATTTATCAAATCCATTATTCAACACCCTTAGCTTACATTTGTTGTAAGCCATAGGTATGAAAGAAACACTCAAAAACGATTCAGGCATTGACATTAAAAAGGTCTATACTGCAGCCGACCTTCCGGAGCAAGAGGCATTACCTGGACAATTTCCCTTTACAAGAGGAATACAGGAAGACATGTATAGGGGCAAGCACTGGACAATGCGACAGTATGCAGGTTTCTCTACCGCTGAAGAGAGCAATAAAAGGTATAAGTTTTTACTGGCACAAGGGGTCACAGGCCTAAGTGTTGCCTTTGATCTTCCTACTCAAATTGGTTATGATAGCGACCACCCTCTGTCAGAAGGTGAAGTAGGTAAAGTAGGTGTGGCGATCGATAGCATAGAAGACATGGAAGTCCTTTTTGATGGCATCAATCCAGAGGAAGTCTCTACTTCTATGACAATCAACGCCACAGGATTTATCCTTTTAGCACTTTATGCTGCTGTAGCTAAAAAAAAGGGTGCTGACCTAACCAAACTGAATGGCACTATCCAAAACGACATCTTAAAAGAATATGCTGCCCGCGGCACATACATCTATCCACCAAAGCCATCCATGCGCATCATCACCGATATCTTTGAATGGTGCAGCAAGGAAATGCCTAAATGGAACACCATCTCAATTTCTGGCTACCATATTCGTGAAGCAGGCAGTACAGCAGTACAAGAAGTTGCCTTTACACTGAGCAATGGTAAAGCTTATGTAAAAGCAGCCATCGAAAAAGGAATTGATATCAACACGTTAGGCAAACGATTATCTTTTTTCTTCAATGCACACAACAACCTATTTGAGGAAGTCGCCAAATTCCGTGCTGCTAGAAAAATTTGGGCTAAAACCATGCAAAGTCTTGGAGCAACAGATCCCAAGGCCATGATGCTTCGCTTTCATACACAAACTGGTGGCAGTACATTAACGCAACAACAGCCTTTAAATAATATTACGCGCGTTACCCTTCAGGCTTTGTCTGCTGTACTTGGTGGAACTCAATCACTTCATACCAATGGCTACGACGAGGCTTTGAGTTTGCCAACTGAAGAAGCAGCGCAAGTAGCACTAAGAACGCAACAAATCATCGCCTTTGAAAGTGGAGCAGCTGATACAGCAGATCCATTGGCTGGTTCCTATTATGTTGAAAACCTGACCAAGGCAATGGAAATCGAAATAGATAAAATAATTCAACATATAGATCAAATGGGCGGCAGTGTAAGTGCGATTGAAAAAGGCTTCATGCAAGAACAAATTGCATCCAGCGCTTATAAATACCAACGTGAAATAGAAGAAGAAAAAAAGATTGTTGTTGGTGTAAATAAATTTCAAACTACTACCCATTCAACACCTACGCCATTTAAAATAGATGACCGTATCAGAGAGATGCAAGTCAATAAACTGGTCGCATTAAAAGCAAAACGTGATAACCAAAAAGCTAAAGCCTGTCTAGATGCCATTGGAGATGCCGCAGAAGGAACCGCTAATTTAATGCCACTGGTATTGGATGCAGTTGAAAATTATTGTACCCTAGGAGAGATTGCTGAAACACTTCGTAAAGTTTTTGGAGAACATCGTCAATAATAAAATTCTAGGTTCTTCACGTAAAACTCATTGAAATTGGTTCTGAATTTGTTTACTTCTTCTTCAAAATCATCAAAGTTCTCTCTTAAGTTGTGGTGATGCAATTTCTGCAAATCAAATTCAAGTCGGTTGTCGTCTACCGGAACCATTTGTAATTCATCCAGGTGTTCACTTACATTGTAGGATAATCGATACAGTTCAGAACGAAGCCCCTGTAAGTCACTTGCAAAAGCATCTACTTTCATTCGGTCTAATTGCTCACCTCCACGATTGGATAAATCAACTACCCGCTCTGCGATAATATCGAGGTAATTATGAAAAAAATCAATAGCATTAAGCCATTCAAAATGCTCTGCTTGCTGGGGTAAAGTTTCAACTGTGTACATCTATAGTGTTTTGACAAAGATGTAACCTCAGCAATCTTTTTCACGCTGATTTTTATTCTGCCCCTATATGATTTTAATTAGGCGTAGTATTCAGCTCTTAATTCAGCAACACGCTTATCAGAAAGGTATTCATCGAAGGTCATCAACCTATCAATTGCACCTTTAGGCGTGAGCTCAATGATGCGGTTGGCGACAGTCTGCATGAAAGTATGATCATGAGAAGTCAACAAGACCACACCTGGGAAATTGATACAACCTTCGTTAAAGCTTTGGATGCTTTCCAAATCAAGGTGGTTGGTAGGTTGATCAAGAATAACAAGGTTAGGATTCTGCAACATCATGCGACTTACCATACACCTTACTTTTTCTCCTCCACTGAGCACCTTGGTTTTCTTTTGAATATCATCACCACTGAACAACATCTTCCCTAAGAATCCTCTCAAGAAAGGTTCGTCAGCATCCGTGATGTGAGGCGGTACAAACTGACGTAGCCAATCCAACAAACCCAAATCCTCCGTAAAGAATTCAGAGTTTTCTACTGGTAAATATGACTTGGTGATGGTTGTCCCCCATTCAAATTTACCAGCATCAGCCTGCATTTTTTCATTGATGATTTCAAAAAAAGAAGTGACTGCAAGAGGATCTTTGCTCACAAACGCAATCTTATCTCCCTTACTCACAGAGAAAGTTAATTTATCAAACAACTTTCTGCCATCGACTGATTTAGAAAGGTTCTCAACTGAAAGAATTTGGTTACCAACTTCACGTAATGGTTGAAATATAATTCCAGGATATTTTCTGTTTGATGGCTCAATCTCTTCAATAGTCAATTTCTCCAAGGCCTTCTTTCTGGAAGTCGCTTGCTTTGATTTTGATGCATTGGCACTGAATCGTGCAATGAAGTCGAGCAAAGCCTGGCGCTTCTCCTCCATCTTCTTGTTCTTGTCGTTGATTTGCCTTGCCATCAACTGAGAAGATTCATACCAGAAACTATAGTTACCAGTAAATGTTTTTATCTTTTGGCGATCAACGTCTGCTACGTGTGTACAGACTGCATCTAAAAAGTGACGATCGTGACTGACTACCAAAACGATATTTTCGTAATCAGCCAAGAAGTTTTCCAACCATCCAATGGTCTCAATATCCAAACCGTTGGTCGGTTCGTCCAGCAACAAAATATCAGGATTACCAAACAAAGCCTGAGCTAAAAGCACACGCACTTTCATGTTCGATGGAATATCCTTCATCAAACTTTGGTGAAAAGATTCTTTAACCCCTAACTCATTTAAAAAAGTAGCCGCATCACTCTCCGCAGTATAACCTCCCATCTCGCCAAATTCAGCTTCTAATTCACCGGCACGGATACCATCTTCTTCTGAGAAATCTTCTTTTGCATAAATTTTTTCACGCTCCTGACCTACTTCCCACAATTTCTTATGGCCCATCAATACCGTATTTAAAACCGTTTGTTCATCAAACTGGAACTGATTCTGGTTCAAAACAGCCATGCGCTCACCAGGCGTAATTTCGACAGATCCTTTATTGGGCTCTATTTCACCACTTAAAATCTTCAAAAAGGTACTTTTTCCCGCTCCATTGGCGCCAATCACACCATAACAATTGCCTTTCACGAAATTGATATTTACTTCGTCAAAAAGGACTCTTTTACCATAGGCCAGGGTTATATTACGTGCACTGATCATCTTGCTAAATTGTATTTGCTTAAAGGCTGCAAAGTTACGAAATAGAAACCTTCAAATTGCTTATATTAGAAGTCTAAATTTCCTGAAATGAGAAGTCTACTCTTAATTGCCTTTTCCATGCTTTCAGCTTTTGTGTTCTCCCAATCCCCTTATACTGCAGCGATTGATGCAAAGTCGACTGCCATCGCACCTAAATTGGTGGAATGGAGAAGACATATTCACCAAAATCCAGAATTAGGTAACCGTGAATTTAAAACACAAGAATATATCGCCGCTCACTTGTCCAAATTGGGTATTGAAGTGACCAAACTAGCTAAAACTGGTGTTTTAGGTGTTTTGAAAGGCGGAAAGCCTGGACCAGTTATTGCGCTTCGCGCGGATATTGATGCATTGCCAGTTAAGGAAAGAGTAGATGTTCCTTATAAATCGATCGTCACTTCAGATTATATGGGCAACACCGTTCCTGTAATGCATGCATGCGGACACGATACGCATACATCTATTTTGATGGGAACTGCTGAGGTGCTGGCCTCCATGAAAAAAGATATTGCAGGTACAGTCAAATTTTTCTTCCAGCCTGCTGAAGAAGGACCTCCCGCAAATGAAGAAGGAGGTGCCCCTTTGATGATTAAAGAAGGTGTAATGGACAATCCAAAAGTGGATGCAGTTTTTGGTTTACATATTGCTTCCGGTTTAGAAATTGGACAAATCAAATACATCAGTGGATCTATGATGGCTTCATCTGACTGGTTTACAATTAAAATAAAAGGCAAGCAAACACATGGCTCTACCCCATGGACCGGTATCGATCCAATTGTAGTAGGAACGCAAATCATCAATAATCTTCAAACCATTGTAAGCCGACAAGAAGATTTAACAGTAGCACCTGTTGTTATAACAGTTGGGAAATTCCATAGCGGTGTAAGAGCCAATATCATTCCTGAAGAAGCTGAATTAGAAGGAACCATTAGAACGCTCGATAGCAAAATGCAGAAAGATGTGCATGTCAAAATGAAGCAAGTCGCCCAAAAAGTGGCAGAAGCATGGGGCGCACAAGTCGATGTTAACATCGAAACCAAAACGCTGGTCACCTACAACGACCCAGCATTGGTTGCTGCTTCAATTGCTTCGCTTGAAAAGGCAGCTGGAAAAGAAAATGTAACACTTGGTCGTTGGACTACTGGTGCAGAGGACTTCTCCTATTTTGGTGAAAAAGCACCAACGTTTTTCTTCAATTTAGGTGGAATGCCTAAAGGCACCGATCCTTCAAAAGCTGCACCACACCATACTCCGGATTTCTATATCGACGATAGTATGTTAGATGTGGGTGTAAAAGCGTTCTGTAATTTGGTATTTGATTATGTGGCAAAGAAAAAATAATAACTATTAACGCTTTCCAAACAACAAACTCCCCACCCTAACCATATTACTGCCGCATTCAATAGCTAACAAATAATCGCCACTCATTCCCATTGATAAAATGTTGAACTGAGTGGCGTTTTTGTGTACTGACCTTACTTCATCAAACAATTGCTTGAGTGACTTAAATTCACTTTCAACCAATTGTTGGTCATCTGAAAACGAAGCCATACCCATTAAGCCACATAGCTCAACGTGTTCATATTTTTTTTCCAGGAAATAGGAGTCTGCTGCTTGCCTTGCTTCCTGTATATCAAAACCAAATTTTGTTTCTTCTTTTGCAATATGCACTTGCAAGAGACAATTTATTTTTCTTCCTGCCTTCCTCCCCTCTTTATCAATAACATCGAAGAGCTTGATACTATCAACACCGTGTATCATATGTACAAATGGAGTTATCATTTTCACTTTATTGGATTGCAAATGCCCAATAAAATGCCAGCGAATATCTTTCGGCAAAAGGGATTGTTTTTGAACAAGCTCCTGAACATAATTTTCACCAAAATCACGGTGACCAGCTTCATATAAAGCTAGTATATCCTCGACAGGCTTTGTTTTGGATACAGCAATCAAGGTTACATCTCTTGCATCTAGCGTCTCCTTTAATTGCTGGTAAGCTTGTAAATTGACAGCCATTCGTAAATATTTATTTCAAAATACTTCTACCAATGACCATGCGCTGGACTTCACTGGTTCCCTCATATATTTCTGTAATCTTCGCATCTCTCATCAAACGTTCTACATGATATTCTTTCACATAGCCGTATCCGCCATGTACTTGTACAGCATTGGTAGTTACCCACATAGCTGTTTCTGATGCATATAGTTTAGCCATAGCAGCACTTGTAGAATAATCCATGCCATTGTCTTTTTCCCACGCAGCCTTATAACACAATAAACGTGAAGCTTCAATGCGTGTAGCCATATCAGCCAATTTAAATTGAATAGCCTGGTGCTGACTAATCTCTTTCCCAAATGCTTTTCTTTCTTTTGAATATGCAACAGCACGTTCGTAAGCGCCTGCAGCTATCCCTAAGGCTTGAGCAGCAATTCCTATCCTACCGCCATCTAGCGTTTTCATGGCAAATGAAAAACCAAATCCAGGCTCTTTGATTAAATTTTCTTTAGGCACTTTTACATCTGTAAATGAAATACTGTGCGTATCACTTGAACGAATGCCCATTTTATTTTCTTTTGCACCAACTGTCACACCAGGCCAATTTTTTTCTACAATAAGCGTGTTGATTCCCTTATGGCCTTTTGCTGCATCTGCCTGTGCCATCACTAAATAAACCGAAGCAGATGAACCATTGGTGATCCAGTTCTTCGTTCCATTCAACAAGTAATAATCTCCCTTGTCTTCAACTGTTGTCCGTTGTGAAGTAGCATCTGATCCAGCTTCCGGCTCACTTAACAAAAATGCACCAACATACAATTCACCATCTTTTCTTCCCTGGGCCAATGGTGTCAAATATTTTTTCTTCTGTTCTTCGCTTCCGTATTTCTCCAAACCCCAGACAACAAGACTATTGTTAACACTCATGCAAACTGCAACACTTGCATCAACTTTACTGATTTCTTCAATCGCCAAAACATAACTTACTGTATCTAACCCTGCACCTCCATACTGCGGATCCACCATCATCCCCATAAACCCTAATTCAGATAATTGCATAATCAGATCCTTTGCAAAAACCTGCTTTTCATCTCTTTCAATAACACCTGGCAAACAAGACTGTGCAAAATCTTTTGCAGCTTGTTGAATCATGAGTTGTTCTTCAGTTAGTTTAAGTTCCATATGTCAAGATTGTATATCAAATTTCGGGATAATTCTTTATCCTAGATGAGGATATATTAAATAGAAATGCATTTCAATAAAATCATAAAATGGATAAAATCTATGAGATATTTCCTACTTTCACTTTGAAATATATCAATGAAACCGACCCACGCTGAATTGAATTTTAAAGTACAGCGACTAGTAGCAATAGTAGCAGTAGCCCTATTTATATTGAAAGTCATAGCCTGGTGGTTAACACAGTCGGTCGCGGTACTAACAGATGCATTAGAAAGCACCGTTAATGTAGTTGCCGGATTCATTAGTTTATACAGCCTATATGTAGCCTCTAAGCCACGTGATAAAGAACATCCATACGGACATGGTAAAGCAGAGTTTGTATCTGCAGCAGTAGAAGGAAGCCTAGTAGCCATAGCAGGTTTGGTCATTATTTATGAAGCAATCGACAACTTGATTCATCCACATCAAATTCAAAAGTTGGATACAGGTATGTTGATTATTGCCATTACTGCCTTATTCAACTATGGCATGGGATGGTATGCAATTAATACAGGTAAAAGAAACAATTCACTTGCACTTGTAGCATCAGGAAAACATTTGCAAAGCGATACCTATTCCACCCTTGGAATTATAGCTGGCATGGCCATCATTTTTTTCACTGAGCTTATTTGGCTGGATAGTGTAATAGCCATCGGTTTTGCTTTCTTTATCATTTACACCGGATACACTATTGTAAGAAGTTCACTGGCGGGCATCATGGATGAGGCAGATATGGAACTACTGGAAAAACTGGTAGCGAGGATGAATGAAAACAGAAGAGAAAATTGGGTAGATCTACACAATCTTAGAATCATAAAATTCGGGACAATCATTCATATTGACTGTCACCTCACAGTTCCCTGGTATTTGAATGTGCATGAAGCACATCGGGAAATAGAAGCATTTTCTGCCCTGGCGAAAAATGAATTTGGGGAAAGTGTTGAATTGTTTGTGCATGCCGATGGCTGCATGGATTTCTCTTGTCGCATCTGTTCTAAAAAAGATTGTCTTGAAAGAAAATTTCCTTTCAAAAAATCAATTCACTGGGACGTGCATAATATTTCCAGTGATCAGAAGCATAAAATTTAGGGAAGACTTGGCTCCTGCTGACTCAAGCAATGAAAGCTTCCCAATCCCCAAATAATATCAGTAGAATCAATTCCAATTATTTCTCGATCTGGAAAACAGCTTTGTACTATTTGTAATCCTTTATCGTCCTTATCACTTCTATAAGTTGGCACTACCACCTGTTTATTGGCAATATAAAAATTTGCATAAGAAGCAGGTAGCATCTGGTCTTCCCAAATAACTGGATCAGGCATTGGCAATTCAACAATATTCAACTGTTTACCATTGATCAGTCTCATTTCTTTTAATTGCTTCAAATTATGTTGCAACAAAGCATAATTATCATCACTTTGATTCTCTTCAATTACTGTAATCACAGTGTCTTCATTGACAAATCTTACCGTATCATCAATATGTCCGTCAGTATCATCTCCCACAATTCCTTCATCAACCCACAACACTTGATCCTGACCATAATAGTCCATCAAATATTGTTCAATCTGCGACTGATTCAAATGCGGGTTTCTATTCGGATTCAACAAGCAGGCAGTCGATGTAATCACCGTTCCAGCCCCATTGAAATCCACAGAACCTCCTTCCATGATGATACCAGGATTAAATACCGGTAAACCTAATTTATTGCCTATAAGCGTAGGAATAACATCGTCCAAATCAAATGGAGGATATTTATTTCCCCAAGCATTATAATTCCAATCAACAACAGCTTTTTTAGTCGCGTCTAATTTGTTCAGCAAAAAAGCGGGACCATGATCTCTACACCAGGCATCATTTGTGGGATGAATATGAAAATGAACCTTCGTTAAATCGACAGCAGCAGCTTCTAAAAGTTGAGTCGCTTTTTGCTGCATGGCCTGATCACAAACATTGATATTAACATCCTCAAACCGAACTAACGTTTTGATGAATGCAACATAGGATGGAAATATAGTTTCAATCTTTCCAGGCCATGAAGCTTCTTTGTGCGGCCAACTCAACCAGGTTGATTGGTGTGGCGCAAATTCTGCTGGAAAATAATAACCGAGGGATTTGGGGGTATTCATATATACAAGGGATTAGGGACGAGGGATGAGGGACCAGGGACGAGACAAATTCTTGTCACTTGTCACTTGTGCCTTGTCCCTATATTTTAATCAATAAATCTTTTAACGATATCACCATATGAATCAATTCTGCGGTCGCGCATGAAAGGCCAATGGGTTCTGTAACTATCTGTTTTAGACAAGTCTAATTCAGTAACAATTACTTCTTCCTGATCGTGTGACGCTTTAACAATTAAACTACCAAAAGGATTGGAAACAAATGATCCTCCCCAGAATTTCATAGCACCATTTTGCTCAAAACCAACCCTGTTCACACTTACCACATGCACCCCATTGGCAACAGCATGACTGCGCTGTATAGTTTGCCATGCATTGTATTGTTCATTATTGGTAACTTCATCCTGACTGGTTGCCCATCCGATTGCTGTAGGATAGAATAAAATTTCAGCACCCATCAACGATGTTAAACGTGCCGCTTCTGGATACCACTGATCCCAGCAGATCAATACACCTATGGTACCATATTTAGTTTTGAATACTTTATAACCCAAATCACCTGGTGTGAAATAAAATTTCTCAAAATAAGCAGGATCATCTGGAATATGCATTTTCCTGTACTTGCCTAAGTAAGTACCATCAGCATCCAAAACAGCTGTTGTATTGTGATACAAGCCCTGTGCTCTTTTTTCAAACAAAGATGCAATCACCACCACACCAGCTTCTTTTGCTACTGCTGAAAGCGTATCCGTAGAGGGACCAGGAATGGGTTCAGCAAGTTTAAAATTTTCGTAATCCTCTACATCACAGAAATAAAGTGAAGTAAATAATTCTTGTAAACATACAATGTTGGCTCCTTTTGCTGCAGCATCCTTTATACCAGCAATGGCTTTGTCCATATTCGACTTCGCATCACCACTGCAACTCATCTGGACCAATCCGATTTTTACTTTAGACATGTTTTACCAATTAAAAATTTAATTACGTTTCTACCGACACTAAATCACCAAGACTTTTTATACCAATAGACTTTTGGGATAAAAATCCTTCACCATATTTTACCCCAATGCGCTTCCCCATTAATCTTGCACGTGCAACCAAAGATTCAGCAAAATCTGGTGTTGATATATAGGTCTGTGTCCCTTGAAAGGAATCATCACTCACATGAAATTGTGTTGTATAAGCTTTAATGGCCTGCATACGTTGCTCAAATACATCACTGATATCAACAATCAAATCTGGCTCATAAAAACGATCCTGGATATAATGCAAGACTTGCTTTGGACGCCATCTTTGTTGGGGATTACCCTCTTTATCAAAAGTTTCAATTTTACTAAGTCCTGCCAGGAAACACGACTCTCTCAATAAATGACCCGCTCTTCCGTGATCAGGATGACGGTCATCCAATACGTTGGCTAAAATTATTTCAGGCTGGTATTTTCTAATAGCACGAATGACTTTTAACTGATGCTCTTCATCATTTTTGAAAAACCCATCGCGCATGCACAAATTTTCTCTAATGGATAATCCCATGATAGCCGCTGCATCCGCCGCTTCTTTTTTTCTGGTCTCGATAGTGCCTCTTGTGCCCAGCTCCCCCTGTGTCAAATCAATTACACCTGCTGCGTTGCCGTTTTTCACTTCATTAATGAGTGTTCCTGAACAACTCAGCTCCACATCATCAGGATGGACCCCAAAAGCCAAAACATACAATTTCATGGAATTCATTTACGGCGGCAAAGATACAGAATTGAACTACTCCGCATGCCCATACATCCGGGCCACTTCCAAAACAATCAGCTCCATATCGGCGTCCTCCCCTTTGGGATCATAATCCTGCTTAAGACTACTGCCAAAAACCCAGGCAATGGTCTGCCAAAATCGCGCAGAAAATCCACCTCTATATTCTTTGATGATGTTATAACAAGAGTTATTGGTCTGCCGGTTGATCAATTTCATCAAGACCTTACCTTGGTAAACCGACAAGGCAGTCAGCGGAGCAGTAAATTCCTTTTTAAGCTCTTTTTCTCTGGAACTCAAATATTTTTTACGAGCAGATGGGTCCTTAATGGCCATCAATTTTTGATTAACATCATTTATGATATAGCTGGCCTTAATTGCATAAGGATAAGTGACATAAACCGCATTTCGTAATCTTGTCCATTTTTGCTTGGCCCTGCGTTGTTCTGGTGTCATTTCACCAAAAACAGTTACCATATCTAACTGTGCATAGGTCATGGTATCTCCCCCATAAACAATATAGGGGACAAGTAAAGTATCATTAGCACCATATCTGGATTGAGCCTCAGCTCCAAGAGAAATTACCAGTACAAATAATATGGTCGATAGATAACGCACTACATAAAGTTACGGTACTATTAGGCTACATACAACTTGTTCTTCATCCTGTACCACATGCTGATCATGAAGCCGGCCACCATGATGATGGTACCCAACCACAATAAATTGATCCATGGGAAACGGAAAGCTTTCAGGGTGATGTACCGCACAACTGCATTTGACTCTTTCAAGCCCAATTGCACTTTGCCATTTGCTGCTCTTTGAAGACCAACTACCAGATGCTGCTCCATGATGGTATCCACCTTAGTAGAGGCAATTCCATCTTTTTTCATGATTGCAGGCGTAGCATTGAATTGAATCCCTTCTTTTGAGAACACGGTGATATCAGACACCCAAGCGCTATCCACCATTGGCAAATCTTTGTTGTCGTTCTTATTTGCTGCTAGTAATTTATTTACAACAGCGAAGCCGTTGGAATAGAAAACAGTATCACCTGCTTTTACATCGGTATACCTGAAGCTGGCAGTATCCTTGAGGTTATCAGGGTTCAACCAAGAGGTGATGTAAACAAAGACATCACTCGACAAATAATGTTTTGATCCAGGGTTAGAAGACAATTGAGAATTCTCTCCGCTTTTCACCAAAAAGGCATTAGGAGTGATATTGAACGCATCCACAATAGTTTCATCGTCTTTCGGATCAACTTCAATAAAGCGTATTTTGAAATAAACTTTATTGTTCTTCTCTTCCGTTGAGTCACCTAAATAAGTCACCACATACTTACCCATTTTCACTGGTGTATTGTACAACAAAGTGACATTCTCCAAAGGATCATCATCCCTACCCTTAGCATCTTTCAATCCTGTAACTGATATACCACCTGCATTTCTAGAAATCAATTCCTTTTTTGAAGAAGAAATTAAAATTCCCAACAACATCAATCCAAAACCAAAGTGAGTTATAGAAGCCCCTGCAGCTTTCATCTTCCATTTCAACACAGCACCCATGTAATTTGCATTGGCGATAATGGTATAGATTGAAGCCCAAAGCGCAACATGAATACCAACTAAAAACCCTAGTCCATGTTTATCGAATTTTACCTCACCCCATATACTCAATGCAGCTGATAAAACGACAGTTGCAATAGTTGGAATTAACAACTTCGACCAAAGGTATTTTCTGGTTGTCTCTTTGTATTTGAAATACTGCGTTATTGCCGTGAGTATACCAATGATGATAGCAACCAAAATCATGATGCGGTTGTAGACATATTCCACATTCTCTCCAATCGCCCATGATGTTCCAAATAATTTATTGATAAATGGAAGTGATGTCAAAACGATAATGTATACAGCAGAAATTAACAGCAAAAGAGAACCAACAAACATCCAAAATTCTCTTGAATTCATGCTCTCTTCTTTTACAACAGTCGGAATGTTTTTTCTGTCTTTGTAATACAAAAAAGCAGGGAGTGCAATAAACACCAATTGCATCAAAATCAAATGCCAATATAATGTACTACCCTCACCAGTAAATGAGTGCACAGAGGTATCACCCAGTACACCAGTCCTGGTCAAGAAAGTTGAATACAAAACAAAAAGATGTGTGAGGAAAATAAAGAGATAAGTACTCTTCATTGCATGTCCGGTACTTTTAAAAATGAGCATGGTATGAATACCAGCCACCAATAACAACCACGGAACCATCGACGCATTCTCTACTGGATCCCAAGCCCAATAACCACCAAAGGTAAGCGACTCATATGCCCAAGCAGCACCCATCATGATACCCAGTCCCAATATACCAGCACAAAACAAAGCCCATGGCATAGCTGGTCTTAACCAACCCGCATGGTCTTTTTTCCAGAGACCTGCAACGCCAAATGCATAAGGAACTATCGCAGATGCAAATCCCAAAAATAAAATTGGAGGATGAATTACCATCCAGTAATTCTGCAATAAAATATTCAATCCATTACCATCTAAAATATATTTACTCAGATATTCAGGATCATTGAAAATTGGTGCATCCGGAAATTCATTTCTCATCAAGACAAATGGATTTGAACCAATTTTGATATCAAAGAAATAAATACCAATGAGGAAGCTGGCTAAAAAAACCTGCGCTATACTCATTACAGTCATTACAGGATGTTCCCATTTGCTAGAACGCTTAATTAGGAATAAACCCAGCACAGCATTCCAGAAGGCCCAGAGCATGAAACTTCCCTCTTGCCCTTCCCAGAAACAACTGAGCAAATATTGAACATCTAAACTGCGTTTAGAGTGCTGATGCGCATACTTGTATTCAAAGTAATGGTTATAGATTATGAGATAGAGGGTTACAAATAATCCAATTACAGATAATACATTGATGATAAAAGAAGTCCTGGCTACTTTCTGCCAGGGCTGTTCAGCAAGCACATCTGCTGCATATGCCGCTTTCACGTTTGCATAAGTTGCCAATACTGCAGAAAAAAAGGCAAGTAGGGTTAGAAACATCCCTATTTGCCCAATGAGCAAATGCTCTCCATTATATTCGATCATAGAATAAGTTGTTTTGGTTGGATTACTACTCAGTAGTCTTGTAAGAGGTTTCAGTCATCTTACCTGGTTGAGCTCCTTGCTCATCTGTGTATTTTGATGGACACTTCAAAACGATTTCTTTACATTCGAAAGTCTCGCCTTGCATAGATCCCTTCATAACCACCCTTGCACTTTTTTCAAAGTCGGTTGGCTTTGCATTTTTGTATACCACCTTAGTTGATGATCCCAAAGAATCAATAGCGGTGAAAGCTAAATAGTTTGGATCTTTAATGGGATCGTAAACAATTGGCTGAGTGGTGTCGATTTTGGCAATCAAGTGCACAAACTTGCCTTCTTTTTTCCTTGCCGATTCCACTGAATCATAGGTGCTGATGTCACCCATTAACGTTAAAAGTGCTCCAATCGCTCCCGCGATCAAAACGAGTCCAAGAATGTGTATTTTTTTCATAATCTACGAATATGCAAATGTACTATAAACAGCTGAATTTCATTTTTTGTTACCTTGCAGCGTTTTCCTGAATCTTCAAACGCAATTTTTCCCCGAAATATTGCGTTAACCTCAGAAATTCAATCAATTATCTACAAAAATGATTGCAGATCTATCCAGATTTGACCCTAATGGGGTCAGCGTAGCCAACAATAATTTGTTTGGATTGCCCTTTACAGAAGAAAATGCGGCTTTGGTAATACTCCCTGTTCCCTGGGAAGTGACCGTAAGTTTTAAAAGTGGAACAGCCCGTTCACCTGAAAGGGTTTTGCAAGCCAGTCTTCAAGTAGATTTATTCGACAGTCAGTTTCAAAATAGCTGGAAAAAGGGAGTGTTCATGTTCCCTATCGATAAAAAAATACTACTGAAAAACGACTTCCTTCGAAAAGAAAACGAACTCTACCTGAACTTCATCAATTCTGGAGATGATATTGAATCTAATAAATTCATGAAGAAAACACTCAAAGAAGTTAATGCAGGTTGCGATGAACTGCACAATTGGGTATATGAACAATGTAAAAAACAAATCGAGAAGGGTAAGAAAGTTGGTTTACTTGGTGGCGACCATAGTGTAGCATACGGACTCATCAAAGCGCTATCAGAAAAACATGGCGACTTTGGAATACTACAAATTGATGCACATTGTGACCTTAGAAAATCATTCGAAGGATTGAATCATTCACATGGCTCCATCATGTACAATGTTTTAAATGATTTCAGCAATATCAAAAAATTGGTCCAGTTAGGTATTCGCGATTATTGTGAATCAGAATGGAACTATATCTGTGAAAGTGAATTCAGAGTGGTCACCTATTTCGAAAAAGAAATAAAGGAAAGACAGTTCGAAGGACAAACTTGGTCGCAATTAGCGGATGAAATTATAGCACAATTACCCCAACAAGTTTACATCAGTTATGATATAGACGGACTAGATCCCAAACTGTGCCCGCACACCGGAACGCCCGTTCCAGGCGGATTTGAGATGGAACAACTCAATTTCCTGTTCAGAAAAATTCTAAACAGTGGAAGAAAAATAATTGGATTTGATCTATGTGAAACAGGTGTAAGCACTGATGGCTGGGATGAAAATGTTGGTGCAAGAGTGATCTTCAAATTGTGCAACCTCATGCTTTGCGACAATCCTTAAACGATGGGTAAAAAAGCTATCCAAGATTATCTGGTTGTTCTAAAAAACCCAAATACACAACTTGTTGAAAGAACCGGTTGGATGATGACTGCTCTTGCATTGCTCATTTTGGTGGTACAACTCTTCTCCTATCCTTCATCAATTGGACTCTATGCAACATTGTTTGTAGTAGTAGTATTTCTATTCACCAATATCCTGGATAAGAAAAAAAAGAAACCGATTAGCTTCAGTTACTTATTGATCGCAACAGGTGTAGGATTGAGTTTTTTTGGTGATGGCCCCAACTCAAATCTTTTATTTATTGTTTTAGGTATCCTTGAAAAATTCTTCTTACAGAAAAAGGAAATCGGATTCACATCTTCACACATCACCATAGGTGGATGGTTTCCCAAAAAATACAACTGGTCAGCAATCGATAATGTTGTACTCAATGGCGGAATTTTGACAATTGACTTTAAAAACAACCAATTGCTTCAACTGGAAACTGATGATGAAGAAGATGATGAATATGATGTTGAAGACGAAGAATTCAATAACTACTGCCGCAAACAACTGGGTAAATAAATAAGCGGTAAATTCGCATATGGCACTTTCGCACTCCCCTTACTTGCTCTACTCAGATGGAAATGGCAATATTTTCGAAGATGACACCCTTTACGCTGTTGGTCGCGCAGGATGGGATGCCTTCCCGATTGAAACTGATGAATGGATCAAACT
>CAZDTN010000021.1:0-1460 GCA_964508355.1 uncultured Sphingobacterium sp.
CGAGCAAGGGAAAACCCTCATCACCAGCAAAACATCCTTTGTTGAAAAGCTTATATAAAGATCCAGCCAATATGATATTGGTCAATCAACCTGATTTTTTTCTTTCAGTTAATCCAGTGTTGCAGCTACAAGGCATGTGGGATAGCCAATCTGACCAAAATCATTATTTGAATTCTAGAGGCGTAGCTGTAAGGTCTCAGATAGGCAATCGAATTGGCTTTCAGGCCTATATAACTGAAAATCTAGAACGTCCTCCTGTATTTGCTCGACAAGAGTATGATACCTACAGGGCTGTTCCTGGAGCAGGACTCTACAAGCAGTACCGTGAAACAGGATATGATTCATGGGATGCTAGAGGTTCACTTTACATCAAGCCTACTAAATACTTGGATGTTCAATTGGGTCATGATAAAATATTTTTAGGCAATGGATACAGAAGTTTATTTATATCCGATCAATCAGCGTCACATGCATATTTAAATATAAACTTGCGTGCCTGGAAATTCAATTATTCCAGTCGAGTTATGGAGCTACAGCCTCAATACACCAGAAGAGGGTTGGGCGACGATACGCTTCTTTGGAAAAAATATGCCACTATACATTATTTGAATTTTAGTGCCTTTAAATGGTTAAATATTGGTGTATTTGAGGGTGTTGTTTATGGAAGACAAAATCGATTTGAAGTCAATTATCTTAATCCAGTAATTTTTCTTCGTGCCGCCGAACTCAATGTAGGAAGTCCGGATAACTCTTTCATTGGCTTAGATGTAAAAGCTAATCTGGCAAAGCGAGTCCAGGTGTATGGACAAGTCATGTTGGATGAGTTTTATACCAAGTTCATTAAAGAAAGAAAAGGTTGGTGGGCCAACAAATGGGCTTTCCAGGCGGGTATGAAATATATTGATGTATTAGGCGTAAATAATTTAGATCTACAGCTGGAGACCAATTGGATCAGGCCATTTAGTTATTCTCACTTTGATACAGTTGCTAATTATTCACACTACAATCAACCCTTGGCACATCCCTTACAATCAAATGTAAAGGAGTATATTTTGATAGCTAAGTATCAGCCTGCTCCAAAATGGTATATGCAATTGACTAGTATTTATTGGAAAAAGGGGATTGATGCCAATGGAGTAAATTATGGGAATAATTTATTTAGAGATAGTGATACAAGACCGCAACAAGAAGGATTTTTCTTTTTTACACCTCAGGCAATAAATACCTACAATATCAATTACTGGTTAGCATTTGAGCCGATGGAAAATTTATTTCTAGAAACAAATTTTAGTGCAAGGAAATCAGGTGCAGAAAAAGTAAATTATTTTGCTTCTATTGGTGTTAGGTTGAATATGCAAAGAAGAACATATGATTTTTAATTCCTGCCAAGAATTCCCCCTTCAAAGTGCAAGGAGAATGAAATCATTCTGTTACTCATTCTATCGATTAGTTTCGAATAT
>CAZDTN010000021.1:1560-20751 GCA_964508355.1 uncultured Sphingobacterium sp.
ATTCCAAAATAATACAGTTTTCCATCGTGTTCAGGCAAATTAGAAGACGATTCAAATTGCGCATTAGCAGCAATGAAAAACAACAAACAAATTACTGTGAAGCTTATTTTTGAGCGGTATAGATGGTGCATATTCCGAAAGTTAGCGGTATAATTTTGGTGTTCGTGAAATTTACAGATTTTAATACAGATTCAAACGATTTTCCCTCAGGAAATTTGTCGACAGACTCATTTAAATAGGAATAAGCTTTCCTGTTCCTAGAAAATAAGCCACCCATTCCTGGCGTTACGACATTCATGTACAATGAGTATAATTGTTTAATGACGGGTAGTTTAGGCTTTGAAAATTCAAGTACGATGAGCGTACCATTTTTCTTTAGCACACGAAAAATATCTCCTATTCCTTTTTCGAGGTTTTGAAAATTGCGAACCCCAAAGGATACAGTTACTGCATCAAAAGTTTCATCTGGGAATTGAATCGACTCGCTATCTCCCTTCTTTAACTCGATAGTTGCTGATAAATTTTCTGCTGCAATTTTCTGTCTGCCAAAAGAAAGCATCCCTTCTGATATGTCTATTCCTATAATTTTTTGAGGTTGTAGCATTTTAGAAGCCATAATGGCTAAATCAGCTGTCCCGGTTGCCACATCTAGAATAATTTTTGGTTGCTTGGGCTTAAGCAGGCTTAATGCTTTTTTTCTCCATGTAATATCAATACCGGCAGATAAAAAACGGTTTAAAAAATCATATTTAGGCGCGATTTGATCAAACATCAAGGCTACCTGTTCTTTTTTTGGTAATTTTGATGTCTGATCTGGTACGATCGTATCGTGAGCGAAATTTCCCATCGGCACAAAAATAATCAAATTCATTGCAAGGGGTCATAAAGGAATTGTAAATCTGAACATGATAATTAGAAAAGCAACATATGTAATTAGTAGTCCGGATACTCTTTCTTGTCCCAAAGCCGATAAACCAGAGTATGCCTTCATAGGAAGAAGTAATGTGGGGAAGTCGTCTTTGATCAATATGCTCACCGACATTAAGAATTTGGCCAAGACTTCAGCTACTCCAGGAAAGACACAGCTGATCAATCATTTTGTGGTTGAAAGTAAAGTGGCGGAAAAATCACCAGTGCTTAATTGGTATTTAGTCGATTTACCAGGGTATGGATTTGCCAAAGTATCCGTCAGCCAGCGCAAGCGATGGGAAAAAATGATAGAAAATTATCTTAGGACTCGTGAAAATCTGGTCAATACTTTTGTTTTGGTTGATTCCAGGCATGAACCACAGCAACTCGACCTTGAATTTATAAATCAATTGGGAGCCTGGGGTATTCCTTTTTCAATTGTATTTACAAAAGCGGATAAAGAAACCCAAAAAGTGGTCAGTGCCAATGTGAAAGACTTTTCCGCAGCCCTGTTATCAACTTGGGAAGAATTGCCACCCATTTATATAACTAGTGCTGAAAAGAAAACAGGAAGAAAACCAATACTTGCAGCAATAGACAGCATGAACGAGTTGTACTTGGACGCGAAAAAAAGCCCGCTAGAATGAATTTCCCTGCTCGTATCCCCAATTGGATAAGATGGTTCTATCCTTCTTTCAGCTGGCAAATGTCTGCTAATGAAAAGACGCTGTACTTAACCTTTGATGATGGTCCACATCCAAGCATTACACCTGCGGTTCTTTCAATTTTATCAAGATATAATGCAAAAGCTACTTTTTTTTGTATTGGAGATAGAGTAAAACGCTACCCTGAGATCTTCCAAAAGATTATAAGTGAAGGACATGCAATTGGAAACCATACACAACACCATGTAAATGGGTGGAAAATTGCAACTGACCATTATGTTAAAGAAGTACATGAGGCTAGAAAGTATATCGAGTCAACTTTGTTTCGGCCGCCATATGGCAGAATCAAGCGGAAACAAGCGAGGATTCTTTTGCAAAAGGGCTATAAGATGATTATGTGGACTATTCTTAGTGCAGATTATGATAAAACCTTAACAAAAGATGCTTGCGCAGAGAGGGTTTTGAAAAATATCAATAACGGTAATATCTATTTGTTTCACGACTCAGAAAAAGGGGAGGAGAAAATGCTATACGCTTTGCCCAGGTTATTGGAAGCCGCATCAGCCCTGGGATTTGAATTTAAAAAAATTGAAGAAGTGCGTTGATTTCCTTGTTAAAAGGTAGGGCTAAGGTAGAAACCTCGGCCCGTTTTTAATCCGTACCCTATGAAAACTGTTCGAAAGATACTAATCTTTTTATTTTATTTGCCAAAAATTACCCCCATTTCGCATGGTAGATACCCACAGTCATTTATATAGTGAAGAATTTTTAGAGGATATTGAAGAAGTATTGCAAAAAAGTGCGGCAGCAGGGATTTCAAAAATCTACCTACCTGCCATTGATAGTCATTCGCACCAAGCTATGCTGGATTTAGCTGATAAATATCCCGAAACCTGTATTTCCATGATGGGGCTTCATCCCTGTTATGTGGATGATCGCTTTGAGGAGGAACTAAGTATTGTACATAAGTGGATCGAAAAGAGATCATTTGCAGCAATTGGAGAAATTGGGCTGGATTTTTATCATAGTGTGGAGTTTAAGGCTCAGCAGGAAAAGGCATTTCAAGTGCAAATAGAATGGGCCATTGAAAAAGACTTACCCATCGTTATCCATTCCAGAAGTTCTATGGATGAATGCATCAAAATGGTTGCCCAGCATGGAAAAGGAAAACTAAGGGGGATTTTTCATTGTTTTGGAGGTGATGAGCGCCAAGCCAAAAGAGTAATTGAACTGGGATTTTATTTGGGGATTGGAGGTGTAGTTACTTATAAGAATGCAGGACTGGCAAAAATTGTTGAGCAAACTTCTCTTAACTATTTAGTCTTAGAAACAGATGCTCCCTACCTTTCTCCTGTGCCTTTTAGAGGCAAGAGAAATGAGAGTAGCTACTTGGTGCATATTGCTAATAAAATAGCTGAATTAAAAGGTGTTTCGGTGGAAGAAGTGGATTCAACCACTACTGCCAACGCTAAAAAAATCTTTCGCTTCTGAGTGAATACGTTTAATTTTGCACTCCTTCATCAGGAGACTTGTCCGAGTGGTTGAAGGAGCACGCCTGGAAAGTGTGTATACTTCGAAAGGGGTATCGAGGGTTCGAATCCCTCAGTCTCCGCAAAGTCCAAACAAAAACTGTTTGGACTTTTTTTGTACTTGAGTAGCAGCCAAGAATTCTTTAACTTTCACTTATGTCGACTTCCATTTTAAAAATTCATCCTGCTGATAATGTCATAGTTGCATTGCAAAAGCTTTCAGCAAATACTGAAGTTGAACTTGCTGGAAATAGCATCCTATTATTGGAAGATATTCCAGCTAAGCATAAATTTTATATTGAAAATCTTGAACAAGGATCTGCCGTTACCATGTACGGAGTCTTAGTTGGGAGAGTGACAAAGCCTGTCAAGAAAGGTGAGTTAATGTCTACTGATAACCTTAAGCATGCAGCTGACCCATATGTTTATCGAAATAATCAATACAAATGGTCAGCACCTGACATCCAGAAATGGAAAGGCAAAACATTTATGGGATATCATCGAAAAGATGGTAGTGTGGGTACTGCCAATTATTGGTTGTTCATTCCAACTGTTTTTTGTGAGAACAGGAATTTAGATGTGATTAAAGAGGCTTTGTATAATGAACTGGGTTATGCAGTAACTGATAAGTACAAAACTTTTACCAAAGCATTATTAACAGCATATGAGGATGGAAAGTCATTAGATGATTCGATTGAGTTAACAACTGCGAATCAGACACAACGTGTGTTTCAGCATGTTGATGGGATCAAATTTTTAAACCACAATGGAGGCTGTGGTGGGACCAGACAAGATGCGACTACATTACAAAACCTGCTGGCTGCTTATGCAGATCATCCTAATGTCGGTGGTATTACCATTTTGAGTTTAGGTTGTCAGCATCTTCAACTCAATGAATTGCTGACTGCCATCAAAGAACGAAATCCAGATTTTGACAAGCCCGTTTTTAGTTTTGAACAACAGGCTGGTTTAAGTGAAGAAGAAATTATCAAGCAAGCAATCACACAAACATTTAAAGGATTAATTGAACTCAATAAGGAGGAAAGAAAACCCGCTTCTTTATCACATTTAACCATTGGTGTTAAGTGTGGAGGTAGTGATGGATTTAGTGGAATTAGTGCAAACCCTGCAGTAGGTCATTGTGCTGATCTACTAGTAGCGCTGGGAGGTAAAGTATTGTTGGCCGAGTTTCCTGAATTGTGCGGTGCAGAACAAGAGCTGATAGATAGAAGTGTGAACCAAACAACTGCTGAAAAATTCATACGGTTGATGGAGGAATACAATGCACAAGCTATGCAAGTGGGATCTGGTTTTCATATGAATCCATCACCGGGTAACATCAAAGATGGGTTAATCACTGATGCAATCAAAAGTGCAGGTGCCTGCAAAAAAGGAGGTTTATCTCCTGTGGTTGATGTTTTGGATTATACAGAAAAAGCGATTAAACCTGGATTGAGTTTGGTGTGTACACCAGGTAATGATGTAGAGGCAACCACTGGTAAAGCAGCATCGGGGGCAACATTAATTTTGTTTACCACTGGCCTAGGAACACCAACTGGTAATCCTGTTTGTCCCACAATTAAGTTATCAACCAACACTGCATTGGCTAAACGGATGCAGGATATCATTGATATTGATTGTGGTCCAATAATAGCCGGAGAAAAAACAATAGAGGAGATGGGAGAAGAAATATTGGAGTACTGCATCAAAGCAGCAAGTGGAGAGATTATTCCCAAAGCAGTACAATTGAATCAGGATGATTTTATACCCTGGAAACGGGGAGTATCATTATAAAAAAAGGGGTGGTTTACCACCCCTTCTTTGTTATGCGTTTCTGTTGATGCAGTTCAGGTCTTCAAAAGCAGTTTTTAATCTTGCAATAAAGGTTTCTTCACCCTTTCTCAACCATACTCTTGGGTCGTAGTATTTTTTATTTGGCTTATCAGCTCCTTCAGGATTACCCAATTGCGCTTGAAGATAAGCTTCGTTCTTTTTGTAGTTGTTGAGTACGCCTTCCCAGAATGCCCATTGTAAATCTGTATCGATGTTCATTTTAATTGCACCATAAGAGATGGCTTCTCTAATTTGGTGTTGTGGTGAACCTGATCCACCGTGGAATACAAAGAACACAGGCTTGTCGCCAGTGTTAAATTGTTTTTGAATATAGTCTTGTGAGTTCTTGAGAATTTCTGGACGCAGTTGAACGTTACCTGGACTATATACACCGTGCACATTACCAAATGCAGCAGCTACTGTAAATAGGTCACCAATTTTTCCCAATTCTTCAAAGGCGTGAGCCACGTGCTGTGGTTGTGTATAGAGTTTATCATTTTCCACATCAGAATTATCAACACCATCTTCTTCACCTCCAGTCACACCGAGTTCAATTTCGATACCCATGCCAAGTGGAGCCATTCTTTTGAAAAACTGTGCAGATGTTTCAATGTTTTCTTCCAATGGTTCTTCACTGAGGTCTAACATGTGTGAGCTGAACAGCGGTTGTCCCTTTTCTTTTTTATACTGTTCGCCTGCATCAATCAAAGCACTGATCCAGGGTAACCATTTTTTGGCAGCATGGTCGGTATGCAATACTACCGGAACACCATAATATTTAGCAATGTTATGAATGTGAAGTGCGCCAGAAATTGCTCCAGATATATTGGCTTGTAATTGATCATTTGGCATGCCTTTACCAGCAATAAATTGTGCACCACCGTTAGAAAATTGAACGATTACTGGTGAATTTACTGCAGCTGCTGCTTCCAATGTAGCGTTGATGGTATCAGTTCCTGTTGTATTAACAGCAGGTAATGCGAATTCATTGTCTTTAGCGTCTTGGTAAAGTGCTTTCAGTTCATCTCCGAATAATACGCCAGCTTTGTATTTGCCCATATTGGTTGTTTTAAGAATGGCAAATATCGGAAAAATGAGGGATACTCTACACCCTTTCTGGAGCTTCTATGGGATGAGATTTCCATTCGCGATCATATCCCACAAACCAGGAAAGCCAAATGCTTCTGGATAGACGCATAAAAAGTGGTTGCATTAGAATCATTAAAACTGCATTGGTGCCCATCCACCAAAAAAAACGTGTATCATCTAGGGAGAGTCCAATGATTACCCACCAGGCAATGAAAGTAGCTACGCTAAATGCAACAGTTAGCGCATAACTCACATAACCAGTTCCATAGTAAAAACCGACTTCTATTTCAGTCGCTTGTCCGCAAATTGGACAAGTTTCATTCATCTTTGTAATTTCCCCCATTTTGTAGGCATTGCTTGAACAAAAGATATTGCCTTCTCTGCAACGAGGACATTTATTGTTGAGTACGCTATATAAATATGTCTTTTTTATGTCCATTTGAAAGTTTTGGCAAAGTTATCTGGAATTTCAGATTTCTTCTGTGATATAAGTCGCATTACAGAACCTCTAACAATTTTTCCATTTTTATACTCCTTGAGCCTTTTATCAGGATTTGTGCATGAGTGGGTATATTACTTTTTAACCACTCAGCAGCAGAAGTAACAGTATCAAAAAATTGAAATGGGTGTCGCACGTTTGCAAAATCACCACCTACCAATACAATATTATTTAGTTGATATTTTTGAAGTAGGCTGATTAATTGTTGGTGTTCATTAATTGAATCTTGCCCTAACTCCATCATGCCTCCAAGGAAAATATGTTTATTGTCTCCTTCCATCTTAGCAAAATTCTCAATAGCAGCCTGCATGCTGCTGGGATTTGCATTATATGCATCTAGGATGATGGTATTGTTACCTTTCTTGATGAGCTGCGATCTTGCATTGTCTGGAAAGTATGATTCAATAGCATTTCTAATTTGATCAAAACTGACTCCAAAATAAAGACCAGTACAAATTGCTGCTTCCAGATTGGCTTTGTTATAGTGGCCAACCAGTCTTGAAAAAACTTTTTGGCAGCTCATTCCATCAGAACAAACTTTTATGCCCAAGAGGCTTTCAGTCTCTAATATAGATGTTGTAAAAGTGCCTTTCTTATTGCCGTAATAAACTTTATTTGGAATATTTACAACCATACTTTCAAGATAGTCTAAGTCGCTGTTGATAAAAGCAGTCCCATTGCTTACAGATAAGTAATCAAATAATTCACCTTTACCTTTTCTAATACCTTCTACACCTCCAAATCCTTCAAGGTGTGCTTTGCCACAATTGGTTATTAAACCATGTGTAGGTAAAGCAATTCGGCAGTAGCTTTCAATTTCTTTTTGGTGATTGGCACCCATCTCAATGATAGCTATCTCAGCATCTTGTCGAATTGAAAGCAAGGTTAATGGAACGCCAATATGATTATTTAGATTTCCCTTTGTAGTATAAGTTTTGAATGAAGTAGAGAGTACTGCATGGATAAGTTCTTTTGTCGTTGTTTTCCCATTACTTCCAGTAATTGCCAAAAAAGGGATGTTAAATTGTTTTCTGTGGTGCAGAGCAAGTGCTTGTAAAGTCTCTAGTACATTTTCAACTAAAAAAATATGTTCACCTTCAATGCCGATTGCTTCATCGATGATGACACCGGCTGCACCCATGTTGAGTGCTTGTACTGCATAGGTGTTGCCATTAAAATTGGGACCTCTAAGTGCAAAAAAAAGATCACCTTTTTTAAGTAAACGTGTATCTGTTTGCACGTTTGGGTATTGCAGGTATAATTGGTAGATTTTTTCCAGTTGCATGCAGCAAAGATAGGTGCTAATCTGAATGAGTTTAAGCGAGATTATGCTTGATCTTGCTTGTTTTTCTTGTTGGCAATCCTATGTCTTCTGTACATGATGATGATTACAGCTAAAATACCAAATAGGATGGGGAAAGTCATTCGAACAAGTTATGGGTCTAAGGTAATAAAAAAACCCCCAGTGTTGGGGGTTTTGAAGCTATTGATTTGAGAAATTAGTTCTTTCTCGCATTTTGTCTTCTTGCACTGAAATGAATTCCATTTTTGAAACCATTTCCTTCCTGGCTACCGAACCTGTCCATTGCACATCTGAAACCAATGGTTGAAGATGATTGGTCTTCGTCTAGGTAGCGACGGGTTCCAGGGCTCAACCAGTATGCGCGGTCTTCCCAGCTTCCGCCTTTATAAACGCGAGACTTATTATTAACTAAAGATGTTGAACCATATGCGTAAGAGACCATTGAGGTAGAATCACCATCTAGATAATCTATAACATCACCACGCTGGTAATTTCTTCTTTTAGCAGCTTCTTCATTTGAAACCACTTGGGTTTTTACTCTGCCTAAGCTGTCTCTTTGGTACTCGCCATTTTCATCTTTGTATAATTTTGAGTAGACATTTCCTCTATATGGATTCAAATCATCAACATCTTTGCTTGAAAGCGGTCTGTAAATATCTGCAACCCATTCATTCACGTTTCCAGCCATGTTATATAAACCGAACCCATTGGGGAAGAATGCCTCAATAGGACCTGGAATAGAAGAGTTGTCATTTAAACCACCCGCAATACCCATATAGTCGCCGGTACCACGCTTGAAGTTAGCCATATACCTACCTCTCCAACTGCCAAATCTATTATCTCTAAGTCCATTAATATTATGAGACCAAGTATAAACGTTACGATTCATTATTCTTTCTTCACCGCGCATACTCTCTCTAGTTTTTACCTGCGGGTTATGATTGATAAGACCAAGAGCTGCGTATTCCCATTCAGCTTCTGTGGGAAGTCTGTAATCTGGGAGTAGAATTCCGTCTTCGATTTTTACATATGTTCTGGGTCTTCCATTTTCATCAAGAAGTGGAGCTTTTTTTTGTCTGGCTGGTTGAGTTGAATAAAGGCCCAGCAAATATGATTTTGTAGTAAAGTTTTCTTCTGCTTGTCCTTGAAAAGTTTTCAATTGGTTAGGATTAACTAATCCTCTTTGGACTAATATGAGTTCATTGACCCTGTTTCCTCTCCAAATGCAAAAATCATTTGCCTGTCTCCAGCTCACACCTACAACCGGGTAGTTGTTATAAGATGGGTGTCTGAAATAGCTTTCTACAAGTGGCTCATTGGCAGATAACTCACTTCTCCAGACTAGGGTATCAGGTTTTGCAGCATTTATTACTGCCTCATAGATAGGATCGTCAAAAGTTTTTTCAATCCAATGTAAATATTCTCTGTAGTGAATGTTGGCTACCTCTGTTCTGTCAATATAAAAAGAAGAAACTGTAACTCTTCTAGGAACATTGTTCCAATCACCCATTACATCTTCATCAGTCGCACCCATTGTAAAGGTTCCTCCTTGAACGAATACCAATCCAGGTCCAGTTGACTGTTCAAGAATTGGTGATTTCTGGAATCCCCCCATATTTCTATCATTGTAATTCCACCCGGTAGTGGTTGATTTTTCGAATTTTTTCTTTTTGGGTTTGGGTAAAAATCCATTACCGGAGCCTAATAACAGGATAAGAATAGGTAAATAGAAAAGTAGTTTCATGTCTTACTCAGTTTTTCTGTTTTCTTAACGGCAAAGTGCACTGGTTATTGTTTAGGCACTGGCGGGTACTAGAACAAATGTAAGTGTTAAATTAAATCCAATCAATGCTTTACGCAAAGAATTATGTTTACTAAATGCTAAATTTGTTAACAGGCCTTTATGAAAAGAGGGGTATTTATTTTAGCCATTTTAACACTTACCCTAACCGCGTCGGGGCAAAGAAACTATGCCTCCTCTTCTGTTTTGTCAACTGGTAAATGGGTTAAAGTAAGTACAAATGGCAAGGGGGTTTACAAGGTTACAGCCACTTTTTTGCAAAAAGCAGGGTATTCTATTCCTGTCAATTCAAATTCTATCCGTTTCTATGGTAATGGCGGAATGGTATTGCCCGAATCGAACAATGAAAAAATAACAGACGATTTGATAGAGCAGCAAATCGATGTTGTAGATGGCGGAGATGGTCAATTTGATGCGGTAGATTATTTTTTATTTTATGCACCAGGTGCAAGTGGATGGAAGTATAACGATAGTAGTAAGCATTTTGAATTTAGCAAAAACCCATACACTGATCTTTCCTATTATTTCATACAAATAGCTGGACAGTCTGACAAAAGACTAGTCGAAAAAAGTAACACCGGCACTCCAACACTTGAAGTAGATCGATACCTGGAGCTTATTAGGTTTGAAAAGGATTCTTTCAATTTTTTAAATAGTGGAAGGGAGTGGTATGGGGAATCATTTGGAAATGGATTCCCTGCATCTCGTCTTTTCCCAATTGCTAATGAGGGAGTTATACAAGGTAGTATTGTTGAATTATCCAGCGAAGTCGTTGGTAGGAGTTTTGTTAACCCCAATAAATTAGCCGTCTCACTGAATGGGCGATTGGTTTTTCAGCATACTACACCGCCATCTATTGGAACATTGTTAGAACCTATCGCCAATGTAAGTCGACTTTCAATTACCACTACTGCAGATGCAAATGCAATGACTATTGGGTATGATTTTACAGGAGGGAGTGCCAATGCTCAATCCTGGTTAAATTGGTTTGAAATCAAATTCCAAAAGTCATTGCGGCAACAGCGTGATTCTTTTTTTGCATTCAGAAATCCATTAGTCGTTGCACCCAATCAAATCTGTGCATTTCGGCTGGAATCAACAAATGCTGGGCTTAAAGTTTGGGATGTGACTAGTAATGGAATGTATGCTAAACTAAACACTGAATTTTCGGCAAATACACATCGATTCATTGATGATGCAAGCATTATTAGAGAATATGTATCATTTGATCCCAAGCTTACAAAAGAGCCTGAGTTAATTGGTAACGTTGCCAATCAAAATCTGCATAGTGAAGGTTTTTATGACATGATCATTATCTCTGATGCAAAAATGATACAAGAAGCAAGAAGGCTTGCTCAATTTAGGCAGGCAACCAGTAGTCTGCGGGTGTTGGTTACTTCTCCAGATCAGATATACAATGAGTTTTCATCTGGTAGTCCAGATCCTAGCGCGATAAGAAATTTTATAAAAATGTTTTATGATAGGGCTGGTGGCAATTTGACAAATCGTCCAAAGTACTTACTATTATTTGGTGGTACATCTTATCGTTTCAAAGAAACTGAATTTGACAGGAAGAACTTGATTCCTTCTTTTCAAAGCCTTTCTTCACTTGATCCTCTTACTTCTTACGTGAGTGATGATTTTTTTGGTTATCTCGATGATGATGATGACATCAACCAAAATATTCCTGCGCCTTTGTTAGATATCGCGGTTGGTAGAATTCCAGCACGGACAATTTCACAAGCTAAAACAGCAGTGGACAAAATCATCAATTACCAAACAAAATCAGATTTTGGAACTTGGAGGAATGAGGTTACTCTTGTTGCTGATGATGAGGATTTTGACCTGCATTTCAACGATGCAGAAGCTCATGCAGCCGCAATTGAGCAACAGGCAGAATGGAATTTGAATAAAATTTACCTAGATGCTTTTGTGCAGAGCAGTGGCGCCGGTGGTGCTCGATACCCAGAAGTAAATGCAAGCATCAATAAAGGAATGAACAAGGGTACATTGATTTGGAACTACAGTGGACATGGCGGCAATGCAAGATTAGCGCAAGAGGCCATTCTTGAAAAAGAGATGTTTAGTGAATGGCAAAATCAAAATCGATTACCATTATTTGTGACTGCTACTTGTGATTTTGCCCCATTCGATAATCCAGCGCAATTTTCAATAGGAGAAGATTTGTTGATGGGAAGGACAAATGGTGCAATTGGGTTGATGACCACAACCAGATTAGTCTTTGCTTCCAGCAATAAGTTGATTAATAATAATTTCTTAAAATCCTTATTAAGAAAACAAAGCAATGGTCGTTATCCTACGATAGGAGATGCCTGGTTAACTTCAAAAAATAATACAGTTACTTCATCTGGCGATTATATCAACGCAAGAAAATTTGCATTATTAGGTGATCCATCAATGAAATTATTGACACCTGAATATCAAGTAAAAACAGCCCGTATTAGTAATGCCCAGTCGGGTGCAGTTGTAGATACCATCAAAGCATTGAATAAGTATTCATTGGAAGGAATTGTTACAACACCAGCAGCAACACTCGCAAATGATTTTAATGGCAACGTTTATGTAAGTATTTATGACCAAACAACTAAATATCGAACGCTTGCTAATGATCCACAAAGCAGTGTGAAAGAATTTAAAGTCTATGATAACCTGATTTATTTTGGAAAGGCCAGTGTTCAGTCGGGTAAGTTTTCTGTTTCATTTGTTGTGCCAAACGATATTCGGCTTTCTTTTGGAACAGCCCGAATCAGTTATTATGCTGAAGATGGCAATAAAGATGCACAGGGAGTTGATGAATCAATTGTTGCTGGAGGTTTTGGGGGACAGGTTCCAAATGATAATGCTGGTCCCGCTATTAATTTATTTTTAAATAATGAGCAGTTTGTTAACGGATCGACTGTGAAAGAGTCCTCATTGCTGATTGTTAAGCTCGCGGATCAGTCGGGTATATACCTTGGTCGCTATGGTATTGGGCATAATATACAGATGGTTATTGATGGTGACTATGCAAACGCTCAGGTATTGAACGATTATTTTGAACCTCAATTGGATCAAAATAAGGCTGGAGAAATCCGCATTCAACTTCCTTCGCTATCGGAAGGTTCTCATAAAATTGAGTTAAAAGCCTGGGATGTTTTTAATAATTCAAGTACAGCGAATATCAATTTCATTGTGGCTGCACAAAAGGAAATTGAGATAGAAGTTTTTCAGAATTTCCCTAATCCATTTTCTAACACTACCATTTTTAACATTTTAATGAATGGGCCAACTGCCGAGACAAATGTATACTTGGATATTTATTCTATTCAAGGGAAAAAGGTAAAGCAGTTTAATCAAACAATAAAGCAAACAAGGCTACGTTCTATGCAGATTAGGTGGGATGGTTTAGATGAAGGAGGACAAAAATTAAGCCCCGGAGTTTATTTAGCAAGAATATCATTTAAAACAAAATCTGGAGTTATTAGCTCCAGAACAATCAAGCTACTGCTACATTAAATGTAAATTTCATATTTTAGCAAAATTAAACTGGTTTATATCGACTCAATTCTACCCAATTTCCTTTATTGAACATAAATAGCTACTATGAAAAGAGTTACAAAAAGACTTCTAGCCAGTTTATTCTTTTGCGGGTTCACCTATTTTGCATTTTCACAAAATAATATCGCACCTATTAATGTAGTGACTTCTGCCGTACCATTTCTAAAAATTTCACCAGATTCCCGTGCTGGTGGAATGGGAGATCTCGGTGTAGCGACCTCACCTGATGCAAATTCACAATTTTATAATGTTGCAAAATATGCATTTGCTAGTAATACATCTGGTATAGGACTTACTTATACACCATGGTTAAAAGACCTGGGACTGAATGATGTTTATTTGGCTTCATTAGCAGGGTACTACAAATTAGATGATAAGCAAGCTATTTCCGGATCTCTAAGATATTTTAGTTTAGGAGACATTCAGTTTACTGATTTCCTTGGAAACAATTTAAACTTAGTTAGGCCAAGAGAATTTGCAATTGATGCAGGCTATTCACGTATTCTATCTGATAGATTGAGTTTAGGTGTGGCAATTCGTTACATCAACTCAAATTTGGCGGGCGCTCAGTCAATCAGTGGTGTAGCATATAAGCCAGGTAATTCAGTAGCTGGTGATATTGGTCTTTATTACAATTCACTTGCAGATGATGGAAGCGGATTGTCATTGGGATTAGCATTAACTAATTTAGGAGCAAAAATCGGATATACAGATATTCCATCAGAAAAGGATTATTTGCCTGCAAATCTCACTTTGGGTGCAGTTTATACAACGGTATCAAATGAAGTAAGTAAGTTGTCTTTTGGTGTTGACATCCACAAGCTTATGGTTCCAACTCCTCCAGCCCTCACAGGTGAATTTTCGTCAGATAGCCTTAACTTGTTCAAATACCGTAACCAAGGTGTCGTTCCAAGTTGGTTCAAGTCTTTTGGAGATGCACCAGGTGGATTTGCTGAAGAGCTTCAGGAATATGCCGTTTCATTGGGTGGAGAGTTTACTTATCTTGACAAATTTTCAGCAAGGGCAGGTTACTTTTACGAAAATGAAAAAAAGGGCAATAGGCAGTTTTTCTCATTAGGTGCTGGATTTAAAACTTCAAGTCTTGGGTTTAATTTTTCCTATATTATTCCTTCTGGTTCTGGAGTAAACAGGAATCCACTTTCAAATACAATGAGGTTTTCGTTGATTTTTGATTTTGGCTTTCAGGATGAATATTAATTATATTTTCAATTATAAAAAACTAGACGGCCTTCGGGCCGTTTTCTTTTTTAGTATTTTTATAAAAAATAAATTATGTCATTTAGAATTGGCTTTGGCATCGATTTTCATCAGCTTGTTGAAGGCCGTGATCTTTGGATAGGTGGTGTTTTGATTCCTCATCACAAAGGTGCTAAAGGTCATAGTGATGCTGATGTGTTGTTACATGCAATTTGTGATGCTATGCTTGGCGCATTGGCACTTGGAGATATAGGATTGCATTTTCCGGATACAGATCCCGCATACAAGGGTATAGATAGTAAACTGTTACTGAAACATACATATCAGCTTGTTTCAGAAAAAGGGTATAGGGTAGTTAATATTGATAGTTCATTGTGTTTAGAAGCGCCAAAGATTAAACCGTATGTGAAGCAAATGGAAGCAACAATAGCTGAAATTGTTGCTTTATCACCAGAGGATGTTTCTGTTAAAGCAACTACAACAGAAAAAATGGGCTTTGTAGGAAGGGAAGAAGGATTGGTGGCTTATGCGAATGTATTGTTGAGGAAGGTTGAATAATGTATTTTTGCGTATAAAATTTTGCTATTGAAAGTCAGGATCATCAACAATTCCAATAATCCACTTCCGGCTTATGCCACAACAGGTTCATCTGGAATGGATCTTAGAGCCAATTTGACTTCGCCTATGACCTTGGCCCCTATGGAAAGAGTGATGGTTCCAACAGGAATCTTTCTTGAAATTCCAGGGGGGTATGAAGCACAAGTAAGGCCAAGAAGCGGACTCGCCATTAAGCAAGGATTAACTTGCTTAAACTCGCCAGGAACCATTGATGCAGATTATAGGGGAGAATTGAAGGTTATACTTATTAATTTGTCAGCTGACCCACAAGTCATTGAGCATGGCGATCGAATAGCTCAAATGGTTTTTCAAAAAGTAGAACTAGTTGATCTTGAACTAACCAGCACTATTAGCACTACGGAAAGAAATGCAGGAGGCTTTGGTCATACTGGTATTAAATAAATTAACATGCGAGTATTTATATTGATGATGGTGCTAGTTGTTTTCATGTTGTCTTGTAGATCAACACGAAAGATAACAACCGTTATCGCAAAAAAAGATAGTGCTGTTGTGGTAATAAATCCTGCAGAATCTGATTCTGCAAAATCAGTAAGAGCGACATTTGACAGCATCCAAAGAAAACGGATTAATTTCAAGTCTTTTTCAGCAAAATTGAAGGTGGAGTATAAGGACGATAAGAACAGAAACCTCGAGTTCAATGCATTTTTGAGAATGAAAAAAGACAGTGCTATTTGGGTCTCCATCATAGCAGCACTAAATATTGAAGCCTATAGAGTAGTCATTACGCCAGATAGTGTGACTATCATGGATAAGTTAAATCGCACTGTTCAGCGAAAATCACTTTCATATTTACAGGCAATTACACAAGTGCCATTTGATTATTCAACACTCGAAGATTTGATTATTGGAAATCCGGTTTACCTCGATCGCACAATTGTTTCCTATACTGACCAGGGGGAAAAAATTTCACTGGCTACTTTAGGGAGCTCTTTTAAGCATTATTTGACTGTGGGTAAAAATGATTTACACTTATTGTTTAGCAAATTGGATGATGTAGATCTTACAAGGAGCAGGACTGCAAGTCTAGCCTATGCTGCCTATTTGCCAGCTGGCAAATGGATGTTTGCCAGTGCTAGAAATATCAGTTTATCAGAAAAAAATAAATTAGATATTTTACTTGATTTCAAGCAGATTGAATTTGATAAGTCTTTGCCCTTTCCTTTTAGTATTCCTAAAAACTATAAGGTCATAAATTAACTTTTTGTAAGCATCAAATTTTGAATATTTATTGATGGAAAAAATGAAAGTGAAGCATTCTATTTACTCTACCATAATTAGTTTCATTTTAATTATCTTTTGTTTGGTTCTAAATGGACAGACAAAAGAAGAACTAGAGAAAAAACGCAGAGAAATTCAGCAAGAAATCGCTTCATTGCAAAAGGCACAATCAGATATTTCCAAAGACAAGAAAGCTAGTTTATCAGAATTAAAATTGCTTGAACGAAAATTAAGAAATCGTTATGCTGTTATTGATAATCTGAATGATGAAATGAGGTTGATAGATAACACGATTTTTAACAATAACAGAGAGATATACCGTTTACAAAAACAACTTGATACCTTGAAGCAGCAATATTCTAAGACTATAGAATATGCTTATAAGAATAGAAGTAATTATGACATGTTGAATTTCATATTTACGGCTACCAGTTTTAATGATGCGGTTAAACGGGCAACTTATTTAAAGAGTTATAGAAAGTATCGACATGAGCAGGTTGATAATATTAACAGAACGCAAAAAGAAATGAGTGATCGTATTGCTTTGCTCACCCAAAATAAACAAGAGAAGTCTAAGGTTATTGAAGAGCAGAACCAGCAAAAAGAATTATTAGAATCTGAGAAAAAAGAAAAAAATCAGTTTGTTACTAAACTTAAAGCAAGAGAAAAAGAAATTGAGAAAGAAGTTGCTGCGAAGCGAAAAGTGGAACGAAGTTTACAAAATTCGATTGCGGCTATCATCAAACGTGAGATTGAAGCAGCAAAAAGAAAAGCAGAAGAGGATGCCAGAAAGGCTGCAGCTGCAAACGTAGCAACTCCTCCAACAAAAACAGCGACAGCATCAACTCCAGCAGCTGCTCCAGTTAGAAAAACAAACGTATTAGAAAATACGCCAGAAGTAACTAAGGTATCTGTAGGGTTTGAAAATAACAGAGGAAATTTACCATGGCCAGTAGATAAAGCAACTATTACATCCAGTTTTGGACGTCAGCGTATTGAAGGGACCAAAATTGAGGAAGATAATGGCGGTATTACTATTCAGACCGAAAGTGGGGCATCTGTAAAGGCGGTATTTGAGGGAGTAGTCACTACAGTTTATGATGTTGCAGGAAGTCAGACAGTGACCATTAAACATGGAAAATATTTCACCACATACTTCAACATGTCCTCTGTTAGTGTTTCAAAAGGGGCTAAAGTATCAATGGGACAAGTGATTGGTCGCGCAGGAGAAAACTTTGATGGTGAAGGGGAAATCGTATTTATGGTCAACGAGGAATTGCGTTTCGTTAATCCTGAATTGTGGTTGAAGCGCAAATAAATTTATTTGCTTAGCACATCTTTATAGAGTTGTTCATATTGAGGAACAATGTTTTCTATATCGAATTTTGCTGCCTGTTCTTTGGCGGCCTTACCAAATTGCTTCAGTAAAGGGGGATTTAATAACAGGGTAACTGCATTTCTGCTCATGCTTTCTACATCACCAATTTCGCTTAAGAAGCCATTGGTGCCATGTGTTACAATTTCAGGTATGCCACCTGCGTCTGTTGCTATAACTGGAGAGCCCGCTGCCATAGCTTCTAGTGCAGACAGTCCAAAACTTTCATATTCAGATGGAAGTAGAAAAAGATCTGCAATGGCATATATGTCTTCCATATCCTGTTGTTTCCCAACAAAACGGGTATTTTCAAAAATGCCAAGTGATCTGCATAATTCTTCAGCTGCCGGCCTTTCAGGACCATCTCCGACAAGTAATAATTTAGAAGGAATTTCTTTTTGAACTTTATTAAATGTATAAATCACATCAGCAATTCTCTTAACTTTTCTAAAATTAGAGGCATGAAGAATTATTTTTTCGTCATGCGGCGCGATTACCTTTCTAAATGCATCTATTGGTTTTTTGGCAAAGCGTTGGGTATCCACAAAATTGTGAATCACATGAATATCTCTGTTGATGTCAAAATTAGAAAGTGTTTCCGTTCGGAGATTATCTGATACTGCAGTAATAGCATCACTTTGATTGATGGAGAACGTTACAACAGGGGCATAAGTTTTATCTCTACCAACCAAGGTTATATCAGTTCCATGTAGTGTTGTGATGAAAGGGATATCTCTCCCTTCTTGCGCTAGAATTTGTTTGGCCATGTAGGCTGCAGAAGCATGAGGTATTGCATAGTGTACATGTAACACATCGACATGATTATTTCTTACCACATCAACCATCGTGCTTGCCAATGCTGTTTCGTAGGGTGGGAAGTCGAATAATGGGTAGGTGGGTACCCTAACTTCATGAAAAAACAAGTTCGCACTGAAGCCTGTCAAGCGGACTGGTTGTTGATAGGTAATGAAGTGAATACCATGGCCCTTATCAGCCAAAGCTTTACCTAATTCTGTGGCCAACACACCACTTCCACCAAATGTTGGGTAGCAAACAATCCCAATGTTCATCTTCATGTTATTCTATTAACGAAAGTAGCAATAATAAAGTTCAATTGAATAATTGGTCCTGTTTCAAAGCCACAAAAAATCAGTAGTTTAGTATGATTACAATTCCTATAGGTATGAAACAAACTTATTTATTGGTTTTTGCTGCTTTGTTCAGTATAAAAAATGGCGTTGCACAGGTAAATCAAGATTCATTGATGATTAAAAAAATATCCGATGATATTTTTATGAATGGTAAGGCGTACAGTAACCTTAGGTACTTGTGTAAACAAGTCGGCCCTCGTTTATCAGGCTCTGCTGGTGCTGCACTTGCGGTGGAACAAACAGCCAGAATGCTAAGAGAAGCGGGTGCTGATACTGTTTACCTGCAACCTTGCATGGTGCCTAAGTGGGAAAGAGGTGCAAAGGAGGTGGGAAAGGCAACATTAAATAATGTCAACTTACGGCGTGTAGACACCGACGATTGCCTCAATCGAGCTTACCCAGCG
>CAZDTN010000022.1:0-19903 GCA_964508355.1 uncultured Sphingobacterium sp.
TTGGATCTCTTCTTGCTTTACTTCCAAGTACACGAATCAATTGATTATCGATACCTAATCTTTTATTGAGTTCAATTTCATAAGCACTCCAGTTGGTAATTGGCTTCTTGGCAACGCCACTTTCAATAGCTGCTTTTGCTACAGCAGGAGCTACAGTACTCAGCAATCGTGGATCCAGTGGTTTCGGAATGATATAGTTAGGGCCAAATGCAATACAACTCTCATTATAAGCCATGTTCACTATATCCGGTACAGGTTTTCTGGTTAGTTCTGCCAATGCTTTTACTGCAGCTAGTTTCATGGCTTCATTAATCTGTGTTGCACGAACATCTAATGCTCCTCTAAAAATATAAGGGAAGCCCAAAACGTTGTTTACCTGGTTAGGATAATCTGATCGGCCAGTAGCCATGATGATATCAGTTCTAACTGATGTTGCATCATCCCAACTGATTTCGGGATCTGGATTTGCCATGGCAAAAACAATTGGCTTTGGAGCCATTTTTTTCACCATTTCCTTACTTACTACATTACCCTTGCTGAGCCCTATAAAAACATCTGCATTTTCAAAGGCATCTTCTAATGTGATGTCTTTATGGTCGACTGCAAAACTTTGTTTTCTATCATCAAGGTCAGTTCGCTTGGTGTGAATTAAACCCTTTGAATCGAACATCCAAACGTTTTTTCTTTGTGCGCCAAGTGCGACATATAGTTCAATACAAGCAACTGCAGCAGCACCTGCACCATTTACCAATATTTTAATGTCTTCGATATTTTTCTCTTGTAATTCTAATGCATTTAACAAAGCTGCAGCACTGATGATAGCAGTTCCATGTTGGTCATCATGCATCACAGGAATGTTCATTTCCTCTTTGAGGCGTTTTTCAATATAAAAACATTCAGGTGCTTTGATGTCTTCAAGGTTAACACCGCCAAACGTGGGTTGAAGCGCTTTTACAATCTCGACAAACTTCACGGGGTCTTTTTCATCGATTTCAATATCGAACACGTCTATATCAGCAAATATTTTAAATAAAACACCCTTGCCTTCCATGACCGGTTTTCCAGCTTCAGGACCGATATCGCCAAGTCCAAGTACTGCTGTTCCATTGCTGATAACAGCTACAAGGTTTCCTTTAGCCGTGTACTTGTACACGTTTTCGATGTCTTCATAAATTTCCTTACATGGTTCTGCAACACCAGGTGAATATGCCAACGAAAGGTCTCTCTGTGTTTTTGCTTCTTTGGTAGGGATAACTTCGATTTTACCGGGTCTTCCCTTTGCATGATACTCTAATGCTTGCTCTCTTCTCAATTGTTTTTTCTGCATAATCGTTGATTTTTAAAACTAACCTCTTGCTCCTAAAAAGGCCATCATACTGATACCCATTTTAATTGCTTCTTCATCTATATCAAAAGTAGGAGTGTGTACTCCTGAAACAATTCCTTTACTTACATTTCCAGTTCCAAGTCTATAAAAACAACCAGGAATTTCCTGTGTGTAATACCCAAAATCTTCTGCTCCAAGACTAATCTCTGCCTCTCCAACATTTTCTTCACCAATCAATTCAATGGCCAATGACTTGCCCATAGCGTTAGTTGCTTCATCATTGATAACTGAGGGATAACCAACGCTAATTTCTAATGTTACTTCAGCGCCATTGGCTTTTGCCGTGTGTTCAACAATCTCACGAATGCGGTCATGTGCTTCAAATCTCCATTTTTCATCCATAGCCCTGAAGGTTCCCATCATCTTGACTTCCGATGGAATTACATTTGTGGTAAATCCGCCTTGAATTGAGCATATAGATAGTACTGATGGGGATAGGGGATTATTATTTCGACTGATTACTTGTTGCAATGCATTTACAATTTGTGCTGCAGTTAAAATGGTGTCGGCAGTCAAGTTTGGTTTCGCAGCATGTCCACCTTTTCCTTTAACTGTGATGTAAATTTCATCTGCACTTGCCATTACTTTGCCAGCTGCAAAATTCATACGTCCCACAGCTAACTGTGGATGCACATGTTGTCCATAAATTCTTTGCGGTGCGGGATTTTTTAATACTCCCTCTTGAATAAGTATACTAGCTCCTCCTGGGTTCTTTTCTTCACCAGGTTGAAAAATTAATTTAATCGTTCCATCCCACTGGTCTTTTAACTCGTTGAGTATTCTGGCTGCACCCAATAAACAAGTTGTATGCACATCATGACCACATGCATGCATTACACCGTCAACTGTAGAGCAATAGGGTACTTTGTTTTCTTCATGAATGGGTAGCGCATCCATATCAGCGCGAAGTGCTATGATTCTATTAGATGGTTTCCCCTGTATAATTCCTATTACTCCGGTGGTGCCCATCACTGTATAGGGAATACCTAATTTACTCAATTCGTTTTGTACAAATTTTGAAGTCTCAAATTCTTGAAAACTCAATTCAGGATGAGCATGCAGATGGTGTCTAATTGATCTGTATTCTTCGAAATAGGTAGAGGCCAATGATTTTATTGTTTCTTGAATCATAGCAAAATTTATTGGTTGTAGTCTAGCTCCTTTTCTCCTCTTACTTCAATTTTGGACGGTACAATAATCATCTCTTTCCCAAATGTCGGCTCCATTTCACTTTTGGCTTTTTCAGCATCTTTGTAAGTTTTGAAATTACCAAACTGGACTTTAAAATTGGGTGATTGATAAAAGAGATAAGTTTTTTGATCAGGATAGTTTTTCATCAATTTGGATTTGATGTCTAGCGCAAGATCTCTTTTGTTGGTAGTGACCATCAATAACCGAAACCCTTGTGTTGTTATGGTTCTGCCTTTGATGGCTTCACCATTTAGTTCAATTTGCTTGTCCACTAAGACATCAACTCTGGGGTCTCGGATCACATGTGCACTTTTCCCAAACTGCGACCATGCAGGCAGGTTGCTTAACATTAGTGAAGCAAAGAACATCAGTAAAATTGAAGTGCGCATTTGCATGCTACTTGATTTTATTCTTGATCACGTCCGTGACAAGCTTTGAATTTCTTTCCACTACCACAAGGACATGGATCGTTTCTGCCTACTTTTGGTCCAACCCTCACTGGCTCAGTTTTTGTTGTCTGTGAAGGGTCATGATACTGATTTTCAGCATCCATCAATTCTGGTCCTTCCTCTCTCAATTCTTCCTTGCGCACTTTCATTTTGCTCATGTCGGTTCTTTGAGCGCGACCTTCTCTGAGATTTGAAGCGCCACTATCAACCGGCAAAGCTGCATGGCAGAGGAAAGAAACAATTTCTTTATTTACTTCTGCATCCATATTGGAGAACAATTGGAAGGCAGTTTGTTTATAAATAACCAATGGATCTTTTTGCTCATATACTGCAGTCTGTACACTTTGCTTTAAATCATCCATACTCCTCAAGTGCTCTTTCCAGCTGTCGTCAATAATCGCCAATGTGATTGTTTTTTCCAGAGATGCCACCAAATCCATTCCTTTGGTAGAAATCGCTTTGTCGAGATTGGCCAAGACATTCAGCTGTTTCTTTCCATCGGTGAGTGGTACAATCACATTTACAATGTGACTGCCTTGAGTCATTTTTACATTTTGAAAAACAGGAAGTGATTGTTTGGCTAATCCAGCTTTTCTGCTATTGTAATGTTCTATGGCTTCTTTGTATAGTTTATCTGAAAGTGTGTTGATATCGCCTTTTTCTAATTCTTCTTTTTGAATCTGGGTATCAATACTAAAGTGCATGATAGCAGATAACTTAAATCCATCGTAATCTGTTGTTCCTGCATACTGATTAATGATGTTTGTAGCAACAGCATAGAAGGCATTATCCAAGTCAAGCGCCAAACGTTCTCCAAAGAGGGCATGTTGTCTCTTGCCATAGATCACATTACGCTGCTTATTCATTACATCATCATATTCCAGTAATCTTTTTCTTATACCAAAGTTGTTTTCCTCAACCTTTTTTTGTGCTCTTTCAATACTCTTGGTGATCATGCTGTGCTGAATCACTTCACCTTCTTTATAGCCCATTCTGTCCATCAAAGAAGCAATTCTATCACTACCGAACATGCGCATAAGATCATCTTCCAGTGAGACATAAAACTGTGATGAACCTGGATCTCCTTGTCGGCCAGCACGACCGCGTAATTGTCTATCAACGCGTCTGCTCTCATGACGTTCAGTTCCGATGATGGCTAAACCACCAGATTCTTTGACCCCAGGACCAAGTTTGATATCCGTACCTCGACCAGCCATATTGGTTGCTATGGTTACATTTCCAGCTAAACCAGCTTCAGCTACCACTTGTGCTTCCCGGGCATGTTGTTTAGCATTCAATACATTGTGTGGAATTTTTTTCTGCTGCAACATCCTACCTAATAGTTCAGAAACTTCAACAGAAGTTGTTCCCACCAGAACAGGTCTTCCAGCATTTCTCAACGATTCAATCTCATCAATAACAGCTTTGAACTTTTCACGCTTTGTTTTAAATACCAGGTCCTCCTGATCTTTTCTAACCAATGATAAATTTGTTGGGATACTCACCACGTCTAACTTGTAAATATTCCATAACTCTGCTGCTTCAGTTTCTGCAGTACCTGTCATACCTGCAAGTTTGTGGTACATCCTGAAATAATTCTGCAAAGTGACAGTTGCATAAGTTTGCGTAGCTGCCTCAATTTTTACATTTTCTTTGGCTTCAATGGCTTGGTGGAGTCCATCGCTGTATCGACGACCTTCCATAATACGACCTGTCTGCTCATCTACAATTTTTACAAGTCCGTCTATTACCACATATTCAACATCTTTTTCAAAAAGCGTATATGCTTTTAGCAATTGTTGAATGGTATGTATTCTGTCTGCTTTTAAAGAATACTCTTGCAGCAAGTTTTCTTTTTGGCTGATTTTTTCTTCTGCAGGGGCTTCGCTTTTTTCGATTTCTGCTAATGCAACTGATAAATCAGGAAGTAAGAAGAAGTTTGGATCTTCTCCACTCTTGGTGATATAATGAAGTCCTTTGTCGGTCAACTCCACTGAATTGTTTTTTTCGTCTATATGGAAATACAATTCTTCATCAACCTCTGGCATGTGTTTTTGCTGCTCAGACAAGAAATAATTTTCCGCTTTTTGCAACTTTACTTTTATGCCTGGTTCACTGAGGTATTTGATCAATGCAGTATTCTTTGGTAGACCTCTGAAAGCGCGCATCAAGTGTATACCGCCGTCTTGTGGTCCATCTTTTCCTTCAGCAATTAATTTTTTTGCTTCTTGTATAGATTTGGTTACGACTTGCTTTTGTACCTCTACCAATTGTTGAATACGAGGCTTGTGCAAATGAAATTGCTGATCGTCACCCTTCGCAACTGGTCCGGATATGATTAATGGTGTTCTTGCATCATCAATCAATACGCTATCCACTTCATCAACCATGGCAAAATGGTGACTGCGTTGTACCATTTCATCAGGTGAATGCACCATGTTATCCCTCAAGTAATCAAATCCAAACTCATTATTGGTTCCGTAAGTAATATCAGCCCAATATGCTTTCCTTCTTGCATCAGAATGGGGTTGGTGTTTATCAATACAATCCACTGATAAACCAAGCCATTCAAATAGTGTTCCATTCCACTCGGAGTCTCTTTTGGCCAGGTAATCATTAACGGTAACAATGTGAACACCTTCTCCTGCCAATGCATTCAAGTAGGCTGGAAGTGTTGATACCAGGGTCTTTCCTTCCCCTGTTGCCATTTCAGCAATTTTTCCTTGGTGCAATACTGTACCACCTATCAGCTGAACATCATAATGCACCATATTCCAGTTTACCATGCTGCCTGCCGCCATCCAACTGGTTTGGAAAACGGATTGATCTCCGTTGATGGTTACATAGTCCTTTTTTACACCCAGTTCACGATCTAAATCAGTAGCAGTAGAAATTAGCGTTTCATTTTCCTTAAACCTGCGTCCCGCTTCCTTCACAACAGCAAAGGCTTCAGGTAATATTTTTTCAAGAATTTCCTCGATTTGCTGATTCCGCTTCTTTTTTAGTTCATCTATTGCTTTGTACAGATCATCGCGACCAATAATGTCTTCCACAGGCAGTTGTTCGGCCTGTTCATTAAGCGATTTGATGTTATTGTCAATTTCTAACAGGTGATCCTTAATACGAGCCTTGAATTCAGCTGTTTTTCCTCTTAACTGATCGTTACTTAAGGATTGATAAGACTGAAAGTGTTTATTGATAATTTCAACTAATGGTCTAATCGCATTTACGTCTTTTTCTGACTTGCTTCCTCCAAATAATCCTGACAAAAATTTAAACATGTGCTTCGGTTCTTGCTAAGGGGTCAAAATTAACTCATTTATGCTTAAAATCCCCAGAAATCGCTGCCAGATGGTCAGGCAAGTGAACCGCTTATCCTATTCTTTGTTTGAGACCGAAAGCATTTGACTAACTTTGCCGTCCAATTACCGATTTTAAGCGTATGAAAAGAATAATTTTCTTGTTTTTTAGTGTATTATGTATTGGTTTTGAAGGGTTTACACAAGAAGGCTTTCAGGTCAATGGTCGGCTGATTGATACATTGGGTAATCCAATAGCAAGGGCAACAGTTGGGGTATATATTGCTGGTGGAAAAGACACCATAAAAACCTTGTCCAATAATGTCGGTTTCTTCTTAATTAAAGGGATTCCACAACGCAAATTTGTTTTGTCGATTTCTAGTCTTGGATACGGTACAAAGCTCAAGGCTTATACTATTCCAGAAGGCGAGGAAGTTTTGAAACTGGACTCCATCAAATTACTTCCGGAGTACAGCAATCTTCAGGAAATTGTCATAAGCACTCCACCGATCATCGTTAAAGAGGATACCGTCGAATATAAAGCAGATTCATTTAGGCTGAAACCGAATGCCATGGTTGAAGATCTGTTGAAAAAGATGCCAGGTATTGAAGTCGATAAAAATGGAAATATTACCGCTCAGGGAAAAACAGTTTCAAGGGTCCGAGTGAATGGAAAAGATTTTTTCAGTAATGATCCCAAGGCGGCAACCCAGCAATTGTCTGCAGACATGATTGATAAGGTGCAGGTAATTGATGATTACGGTGATTTGGCCAATATTTCCGGTATTAAAGATGGAGAACCAGACAAGATTATCAACCTTCAATTAAAAAAAGATCGAAACAAAGGTGTCTTTACAAGAACAGTTGTTGGTGCAGGTACAGATGATAGGTATGCCGGTACAGCCAATGTAAACGTCTTCAATAACAATACACAGTTATCGGTTTTTGGCGGTGCCAATAACAACAATACCAGCACTTTTAATTTTGATGGAGGAAGTAATTCCGGTGGAGGTAATTTCGGTGGTGGTGGAGGAGGTGGCGGTAACCGGGGCTTCCAGGTTAACATTGGTGGAAACAACCAGAGTGGCATTGGTGGAGAAGAGGGCTTACGTGTAAGTAATTCAGTGGGTATGAATTTTAGGAATGACTTTAATGATAAGAAGGGATCGATTTACGGTAATTATAGTTATTCCGAAAGAGAAACCAATGTACTTAGGGATGTTGCTTCACAGAACTTCTTTGAGAGTACCAAGTTTTTGAACACGCAACAAACACAATCTCTCAGTAATTCAAGAAACCATAGAGCTTCTATAAACATAGAATGGAATATAGACTCTTTCAACTATATCAAGTTTATACCTGAGTTTACCGTTAGAAATAACGATAGTAAATCTGGTTCAGATTTTGGTTATTTGAGAAATGATATTGACATAACAAGCAATGGTACTAATGATGATACCTCTTATTCAAGGTCTCCTAATTTTAACGGTAGTCTTATTTTCAACCACAAGTTTAAGAAGCGAGGAAGAAATCTTTCAGTGAACATTGGTGGGGGACTTAACACCACTGATGGGGAAGCAGAAAAAATTAATATAACGAATAACTATTTCCCGATTCTCTCTGCTGTGTTGCTTGATCAGCAAATTGTTACCGATAACAAATCAAATAACTATAGCATCCGCTTGAATTATTCTGAACCGATCATGAAAGACAGGTACCTGGATTTCATATATGCGTATTCCAGATTTTATACCCGGAATGATCGAAATACTTCTTTATTGGATACCTTGACCGGCAACTATATTTTCTCAGATCCGCTGAGTAATGAATTTGAAAATGATTTCATTAATCAACGCATAGGAGCAAACCTAAGAACTGTCAAAAAGAAATATAATTATTCAATTGGTGCAAGCGCACAACCTGTTGATCAACGCGGAAAGACTTTCAATAGTGTAGGAGAGACTGTATATGCGCCAATCAAACGCTTGAACTTACTTCCGTCTGCCAATTTCGCATACAACTTCACTAGAAACAAAACATTGAGGTTCTTCTATAATGGAAATGCGCGTCAGCCTTCATTTACGCAATTACAGCCTGTAACAGATGTATCTAATCCTCAGTATCAAACTAAGGGTAATCCTGAATTGAAACCTGAGCAAGCGCATGTGTTTAGCATGTCTTTCAATAACTTGAACTTCTTAACTGGACAAACCTTTTTCGTAGGGGTAAACTACAATTTTGTAAACAACCAGATTGTAAACAACACAAAACGTTTGGGATTGAATGGTGCTCAGTTAACCTCTTATGAAAATGTAGACGGAAACTATGCGGTCAGTGGTTTTTACAATTTTAGTAAACCTTGGAACAACAGGACGCATATTATTTCAGCAAATGGTGTTATTGCCTACAACAATAACATAACATTGATTGATTCACAGCGTAATGTTGCAAAAAATTTACTGCTCTCACAAGGGCTGAAATATGAGTTTAACTGGAAAGATTGGCTGGAAATTGATTTTGGTGGTCGTTATGGTTTGAATAGGGTACGCTATTCTTTACCAGGTCAACCCAACGTAAATTATACCAGCTGGACGCTGACCAGTAATTCACGGATTGATATTCCGGGAGGCATCGTCTTTAGACATGATTTGGAATATATCATTAACCAAGGTCTGTCTTCTTCTGTCAATCAAAATATCGTGTTGTTGAATGCATCACTGGAGAAAACATTATTCAAAAAGAAAAATGGAATTCTAAGGTTGTCTGGTTTTGATATTTTTAAACAAAATCAAGCTATTGCCAGAACAGTAAATGGTAACAACATTATTGATACAAGGGTAAATCGTTTGACAAGGTATTTCATGATGAGCTTCATTTACAGGTTCAATAAATATTCTGGTAAACAACCAGCAACTGCACCAGGTATGGGTGGTGGCAGAGAAATCAGAATGATGTAATTGTTGATGTTTGATATCTTTTTTAAACTGACATTTGAATAACTTAGTATTGTTGATTCAAATGATATCATGGATTCAATTACTCATATAGTTTTAGGCGCCTGTATAGGGGAGTTAATCCTAGATAAGCAAGCTGGTCGAAAAGCAATATTGTGGGGTGCATTGGCACAAAGTGTTCCTGATATTGATTTCATAGCTGGAATGTGGATGCCAGTTTCAACAGAATTACTGGCGCATAGGGGCATCACACATTCTTTTATTTTTGCAATTATCAGCAGCTTTTTTTTAGCACTCATCGCAGCAAGATGGCACAAAGCAGAACCTATATCACTTAGGAAATGGTTTTGGTTTTTTCTTATTGAAATAGGATGTCATTTGTTCCTGGACGCCATGAATAATTATGGTATTGGTTGGTTTGAACCATTTATTGCTGATCGTATTTCATTTAATGTGCTCTATGTAGCTGATCCATTGTTTACAATTGTTGCTTTGATATCCTTCTGCTTACTACTCTTTGCAGGTAATCAGCATCGTTATCGGTTAAAATGGGCAAGGGTAGGCTTGATATCTTCTTTTGTTTATTTAATATTTGCTCTGTTCAATAAGTTTCAGATTGATAAACAGGTCAAAAAAGAAATAGCAGCTACTGAAAATAAGTCTGCTAGGTATTTTACTACCCCTACACTCCTTAATAATGTTTTGTGGTTTGTCGCAATTGAAGACAGTGCCGGGTATAATATAGGTTATCGATCTATATTGGATACGTCGGGCAAAACTGATTTTACCTTTTTCCCTAAAAATGAGTATTTATTGAATCCAATACATGACCATAGAGAAGTCATGGAATTAAAAACATTTTCACAGGGTTATTATACAGTTGAGCAATGGTCTGATACCTTAGTGTTCAATGATTTGAGATTTGGGCAGACAAATGGGTGGGAAGATCCCAATAGCAAATTTGCATTTCATTATTATTTTTCTCATCCCGATGATAATGATTTAATTGTTCAGCGGGGTAGGTTTGCTAAGTTCAACTGGGAAGCAGCAAAGCGAATGTGGAAAAGAATGTGGCATGATTAAAAATAAAAAAGAGTCCAGTCTTGGACTCTTTTTTATATAAACTTGTTTGAAAATTAGATTCCCATTTTCTTTTTCAGGTTTGCGTCAATGGCATCTAAGAATTCTTCAGTAAACAGATAATGCTCTCCGTGATTCACTTTATTGCCATGAATACAAACCGCTAAGTCTTTAGTCATTTTTCCTTCTTCGACTGTTTCGATACAAACAGCTTCAAGCGCATTGGCAAAATCAATGAGGGCTTGGTTTTCATCTAGTTTACCCCTGAAGGCAAGACCTCTTGTCCATGCAAAAATGGAGGCAATAGGGTTAGTACTTGTTGGTTTGCCTTTTTGGTGATCGCGGTAGTGTCTAGTAACAGTTCCATGTGCTGCTTCAGATTCCATGGTTTTTCCGTCTGGTGTTACCAATACCGATGTCATCAATCCAAGAGAACCAAATCCTTGAGCAACGGTATCACTCTGAACGTCGCCGTCATAATTTTTACAGGCCCATACAAATTTTCCATTCCATTTTAAAGCACTTGCTACCATGTCATCAATAAGTCTGTGCTCATAGGTGATGCCAGCTGCTTCAAAAGCAGTTTTAAATTCGTTTTGATAAATTTCTTCAAAAATATCTTTAAAGCGACCATCGTACTTTTTCAAAATGGTATTCTTAGTGCTCATGTATAATGGCCAGCCTTTTTGCAGTGCCATATTGAAACAGCTTCTCGCAAAGCCCATGATGCTTTCGTCTGTATTGTACATGCTCATGGCAACGCCTGCTCCTTTGAATTGGTAGACTTCATGTTCAATGACCTGACCGTCCTCGCCTTCAAATTTTACAGTTAGCTTACCTTTTCCTGGTACTACAAAATCTGTTGCGCGGTATTGATCACCAAATGCATGTCGACCAACAATAATTGGACTATCCCAATTTGAAACCAAGCGGGGGATATTTTTAATTACAATCGGCTCACGAAAAACTGTTCCGTCAAGAATATTGCGGATAGTGCCATTCGGGCTCTTCCACATTTGCTTGAGGTTAAATTCTTTTACGCGCGCTTCATCAGGAGTTATAGTCGCACACTTTATGCCCACACCATATTGTTTGATGGCATTTGCTGCATCAATAGTAACCTGATCATTTGTTTGATCTCTGTATTCAACACCGAGATCATAATATTTGATATCAAGTTCTAAGTAGGGTAGAATCAATTTGTCTTTGATGAATTTCCAGATAATTCTGGTCATTTCATCACCATCAAGTTCAACTACAGGATGGTGTACTTTTATTTTTGCTGCCATAATGTTGTGGTTTACGGCTGCAAAGGTACGACGAGACGGTTAATAAAGCAATGCAAATAGACATTTTTAAGCTTCAATATGCTCAGGAACACGAGTTGGTTCTGCGTGTTTTTCTGCAATCTGACGAAGTTTGTCCACTGCCATGAACTTAAAGTGCTTTGCTCTGAACCTGATCAATTGTTCTTGGTCGAAATCAGCAAGTATTCTGGACACCTGCTCTTTGGTTGTTCCTGCCAAATCAGCCATCTCTTGTCTATCGATATGCACTTTAATGCCCATTCCAATTTGCTTGTAGTTATAGGTTTCTGCCAGGTGGACTAAAATACCAGCAACTTTCTCACGAACTGTTTGTTGCGCTATTTGTAATAATTTGACTTCAGTTGTTCTGATTTCTTTCAAGAAAATTTTTCTGAGTTCTTCTTGTAAGTTTTCATTTTTCTGCATCAAACTTTTGAAGAATCCTAGTTCAATAAAACAAACTCTTGTATCCTCTATGGCTGTTGCACTATATGGCTGCAATCCAGTATAGCTAAGAAAGCGATGTCCCATAGTCTGACCTGGACCAATTAGCCTTAAAATAAATGGACGTTGCTTGTCTGCATTCATCTCAAGTTTAATAACACCGGACTGCACAAAGTAAAGCCCATTGATTTCATCTCCTTCTTTGAAAATCAATTCACCTTTTTTGAATTCATAATGATGTTTGTAGGGCTTGTATACATGCAACTGGTCTGGACCAAAAGATTTAAGCATGATGCAATTCTTTACAGTACAAGTTTGGCAATAGGACGTGATTCGGGTCATAACGTAGGGTTTAATTGGTTTAATAAACAGGTTACCCTACTAATCAGAAAATAACGGTATGCGCTAAACAGGCATTGAGCGACAAAGATTTCCCTTCTAAAAATATTTAAAAATGATAAAAATTGATGATTTACATGATTTAAATCATTTTTTATTGCGTTTAGTCAATTTTGTTTTCATCCCGTTTATCTTTATTTTTGCAACCCTTAAGCAGTAAGGCGGGGTAGCTCAGGTGGTTAGAGCGTTGGATTCATAACCCAAAGGTCTCGGGTTCAACTCCCGATCCCGCTACAAAAGGTCTCAAATAGGAGACCTTTTTTCATATTATCAATCGAATTTTGTTCTGTATTGGTTGTCTCCCCAAAAAAGGGTAAATTATGCTAAGATTACTTCCCTTTCACCAATTCAATTCATATGGCTGCACAACCTTGGCGCAATGGCCAGATTATTAGAATCGAAAATGAGACTGCCTCAACTAAACGGTTTTGGATCAGAATTGATGAAGTTGTGCAATTTGAATTTGTGCCTGGACAATTCATCACACTGGATCTACCTATTCACGAACAGCCAAACAAAAGATGGAGAAGTTATTCTATTGCATCTGCACCTGATCATTCGAATGTAGTAGAATTAATCATTGTATTGATGGATGGAGGGTTAGGAACAAATTATCTTTTTCATGAAGCAAAAGTCGGCACTACATTTCCAGTAAGAGGGCCCCAAGGACATTTTGTATTACCAGATCCAATTACTACGGATCTATTTATGATTTGTACCGGGACAGGAATCGCACCGTTTAGATCAATGCTACAACACATTCACCATAATAATATCCCACATAAAGAAATCTATTTGATTTATGGAACCAGGAAATGTCCAGATGCCTTATACCTTGATGAAATGATGGATTTAAAACTTAAGCTTCCCGGGTTTCACTACTTTCCAACTTTTTCAAGAGAGGAACAAGTGGCAGAAGGACTTTGTATTGGGTATGTGCATGGTGTGTACCAGCAATTGATGCAAGAGCCTAAGGACAATCCTCAATTTTTTCTTTGCGGCTGGAAAGATATGATTACTGATGCTCGTCAAAAAATTCAAGGCTTAGGAATTGCAAAAGATGCTATCCATTTTGAATTGTACGGATAGTTGATTTGTGTTAATTTGAACTCCAAATTCTACTGCTTATGCAATTTGAGAACAAAGTGGCTGTTGTGACTGGTGGAGCATCCGGCTTAGGTGCAGCAACTGCTCGCTATTTAGTTGAGAAAGGAATGCGAGTTGCCATAGTGGATATCGATGAAAAAAAAATAAATGATTATGCTACATCTATTGGTGCTGTAGCATATCAGCTTGATGTCACCAATGCTTCTCAAGCATCTGAATTTTTTAATCGTCTAGAAGTGGAACTTGGATTACCCAGTGTCTTGGTCAATTGTGCCGGTATTGCAACTCCATCAAAAATTATTGGAAAACAGGGATTAATGCCACTTGATTTTTTTCAAAAACTAATCAATATTAACCTAGTTGGTTCTTTTAATATGTTGCGCCTTGCAGCAGAAAAAATGAATGCATTGCCTCCAGATGAAGAAGGGCAAAGAGGAGTAATTATTTCCACAGCTTCTATAGCTGCCTTCGAAGGCCAAATTGGTCAAACGGCCTACGCTGCTTCAAAAGCAGGTATTGTAGGAATGACACTCCCAGCGGCTAGAGAGTTTGCCGCTTTTGGGATAAGAGTAAATGCTATTGCGCCAGGCGTTTTTCATACCCCTTTAGTAGACGGTTTACCCCATGAAGCACAAATATCTTTAGCTGCAAATATTCCAAATCCAAAAAGATTAGGTAAGCCAATAGAGTTTGCAAAATTAGTTTGGCACATCATCGAAAATCAATACATCAATGGAGAGACTATTCGTATAGATGCCTCCTTGCGTATGCAACCAAAATAATCATCATGAAAATTAATCATCTATTTGTTGGAATTATTTTATTTAACTCAATATGTTTATCAGTGTCTTCACAAAATAAAATTGATCAAGGTTGGATCGACTGGGCAAATTTTCAGAAGTATGTAAAACAAAACAACGAAGCACAGCCAAAGCAAAAAGGGGAAGTTAGGGTTGTCTTTTTGGGAAATTCTATTTTTGAAGGTTGGTCAGTAGCAAGACCTGAATTCTTCAAAGACAAGTCTTTTTTTAATCGTGGAATAAGTGGTCAAGTAACTGCTCAGATGCTGTTGCGGTTTCAGGAAGATGTTGCTCAATTACATCCTGATGTATTGGTCCTGAAAGCAGGAATCAATGATATCGCCGAAAATGCGGGTCCTTATGATCAGCAAAAAACTTTGAACAACATTAAGTCAATTGTTCAACTGGCCATAGCAAACAAAATTAAAGTCGTGCTTTGCTCTGTACTTCCTGCTAATAAATTTGTTTGGCGACCTGCTCTGCAGCCTGCTGATAAAGTAATTGCTCTGAATACGGACCTTAAGGAATATGCAATGAAGGAAGGTGTGTTGTATCTGGATTTATATTCCTATTTAGTCGATGATCAAAAAGGTATGAAAGCAATCTATGCAAATGATGGGGTACATCCAACTGTAGAAGGATATAAAGTATTAGAACCTTTGGTTGAGCAAGCAATTAAACAAGTAAATCGACAATAACTATCTTCTGTTTCTTTGCTTTAATACCAATTTAGGTATGATGGTATCGAATCTCACTTGTTGCTCTGGTGTACACATTGATCTCAATTTTACGAAGTGTGTAAACGTAAATGAGTCTGAATAATGATTTGTTCTTTCTATTTGTGATAAAAGCTGTAAAACGGAAGAGTCTGAACTATTGGACGCTAATTTCTTGTACAGATTTTCTTTTGCTTGTCTGTTTTCATTCCAAACTGGACGCATTGTTTCAAAAAACACATCTTTTTCCTTTTTGAAAATAACAATTTGCGTTGAGTCCAATCCAATCTCATTGTAAATTTTCATGGCCCAATCCTCGCCATTTTCCTTTTTCTTTGATTTCTTATCGTTGGCAAAAAATAGGAAAAAGGCAAGTACCATATTGCTCAATAGTAATATGAACACCAAAAAGACCATCCATTTGTATTTAGTCTGACTCATTATGGTGTTTCGTTTAGTTCGTAAGGATTGATAGTGCTTTGTCTTCCGTACTCAGCAGCAATAGTTTGACTCATTTCATCTTGGCTCTGCTGAAGCAAATTACGGTTGTACATGATGTAGCCATTTACTAATACAATTAGCAAGACAACTGTCATAACGAAAGCTGGTCTGGTAATTAATTTGAACACGCTTAAAACCGGATTATTTTGGTTTTCAAGCAGTTTGGCATGCACTCTAGTGTAGAAGAATGGTGCTGGTTCAGCACGTTGGATGCCGTCCAGACTATTGATTATTTCTTCTGATGTAAATTTAGCTTTCATGTCTATACTCTAATTTAGATGTTTTTTTATGAAGGTTATTGCGCTACTCATTTAAGTTGTTTCTTTTTTTTAGGAAATCCTTGAGGTTTGTTTTGGCCCTGTGCAGCAAAGATTCAACTGCAGATAGACTAGTTTTCATGATTTCAGCTACTTCCTGATAACTTAGGCCTTCTACCTTGTTTAGGATAAATGCAATTTGTTGATTTTCAGGTAGTTCTTTGATAGCCTTGAATAAAAATGCAGCTTTTTCCTTGTTATCCAGTTGTACACCGGGGTGATGGAAATCTGGTAAATCGAGTGTAGGTTCATTGTCTTCTCCCAAAATTGGGCTTAGGAAGCCAAACCTTTTTTTTCTTTTTTTTCTCCTAATGAACTCTAAAGCACTCGTTACTGCTACTCTGTAGACCCAGGTTGAAAGTGCTGACTCTCCCTTAAATTGCTGAATAGATTCAAATATTTTGATAAAAACATCCTGAGTTACATCTTCTGCATCTTCCGTGCTTTGCAAAAACCCTAGTACTGTGTTGTATACCAAAGCTTGTCTGGTCTCAACCAAGTATTTAAAGGCAATTCCGTCTCCTTCTTTTAAGCGATAAATGAGTTCCTGTTCTGTCAATGTAACCTGGACTATATGAAGAATAAAGATAATTACTTATTTAGGCTATGAAAAGATTTTAGTATTCATTTATATGAATGGTTATAAACTGTATTGAGACTGCTGTATTTTTATTAAGTTTGAAAAAAACAACAACTATGGCTTCTTTTGAATGGAAAGGCGTTTTCCCTGCTTTACTTACTCCTTTTAATGAACACGATGAATTGGATCTTCACATTTATGAAATTAATTTAAAGGCGCAGGTTGATGCCGGGGTAAGTGGAATTATCATTGGTGGTTCTTTGGGTGAAGCGAGTACGATTACACTTGAAGAAAAAGAAGCACTGGTAAAGTTTTCTGTAAACTATCTCAATGGGAAGTTGCCTGTCATTATGAACATAGCAGAAGTCTCAACCAAGGAAGCTGTTCGACAAGCTCGATTAGCAAAAGAATGGGGAGCAAGTGGTCTAATGTTATTGCCTCCCATGCGGTATAAATCTGACGACAGAGAAACGGTTACTTTCTTTAAAGCTGTGGCAACGAGCATGGACTTACCAGTCATGATATATAACAATCCAGTTGATTATAAAATCGAAGTAACATTAGATATGTTCGCTGAACTTGCTGAAGTCCCCAACATCAATGCTTTGAAAGAATCTACACGTGATGTTACAAATGTGACCAGGTTGAAAAACAGATTCAATGATAGATTTGCCATTCTTTGTGGTGTTGATACATTAACTGTTGAAGAACTTGCACTCGGCGCAGATGGATTGGTGGCAGGGCTGGTAGATGCTTTTCCAAAAGAAACTGTGGTTATGTATAATTTGGTCAAAGCTGGTAAACTGGATGAAGCTATTAAGATATACAGGTGGTTTATGCCATTGCTTGAACTGGATATTCATCCCAAGTTGGTGCAGTACATCAAACTTGCTGCGACGCAAACTGGAATTGGATCAGAACATGTTCGTGCACCTCGTTTGCCACTGGAGGGAACAGAGCGTGAACGCATTTTAAAAATCATTCAAAACGGAATCGCAACAAGACCTGCACTTTAATTCAATTTTATTAATAAGTACCCAAACACTTTCCATGTTCAAAGATGCTACCTTAAACGAAGTGAACGATGCCCTGCATCGCTCTTGCACTGCTTTTCAATCTTACAAGAAATACTCAATTAAACAACGTGCTTTGTTGATGCGAACTATCGCAAAAGAAATAGAAGCCTTGGGTGATGAATTGATTCAAACTACAATGCGTGAAACCAACCTTCCTGAAGCTAGGTTGAAAGGTGAGCGAGGAAGAACCATTTACCAGCTTAACAGTTATGCAGATGCTTGTGAAAAAGGGGATTGGTTAGAGGCTAGAATCTGTTTGCCAATACCTGATAAAACTCCGCCACGACCTGATATTAGAAAAATGCTTGTGCCACTTGGTCCAGTAGTTGTATTTGGTTCAAGTAATTTTCCTTATGCATATTCCACTGCTGGTGGCGACACTGCTTCTGCGTTAGCAGCTGGTTGTTCTGTGGTGGTGAAAGCACATCCTGCACATCCGGAAACTTCAAGTTTGGTAGCAAGAGCTATAGATAAGGCAATTGCTTCACTGGGTATGCCTAAAGATATCTTCATACACTTACATGGTGCCTCATTTGCAGTAGGTGAAGCATTGGTGAAAAATGAATACACAAAAGCAGTTGGTTTTACAGGTTCATTTTCTGGAGGAATGGCACTATTCAATTGGGCCAATCAACGCAAAGAACCTATACCTGTATTTGCAGAAATGGGTAGTGTAAATCCGGTTTATTTGTTTCATGATGAATTGTCGAGAGATCCAAATGGATATGCTAATATGCTGGCAGACTCCATTACATTAGGTGTAGGACAATTCTGTACCAATCCGGGAGTTATTGTGGGAGTAGACTCAGTAGCTTTAAACCAATTTGCTGAAAAATTAGCTGAAAGAATTTCCGCAACATCAACAGGAAAAATGCTTCATTCAGGTATTGCACAAGCATATGAAAAAAAGGCAAAGCGGGCAATAACGCAAAAAGGGGTGAAATTGAATGTGGCAAGTGTGCAAGCATTAAGTAAAGACAATGCACAACCAATTGTTGTTACTGTTACAGCATCCAATTTCTTAGATAACCCTACACTAAGGGAAGAAGTGTTTGGACCCTTTTCTATTGTAGTGGTTTGTAACGACTATGCAGAGATGAAAAGGGTTGCTGAAATCATGGAGGGTCAATTAACATCTACCTTGATTGCCAGCGTAAATGAGTTATCGGTAAATGAGGCGATTGTTGAAGTTGTAAAATCCAAATGCGGAAGGTTAATCATGAATGGTGTTCCAACAGGAGTAGAAGTATGCCAAGCCATGCAACATGGTGGACCTTTTCCGGCTTCTACGGATTCTCGCTTTACTTCAGTTGGTGCAGATGCAATAAAACGTTTCGCAAGGCCTGTGTCCTTTCAAAATTTCCCGGATCAGATGCTGCCCGATGAATTAAAGGTTGAGAACCCACTAATGATCAACAGAACCGTTGAATAATGAAAAAAATAATCCTTCTTTGTTTATTCTACACAATTCATTTTTCTAAAGCGCAACAAGCGCCTGAACCTGGTCATCCTCTGTTGCGTGACGCTTTGAAAAAAATTGCTGCATTTAATGCTGAGGAGAGAAAAATTGACTCGCTAACCAATTTACCACTTGGTCTACATGGTGAAGCGGAAGCAAAAAGGCGCTATGATTTTTTTCTTGCGATTGACAAAGAGATAAGGAGTATAAAAAAAGAGCAACTCACATTTGAAGATGAAATCAATGCAGAATTGTTGCTGTATAGTTTTGAAGATGATATATCAGACTACAGGTTCAAATCATATTTAAATCCTATTTTATCTGAAGGTGGGTTCCATACAAATATCACTGGGATAGCAAATGTTGTATTCCGAAACCAAAAAGATGTTGAAGATTATTTCAACCGCTTACAGGATATTCCAAGATACATGGAAGAGCATTTTGGCTTAATGAGGGTTGGATTGAAAACAGGTATTGCTCAGCCTTATGATGTAGTCAAGAGCTTTAACAATACCTATGAGGTTCATATTGTACAACAACCTGAGCAATCAGTTTTCTGGAAACCCTTTGTTAAAAAACCAGCTTCAATCTCAGAAGGGGATTGGCAAAAAGTTTTAGTGAAAGCCAAGGATGTCGTCATGACTAAGGCAGTCGCTGGTTATGTAGCTGTGAAGAGGTTTTTTGAACAAGAGTATCTGCCTAAAGCGCCACAAAAACCAGGTGTTTTATATTTTCCTATTGGTCTTGCTTTTTACCAGGATAGGGTAGCGCACTTTACCACTACTGACCTTGGATATGATTCAATATTCAATATTGGTTTACAGGAAGTGGCTCGAA
>CAZDTN010000023.1:0-19807 GCA_964508355.1 uncultured Sphingobacterium sp.
TGTGTTTTCGAGGTGATAGGGCATGAATGATTTGTGAAAAAATTTCTTTACCAACACCACTTTCACCAACAATTAAAACAGTTAAATCAGTATTAGCAACCTGCGCAGCAACCTGCAATGCATAATTCAATGAAGGAGAATTTCCAATTATGCCAAACCTGTTTTTTATACTTTGAATGTCCATTACGATTCAATTAATTAATTATGGTTGAGCAACAATTTCGCCAATCATGGTTCCCTGGGTACACTCCAATGCTTTAACATAAACATAAGATCCTGGTTGGTGAGAAAGATCTGTCTTATCAAAAACCATTACTTTATACTGACTGTTTCTTCCCATCCACTGTGATTTGCTTCGTTTAGAATCACCTTCGATAAGTACCTCAAACACTTTTCCTATATCTTTTTTATTGGATTCAAGCGATAATTCATTTTGTAGCTGCACGATTTCTGCTAACCTTCTCTTTTTAGTGTCTTCATCAACATCATCTTTATACCTTCTTGCTGCTAAAGTTCCTGGTCGCTCTGAATAGGCAAACATATAACTGTATTCGTATCCAGTTTTTCGCATTATATCCAAAGTATCCAAATGATCTTGCTCTTCCTCAGTACAAAATCCTGCTATGATATCTGCACTGATGGCACAGTCAGGCATAATTTCCTTAATTCTTTTTACTCTACCTAAGTACCATTCCCTTGTATATGTCCTGTTCATCAATTGTAAAATCCTGTTAGAACCGCTTTGAACTGGTAAATGAATATACTTGCAAATATTATTGTACTGCTTCATGGTGTACAACACTTTGTCAGTGATATCTTTAGGGTGTGAAGTACTAAACCGTACTCTCAAAAGCGGACTAACCAATGCTACTTGCTCCAGCAACATGGCAAAATCTACTGCATGGTTGGTTTTTGGATCTACCCAATAGTAGCTGTCCACATTCTGCCCTAACAAAGTAACCTCCCTGTAGCCTTCGTTGAAAAGAGATTTACATTCTTCAATTATAGATAAGTTATCTCTGCTTCGTTCTCTACCTCGAGTAAATGGAACAACACAAAAGGCGCACATGTTGTTACAGCCCCGCATGATACTAACAAAAGCGCTGATACCATTGGTATTAATTCTTACAGGAGAAATATCTGCATAAGTTTCTTCACGACTTAACAATACATTGACAGCTTTTGTCCCACTTTCTGCTTCATCAATCAAAGAGGGGAGTGTACGGTAGGCATCAGGTCCAACAACAAGATCCACTAATTTCTCTTCCTCAAGTAATTTGCTTTTCAATCTTTCTGCCATACATCCCAAAACACCGATCAGTAATCCTGGATTACGCCGCTTGATTTTCTTAAACTCCGTCAATCTTTTTCTGACTGTTTGCTCTGCTTTTTCCCTGATTGAACAAGTGTTTAAAAATATCAAATCAGCCTCCTCAACATTTCTGGTCGCCCCAAAACCTTCACCTTGCAGAATGGATGCAATAATTTCACTATCACTGAAATTCATCTGGCAACCATAGCTTTCAATATAAAAATGCTTGCTAAACGATTGTTCATCGTTTAAATCAGCCTGAAATGCCTCACCTTGACGGTTTTCGTCAATAGTCTTTTTAACAAGATCTAACATGCTGCAAAATTAATGAAACGTAGAAAAAGTGACAAATTGTCACCTGTTAAATATTGACTAAGTATCTTTTTCCCAACCAAGAATGCTGTATGGGAACAATCCAACGATGCAAAAGCTCCTTTTTGGTGCCCACTGAATTATCAAAAAACAGGGTAGTTGGTTGAATAAATTCATTAGTTATAGCATATTCAACTTGAGAAATTGGTAACAGTTGAATTTTATCATTCATGTAAAAGGCCATATGTGTTCTGTCGAATAGATTGACCTTAAATGCCTCTTCAATAGCTTTAATAAGTCTAACTGAACTATCTGTACTACAGCCACTTACGACTGTATTTGTTTCGTCGGCTAGAATTATGATGAACTGGCCAAAGAAAAGATTCGCAAATCCTTTGACCGGATTTCCATGTGCTTTCCAGTCGGAAAGAAATGATTCTAGAATTTTCTCAATTTCCAATGCTTCGGATAACGAGAAAATTCGATTAGATTGATAAATCCATACTCTGGAATTATCTGCAAATTCATTTGGTATAAGCTCCTGGTAAGAAAGATTCATGTTTAAATTGATTGTGCTATTAGTTCAGCAATATCTAAAACTTCAACTTCGGTCTCTTTTTCTTTTACTTTAACACCATCAGTCATCATTGTGTTGCAAAAAGGGCAAGCTGCAGCTATAATTGAGGCATTGGTGTCTATTGCCTCTTTTGTTCGTTCCCAATTGATCCTGGTATTTCCATTTTCTTCCTCTTTAAACATTTGTGCTCCTCCGGCTCCACAACAAAGACCATTGCTTTTGCATCTTTTCATTTCCACTAACTCTGCATCTAATGCCATGATTACATTTCTCGGAGCTTCGTATATTCCATTGCTCCTTCCTAGGTAACAGGAATCATGATAGGTAATCTTTTTGCCTTTGAAACTGCCCCCTTCTTTAATCACTATTTTACCATTATTGATCAAATCCTGTATTAATGTAGCATGGTGAATCACTTCATAATTACCTCCCAATTCAGGGTATTCATTTTTCAGCGTATTAAAACAATGAGGACAGGCAGTTACAATTTTTTTTACTTCATATTGATTAAGTAGCTGGATATTCTGATAAGCCATCATTTGAAACATGAATTCATTACCAGCCCGCCTTGCAGGATCACCTGTGCACATTTCTTCTGATCCTAAAATGGCATAACTGATGCCCACTTTATTTAAAATTTGTACAAAAGCCTTTGTGATGGCTTGAGCCCTTTGATCAAAACTACCTGCACAACCTACCCAAAACAAAATTTCAGGCTTTTTGCCGGCTGCTATTTCTTCTGAAAGAATAGGTACTTGCATGTGTTTACATTAGGTTTCTTAATATGGATTAACTGTTGATCCAATTTGACCTGTCGGTTGGTGAAAACTTCCAGGGGGCAAAATTATTTTCAATGTTTCCAAACATCATCGTCCATTCCTGAGGGGAGCTGCTTTTCTCCATCACCAGATATCTTCTAAGTTGAACAATGATATCAACAGGACTAATACTCACTGGACATTCTTCAACACAAGCATTACAGGTTGTACAAGCCCTTAATTCTTCTTCGCTGATGTAGTCAAACAATAGCGATTTATCATCCTGTATATCCAGTCCCTTATCTAACCTGCTTCCGATCTCTTCAGCTCTATCCCTCGTTTTCATCATGATACTTCGAGGAGATAATAGTTTTCCAGTTTGTGCAGCCGGACAGGCTGTTGAACATCTTCCACATTCAGTACAACTATATGCATCTAAGATGTTTTTCCAGCTCAATTCATGGATATCCGAAGCTCCAAATTTTGTGTTAACTGGAACAGCGTCAGTTGGTGCTAATTCAGGTTGAAAAGCGTATTTTACTTCCTGCTGAATGGCAGGCATGTTATTGAATTTGCCTTGAGGAACCAAACTTGCATAGTAGGCATTAGGGAAGGCTAATAGAATATGAAGGTGCTTTGACCAGGGTAAGTAATTCAGGAAAGCAAGAATACCTAATATGTGTAACCACCAAGCAGTCCTTTCTATCAAAACCAAATTCTCATTTGATAACGCATTCATTAAGGGATGTAAGTGAGTAGAGATAATAAAATTTCCAGTTTGATGTTCTGAGTAAACGCCAAAACCTCTAACCTGTAACAACGTATCAGCAGCATTCATGCTGAGAAATAAACCCATGAGGATTATTTCAGTGATGAGGATGAGATTGGCATCTTTAGAGGGCCATCCCTTCAAGTCATTGTTTCTAAACCGCCACAGATGCATGATATTTCTTCTGTATAAAAAAATGATACAAACAAGAAGTACACCTGCCGCCAATATTTCAAAACTGTTGATCAAAAAAGAATAGAGTGATGGGCTAAATTGATTAAACAAGCGATGTGTTCCAATTAGACCATCAATCAGGATTTCCAAAACTTCAATATTGATGATGATAAAACCAGCATAGATCACTAAATGCAAGATGGCTACAAGTGGGTTTTTGAACATCTTCTTTTGTCCCAATGCCAAAAGAAAAACATTTTTCCATCGTTTTTCGGGTTGGTCATTAATGTCTTCTGGAATGCCCAATAAAATATTTCTTCTAATGCCATTTATTCGTTTAGTGAATAGATAGATGGCAGCGACTAAAATAAAGAGAAAAAGAATTTGAGGTAGAAAATGCATTACACAATGTTCTTGTGCTAAATTACAGCTTGTATTGGATTTAAAACCGTTTTCATGGAAAGAAAATATATACTTTCAGCTGAGAAGGCAAAGATGAAATTGCGAAGAATGGCTTACGAAGTCATAGAAAGAAACAGTAATGAAAAACAACTCGTTTTAGCAGGTGTAAAAGGTAATGGTTATGAGATTGCACAGATGCTTCAACAGGTGTTGGTGGATATCGCACCTTTTTCAATAGAATTATTGCTTATCGATATCGATAAACAAAAACCACTTAATTGTAAAATGGAAGAGCAGGTACATCTTTCTGGTAAAGTTATTGTGGTTGTTGACGATGTTGTAAATAGTGGAAAGACCTTACTCTATTCATTATTGCCTTTATTAAAAGCCACTCCAAATAAAATAGAAACACTTACGCTAGTAGAGAGAAGTTACAAAACCCATCCAGTTCACGTGGATTATGTTGGAATATCACTTGCCACCACATTTCACGATCATATCATTGTTGAGGTCGAAAATGGTGAATTAAAAGGGGCCTATTTGCACTAGGCTAATATGCAACTGCATGTAGTCGAAATTTCCCTAAAGTATTCAGTTCGATAGCTGGTGCAGGAACTTTAAGAACATTGACAATGGAGTAGATGGTTTTAAGTGTCTTGTTTTTTGTTTCAATTTTTGTCAAATCGATGTCCAACGACAATAAAAATCTTTTATATCGTTTTATGTCTGTTCTGGAAATCAAATTTCCTGCTTGATCTTCCCATTTGTTTTCATACCCCCCAAGCATTGTTCTTGCATTATATCCAACAGCAAGGTTGAGCCATTTGGGAATCTTGGAGGTTGGCACAAAAGACCTTAAGTTTACGCTGGCCCAAATAATTTGGCCATTGTAATCTTTTAATAATCTTTCTACATCTCCAGATCCAAAGAGTTGATCTGCTCTATATTTTAAATTCCCATATTGATAAGGAGAGTAGGAGAGTTTTAAAGTAATTCTCTGTTCTTTCCATAGTAATTCTTGTCCAAGAAAAAGTCCTGCTCCAGTTGTGTTGGATAACACATCAGGTATGCTAAATCCCCATTTATCTGAATAACCATCAAGGATCTCTATAACGCTTAAATACGCCATGCCACTTACAGCGCCAACCCATATTGCCTTTTCTTTTTCTAATCCTGCCCATTGCCAGATGTTACTCGTGTGTCTGCTGATTTGGTAAGTTGACCAAACATGGCCAAGTTTATCCATTTGTTGCCACTCCTTCCAATCGTTATACAAATGAAATTTAGCCTTTGGATAATTAGCATACCAGGCATTGTTTAATGCATAGAAACTGCCACCCCATAAGCCAACTTGAACACCCCCCAAAACCCATTTTTTTGTTGTTTTGTTAGCTGTGCTGTCTTGTGAAAACCCATTAACTAAACCAACAGTAATAATTACTCCTATGAGAATATATTTTTTCATTAATTTGTTAATGCGGTGGGTTTTAATATACAAGTTAATGGCTTTTACGCCTCCCTTCATTAAGTTTGCAAAAATAATATGGAAATGGAACAGCAAATACTTGAACGTGTAGAAAAATGGTTAACTGGAAATTATGACGAGGCTACCAAGTCTGCTATCCGAGAAATGCAAGCGAATCAACCTGATGAATTAGCTGATGCATTTTATAGAAATCTTGAATTTGGTACAGGTGGCTTGCGTGGTATTATGGGGGTTGGCACCAATCGTATCAACCAATATACCATTGGTATGGCAACACAGGGCTTTGCCAATTATTTATTACATTTTTTTAAAGGAGAGCAGGTAAGAATTGCTATTGCGCATGACAGCAGAAATAACAGTCGCTTGTTTGCCGAAATTACCTCCAATGTAATGGCTGCTAATGGTATCCAAGTATATTTATTCGAATCACTTCGACCCACGCCTGAATTGTCTTTCACGATTAGGCATTTAAAATGCCATGGTGGTGTAGTGTGTACTGCTTCTCATAATCCAAGAGAATACAATGGCTACAAAGCTTATTTTAATGATGGGGGACAACTTGTTCCACCTCATGATAAAAATGTGATCAAAGAAGTTGAAAAAATTGAACTGGTTGATGAAGTAAAATGGAAAGGAGGTGAGGCCAATATCCATCTTATAGGTGTTGAAATGGACAATGAGTACATCAAGATGGTGAAAAGCTTAAGTGTCTATCCAGAAGTGATTGCCCGACAGCATAACTTAAATATTGTTTATACACCAATACACGGAACAGGTTTTAAAATGGTGCCAGACGTTTTAAAATCTTTTGGATTTACAAATATTAATGTAGTGGATGAACAGATGGTACCTGATGGAAATTTTCCTACAGTAATTTATCCAAATCCAGAAGAAAGTGAGGCTATGAGCCTTGGTTTAAAAAAAGCTGCAGAATTGAATGCAGATATATTGTTGGGAACAGATCCTGACGCAGATAGGGTAGGTATTGGCGTAAAAGACAATCATGGAAACTGGGTATTGCTTAATGGTAATCAGACAGCCGTCTTGGCATTTAATTACTTAATGGAAGCCAGAAAAAAGAAAGGGATTTCACAGGAAAATGATATGGTGGTAAAAACAATTGTTACCACTGATTTAATTGATTTGATTGCTACCAAAAATGGAGTGAAATGTTATAGTGTGTTGACCGGCTTTAAATGGATTGCTGAATTGATTAAAGCGAAAGAAGCACATGAAAATTATGTAATTGGTGGTGAAGAATCTTATGGATTGATGATTGGTAATCAATTACGTGACAAAGATGCTGTGAGCGCTGTTGCATTGCTTTGTGAAATGGCAGCATATGAAAAAGATGCCGGAAGAAGTTTATTTACAAAGTTGGTTGACTTATATGTTGAATACGGACTCTTTAGAGAACATTTAATTTCTATAACCAAGAAAGGAAGAGATGGTCAGGCTGAAATTGCAGCCATGATGGAAAAATACAGGACAGCTCCACCTGCTCAGCTTGCAGGTATTGCTGTAGTGGGCTTGTATGATTATGAAAAACAAGAGGCAAAAGATTTGTCAAATGGACAAGTTTGTACTATAGATCTACCCAAAAGCAATGTACTTCAGTTTGTACTGGCTGATGGAAGTAAAGTAAGTGCAAGACCTTCCGGAACTGAACCCAAAATCAAATTCTATTTTAGTGTTCAAGGTAAGCTCAATAAAGCAGATGATTTTGATCATGCATATGCTGCGTTAGGAGCGAAAATCGAACAGATTACAGCTGAATTAGATTTGAAATAAACAGAGCATTAAAGGAAATTTGTCGGCATGAGGACAACTGAAGATAGTTATTTACACAAAGGTTTGAGGAAAAAATTAGTGGATCAGATTCGTGAAAAGGGTATAACTGATGAGTCTGTACTAAACGCCATCATCAATGTTCCTAGACATTTTTTCCTGGATTCTGCATTTGAAAAACAAGCTTATGAAGACAGGGCATTTCCCATTGGTGAGGATCAAACTATTTCTCAGCCATATACTGTAGCCTATCAAACCCAGTTATTACAAATCAAACCCTTTGAGAAAGTCTTAGAAGTGGGCACAGGAAGTGCTTATCAAGCTTCTGTTTTAGCAGAGTTAAAAGCTAAAGTTTATTCCATAGAACGTCAAAAAAAATTATTTGACAACAACAAAAACTTCAAATATCTGAATCAATATCCATCACTCAGGATGTTTTATGGCGATGGTTTTGAAGGCTTGCCTACTTATGCACCTTTTGATAAAATTCTAATAACAGCCGCCGCACCATATATTCCTGAAAAATTAGTAGAACAACTAAAGCCCGGTGGATGGATGGTATTGCCTTTAGATGAAGGTGAAAATCAAAGAATGCATCGCATTACAAAACAGGTGGATGGGTTTCTGATTGAAGAAAAATTTGATGAATTTTCTTTTGTACCAATGCTGGTCGGAAAAAGAGGATAAAAAAGGCGCTTTAAATGAAGCGCCTTTTTCTTTATTGTTGCATTTGCATACCTTCTTGCATACCATCACTGCCACTTCTTGTATTTTTACGCTTGAAGATTGAAGCATCAACTTTGCCAAAACGATAATTAAAATTCAAACGGAATACCTGCCAGTCTCTTCTTCTGGAATTTGTTTGTGTAAAGAATTGAGATTCAGAATAAGATCCAAATACTTTGGTTTTGAATACATCATTCATGCTCAAGGTTAAAGATCCTTTCTTGTCTTTTAAGAAATCTTTTCTGAGTGCAAATTCAATTCCATAATTTGGTTCTATATAGCCTTGAGCAGATGTTTGTACAAAACCACCCCAGCCGCCGCCACCGCCCATTCCTCCCATTCCACCACGACCACCTCCTCCACCTCCTGAACTGCTTTGGGGAAGAATTGTTTTACTTCTGTAATCACCTGCTAACTGTAAAGTAAAATTCGATGGAAGTTTAATGTTTGCATTGATCTTGCCAAAGAAACTCCATAATGAATTATTTAAATTCACTTCTAGATTACTGCTGTTAATTGAGGAATTGAAGAAATTAAGATTGGTAGTGAATTCAAGCCATTTGGTTACTGGATTTCTTGCTGTAAATTCAAGACCATAAGCGCGACTGCTATTGGCATTAATGAATGTATTAATTAAGATATCCTTTCCGGGAATAGAACTAGGTTCTTTGATTTGATATCTGGTAATCAGATTATCTGTTTGTTTAAAGTAAGCAGAGAAGAAAATGCTATGACTCTTTGGAAAAGATTTTTGGTAATTTAATTCTAACGAGTTTGTGAATTCAGGAATCAGATCAGGGTTACCGCGACTAATATTTAAAGAATCAGTGTAATCTACAAAAGGCAATATTTGAAAGAAATTAGGGCGGTTAATTTTCCTGGCATAACTGAATTGGATATCCTGTGTTTGGTCTATCTGGTGTGTTAGATTTAAACTAGGAAAAAGACTCAATGGATAGGAATTACCGAAGGTGTTACCATTCGTCAGCAAAGTTCCCTCATACCTAGAGTTTTCCACTCTTAGACCAATCTGATAATTTGTTTTCTTTCCAAGGATATTTGAGTATGTTCCATAAGCAGCAAAAACCTTGTCGTTAAATTTATAATTGGCATTGATCGATGTGATGGGTATATATTGATTTAGTGCCAGGTTATAGATGAAGTTCAAATTTTCACTCTGGAAATCACGAATAGCTGCTCTTAAACCTAATTCAAGTTTAGCTTTTTCGCCTAATGGGTTGGTAAAATCTGTTTGGAAAGTATAAAAAGTATTGCCTCCCTTACCATTTTGGGTTTGATCAATTAAATCACCTTTAGGTGCTTTGCGAATATCAAAATACTGTGTCTGGAAACCACCGTTACTTTTGTTGATGCTGTTGTTGTAATTCAAGTCGGCAGTTAATTCCATTCCTTTTTTTCTAAACAAGTGTTTGTATCCTAAAGCACCTCCGTAGTTATTAAAATTGAAACTAGAACCTGTAATTCTTTCTGATAAAATTGTTTGTATTCCCGCAGGATACAACGTATCGGTTTGAATGGACAATTTATCAGTGTTATTAAATTGTCCCTGAACATAACTGCCGGAAAATGTTAATGTATTGCGGTTGTCTACAAAATAATCGAGTCCTGCTCTGTTGAAATTGAAGAATCCAGTACTAATGGGTTTGTTGGTTTGGTCGTAACTGATGCTAGGCGATGTAAAAAACTCCTCCCGCAAGGATTTACCTTCACCAATCGATTTCCTTTTGTTATACATTGAACTAACAAAAAAATTAACCTTTCCTTGTTTGATATTGATGTCACCTCCTAAGTTAGGCATGGCACGAGAGTCAATACCTGCTCGTAAGTTGCCATTATAACCTGCTTTTCTATTTTTTTTTAAAATGATGTTTATGATTCCAGACATTCCACCTGAGGCATCAAATTTTGCTGAGGGATTTGTAATCAATTCAACACTTTGGATTGCATCCGATGGAATTTGATCTAGTGTTAGATTTGTCGGTCTTCCGTCAACAAATAAGGTTGGGGAGGCGTTTCTTAATGTAACGTTTCCATCAATGTCTACATCTACACCTGGTATATTTTTCATCATTTCTGAAGCAGTTTGCCCGGTAGAAACGAGGTTTTTTTCCACGTTAAAAACTTTTCGATCAACACCCATTTGCATGAAAGGCTTAGTGCCAACTACTTTTACTTCATCAAGCTGCTTGGCATCAATTTCTAGTTTAATATTACCCAAGTCAACATCTATATTATTGAGCATTTTTGTAAAATCACCAGCATTCATGTTGATATCAAACTTTACATTTTGCTCTAAAGTGATGAAACCTATTGCAGTTATTTTTAATTTGAATTGTCCCATTATAGGGAGGTTTTCTAAGCTAAAATCTCCATTTCCCTTTGTAAGCTGACCCGCAATAACGACGTCCTTTCTTTTTTTAGTAGTAGTATCCAGTTTATTTTGAATCAATTGAACAGAAGCCGCTTCTACACTTTTGTTTGTTTTGCCATCTACGATACGTCCGTAAAAACGACCCATATTCATGTTTTGGGCAGCTCCTGGTCTGCCACCACCAGGGATTTGTCCAAATACTTGACAGCTCAACATCACAAATATGCCCAATAAAATTTTTTGCATTAGTAATTATTTATACGAATTAGATGTTAACCGATGGGAATAGCATTCGTTTAAAATGATAAAAAAAGGTTAACATAAAAAGCAAAAGAATGTTTAACCTGCCAATAGGGTGATGCCTACTTGAATTAAACCGATGATAAAGCCCAGAATAGCTCCAATAACCTCTATAAATTTGAATTCCTTAGACATAATCTGTGTTAAAATAGCCTCCATTTTGTCGCTTGAAAAGCCATATACCTTTTCGGTCACTATCTTTTCAAGATCAAGTTGTGATTCTAGGTTTTTCATGTATGAAGCGATCATTTCTGGAAAAATAATTTCCAATTCAGCCATGAAAATCGATTTGAGCTGATTGATGGTGTTATCACCAATAAACATCGAAATGATGGGGAAGGCGTCACTTAGTTTTCTTCTTAGAAAGTCGTCTACCTTAGATTCAACAAAAGGCATTAACTTTTTAAGATTCTCTGGATTTACGATTTTGTCCTCAATTTCTTTAAAAGAAATAAGCTCTGTACTTACCATTTTCCCCAACTTCTCTGCAAATTGTCGCTGTCTTTTTGGAAAAACCCCCTGAAAAGTCAGGAAGAAAATTTTTTTGGGTTCTTTTGGATGGAAAAGCATTTTTATGGCAATCCAGTTTGTAAACCAGCCGATGAAAGCGGAGATAAAAGGGATTGTCAATAACCAAAAGCTCATTTCAATTTTTTTGCAAATGTACTTGTATTAAGGAATTGGAAAATCAATTTTGAAGAAGAAAACATTTGCATTAATTTTGTCGTCCATTTCACGGAGGCTATAGCTCAGTTGGTTAGAGCGTCTGATTGTGGTTCAGAAGGTCGTGGGTTCGAGACCCATTAGCCTCCCAAAGGGATTCATCTTGAATCCCTTTTTTATTCTTAACAATTCTTTTGCGCCACTCATCTAAATTCTCGTATAAATGGGTCTTAAATCTGTTAATTTTGGTTATGTCATCTAAATTTCTACAATTTATGCTTAGTAAAAGATCCTTGCCGATAGTATTGGTGTTTCTGGTAGCAGGTTTTTTATTCACTTTCAATACTTCTGGAATTGGAAATCCTCCAGATCGTTATCAGTTGATTTTGCAACAAGTCACTGATATGTTGGAAGTGGCACATTTTAGTCCCAAAAAAGTAGATGATGAATTTTCAAAAAACATTTTTAAAAAGTACCTGGAAGCTTTAGATCCAGATAAATCTATTTTTCTCGCTGCTGATATTAAGGAATTGAAGAAATACGAAACCTTAATTGATGATGAAATGCACGGAGCAAAAATTCAGTTTTTTCATGCTGTAGATAATATATACACAAAAAGAGTAAGTGAATTAAATGGGCAATATCCTTCTTTGCTTTCAAGCCCATTTCAGTTCAATACAGATGAGACAATAGTACTTGACCCAGAGAAACTAGACTATCCTAAGTCGGATCAAGCAAGAAAAGAAGCATGGAGAAAAAGAATTAAATTTTTGACGCTAGAAAAATATGCAGATTTAATTGATGCTAGAGAAAAGCTGAGCAAGACTGATACGGCGTATAAATCAGATGCTGCTCTCGAAAAAGATGCCCGAGAAAAGGTTAAAAAACTGGTTACTCGAAATTTTGAGCGAATGGTGTCAAAATCCAAGCCTGATGAACGTTTTGATATGTTCATCAATGTAATTACCAACTATATGGATCCTCATACTACCTTTTTTCCTCCTATTGAAAAAAGGTCTTTTGATGAGCAAATGAGTGGTAGGTTTTATGGAATAGGTGCATCATTGAGAAGTGATGAAGGTGGAGTGATAAGAATAGCTACAATTGTGGCTGGACTGCCTGCCTGGAAGTCACAACAAATAGTTGTGGGTGATCAGGTATTAAAAGTTGGACAAGCAAGCGAAGAGCCAGTAGATTTAACAGGCTTTGAAACCGAAGAAGCTGTAAAGTTGATCAGAGGTAAGAAAGGAACTGAAGTCCGCCTTACCTTGAAAAAAGCTGATGGTACTATAAAAGTGGTTTCGATGATTAGAGATGAAGTTGTTTTAGATGAAACCTATGCTAAGTCAGCTGTTATCATTGAAGATGGTAAAAAAATTGGTTATATTTTCCTGCCGGAATTTTATGCAGATTGGGAGAGACCTAATGGTGCAAAATGTTCTCAAGATGTGGCCAGGGAAATTATAAAACTTAAAGAACAGAAAGTAGATGGCATCATTATGGACCTTAGAAATAATGGAGGTGGTTCTTTATATGATGTTGTTCAAATGGTAGGTTTTTTTATTCCAGAAGGACCAGTTGTTCAAGTGAAAGATAGAGAAGGTAATCCCCAAATCTTGAGAGATCGTGATAAAGGAATTTTGTATGATGGGCCATTGGCTGTGATGGTGAATGAGTTTTCAGCATCAGCATCTGAAATATTTGCTGCTGCTATCCAAGATTATGGACGAGGTATAGTTTTAGGAAGTACATCTACCTATGGAAAGGGTACAGTTCAACGTAATATAGGTTTGGAACCCAATACTGGTTTTTTCAATAAAGAAGTTGCTGATATTGGAACAATTAAGCTTACTCTCCAGAAGTTTTATAGAATTAATGGAGGATCAACCCAATTAAAAGGTGTAGCACCTCATATTGTTTTGCCTGATCAATATGAAACTTTAAAGTACCGTGAAAAAGACAACCCAGATGCACTTCCTTGGGATGAAATTCAAAAAGCATTCTATGCTAAACTTATGCCATCATATGATTTAGAATTGATTAAAAGAAAAAGCTACGATAGAATTAATGAAAACCCATCGTTTAATGCAATAAAAGCCTCTTCATTGCTTTTAGAAAAAGCAAATGAAAGAGTATACTCCCTTCAATTGTCTAAATACCGTGAAGAACAAAAACAATTACGAGATTCCTTTAAGAAAATAGATGAAGCCAGTAAAGAATTAAAGCCTTTACAAGTGAATATGTTAGCAGTTGATGAGAAAAAACTTTCTGAAGATAATGATAAAATGGAAAGAAGAAAGCAATGGATCAACTCCTTGTCAAAGGATATCTACGTAAAGGAAACTTTTAATGTAGTTGCTGATATGATCAGTCAAGGTTTATTGGTGATGCAGAAATAGGCTTTATTCTGGAAAGAAAACACTGTATTTAGTAGCCAAAATATGCTTATGGTGAAGCCAGTGTCCAATAATGATATAGGCAATTGAGATCAAGCTCATATCTTCTCCATTTTGTGTTTTATTGGTTCTTGTCAACCATTTAGTTTCAAAACTTTTGAATAGTAACACATTTTGTTTTCTTACATGGGCCATTTCTTCCAATAAATCTTCTCTTTTGTAATCTTTTTCTGATGCTGAAGCAAATTGATTTTCATCAAAACTAATGATGGGATTTGGGTCTTTTCTTGCAATACACAAAGCTCTATATCCGAAAATAAGCTCAGTGTCGATACAATGTCGAATAAGTGTACCAATTGACCATTTATGTTCTTGATAGGAAAAGGAGAAGTCAACTTCTTTTAGCGCATTTAAATCATCCAATAATGCGGTATAAGCTGTGTCAAACAAGTGATTGATTTCACCATGTGGTACCTTTTCAACATACCTGTTGAAAAATTTAGGATGTTGTAATACAGATTTTTCCAATGTATACAAATTAAACTATTTCTTTTTCTTCTCAAGTTCAACTTTCCTTTCCCCCTTAGTTGCTGCTGCTAATTTTATGGCTTCATAGGCATTAACAATACCACCGGTTGAAGATAAATCTAGGAGGCTTGCATCTTCATCTTCAGTTCCTGGCTTGATTGTAACCTTATCTGTAATTTTCAAAGAAGTTGTCTTGATAATACTAATAACTTGTTGGGGAGTCAATTCAGGAAAATAGGAGAGCATTAATGCTGAAAGTCCAGCTACAACTGGAGAAGCCATGCTGGTTCCATCTTTTTCACCATAAGTATTACCACCAGGAATGGTAGAATAAATTCTAACTCCTGGTGCAAAAACATCAACTTCTCTCTTTCCGTAATTTGAAAATGTGGCTGCAAGTTCTTTTGTTGTTGCGCCACTTGCGCCTACTGTTATCCAATTGCTGAAAGGTTGAAGTGTATCATTATTGAAGTTTCTTGAGGGAAAATTATCTTCAATATCAATATTTTTAGAATCATTACCAGCCGCGTGAACAAGTAAAACACCTTTTGATGCAGCGTATTTTACGGCTTCATCCACCCATGGTTTTTCAGGTGAAAAACTCTTTCCAAAACTCATGTTAATTACCCAAGCACCATTGTCAACAGCATATCTAATGGCATTTGCAATGTCTTTGTCATGTTCATCTCCGTCTGGTACAGCTCTAATTGGCATAATGGAAACAAAGTCTGCAACTCCATTTATACCTAGGTTATTATTTCTTGAAGCACCAATAATACCTGCCACATGTGTTCCATGAGAGGCATCTGTTCCCATCACATCATTATTTCCATAAAAACGATCTTGGGGATCCTCATAATTATCCTTTACAATATCAGCCCTGTATCTCTTTGGCTCTTTTTCAATAGCCTCCATCTTAGATTTTTCACCTTCATAGAATTGGACCAATTCACCAATTAAGGCTGAATTGGTGTTATCCATTTGTCTTGTTTGCTGAAAAAATCCCAAAACTGCGGCCCTGGCTTTTGAGACTGATGGTTCAGTGCTGTTAAAATTGGCAAGTTCATCTCCGGTATACACTTGTTTACCTAACGCAATTTTAAGTATGCTATCGGCTGAAGGTATTTTGGCAACAATGTCTTTTAAAATCAATACGTACATCGCAGCTTCTTTAGCCTGAGATTCCAATTGAAACTTAGCTCTGGTGTATAACTGATAGGCTCTTTTCTTATCAGCAGATAGACTTTTTTCATCAATAGTTTTATCTCCAAATTCAGCCTTGAATTTGTAGTATACCCTAGCAGCTTCATAGCTGTCTTTGGAAACATTAGTTCCATCTTTTCCACCTATAAAATTCCAACCATGTATGTCATCTATATATCCATTTTTATCATCGTCAATGCCATTGCCCATTATTTCCCTTTCATTAGTCCATAAAACAGCCTTAAGGTCTTCATGAGCTGTGTCAATGCCAGAATCTATAACGGCAACTACGATTTTCTTTTTGGGAGTTCTTTGTTTTAAGAGATCTGTATAAGCATGCTCTAATTTAATACCATAAACCTGTGTTGCAGGATCTTTCAAATGCCATCCTTTTTCGTAGAAATTGAGTGCAGATTGTGAAAATAGTGCTGTAAATGACGAAATAAATAAAAGTGATAGGAATAGATGTTTATATGACTTCATAGATACTTATGTATGTGTGGCAATTTAAGGTAAAGAAGTCTTTTGCGGCAAGGAATATAGAATTTTCAGAAAAATTTAAGGATCCGCTTTGTTAGTCTTTTTTCTGTTAAAGAAATAGAGAAGAACCATCGAAATTGGTCCAACAATCAGTAACATGAAAGTTTGTACTAACCACAATAACCATCCAAAGGCCAAGCCAAATACTTCTTTTACACCATAAATGGCTAGTGTTTTTTGTACTGCCAATTGGTAGGCACCAATACCACCTTGTGTAGCTATCATGGCAAAACTGCCAAACGTGAGAATTGTCAGAGAGGGAACCCAAGATAGGGTAGAAGTTTCCAAGAGGCTGTAAAAGCCTATTCGAATACTCATTAAATAAAGGAGCCAGATGAATAGGGTATAGGATAAGAACTTGCCTTTTTCTTTAATTTTTGCAATAGCAAGTAAGCCTTCTTTAAGTCCAGATAAAAAAGATTTTACACGTTTCAACCATTTGCTTTTTCTAAAGATCCAGTAAATGGCAACCAAAACGAAAAAAACAATTAACAAACCAATGATAACTCCACCTTTTGAATCATTGATTTTATAGAAAAGCTTTTGGGTAAGTTCATTTGCATAAGCACCAACTTGGTTGATTTGAGTAAGAATAGTTAGGATTATTACAAATACCAGACAAATTAAATCCAGCAATCTTTCTGCAACAATGGTGCCAATTAGTTTATCTATCGGCATTTTTTCATATTTACCCAATAAACTGCATTTAGCAACCTCCCCTAAACGAGGAAACACCAGGTTTAAAAAATAGCCTACCAAAACCGATAGAAAGACATTTGTGATACCCGGCTTTGATCCTAATTCATCTAGCATCATTTTCCAGCGGACTGCTCTGAGGTAATGACTAAGCAGTAATGCACCAATACAAGGCACCACATAAGTAAGATTGGCTTTGAGTACCAGTTTTTCTACTTTTTCAATATCCTCCTCTGTCAGTGAGGCAGTTGTGAACCACAACAAAAAGAGGCCTAATGCCAAAAAAAAAGAGAATTGGATTATTTGCTGCGTCTTTGTTTTTATCATTTTGGGCTTCGTCTCGGCTTAAAAATACTTATTCTAAAGCATTCGTCCAGTAGTCTTAGGCCGTCGGTTGGGCTTTTTTTCTTATTTTTGCAAATAGTTTCACTTTCCCCTTAACCCTTCAACATGGTAAGTAAGAAAAGAATACTCTTTATAGCCAATGAGATGTCACCCTATCTAGAACTTACAGAGTTCTCAGAAATTGTGAACAAACTGGCCATAAAAGCAAATGATACTGGTTATGAGGTCAGGTGCATCATGCCAAGGTTTGGCACGATCAATGAGAGGAGACATCGTCTTCACGAAGTGGTAAGGTTATCTGGAATCAATATTTCAATTGACAATGATGATTATCCATTGCAAATCAAAGTAGCATCACTGCCTAATGCCAGATTACAAGTTTATTTTCTTGATAATGAAGACATGTTCAAGAGAAAATTTGTTTTTACAGATGAGGATGAAAAATGGTATGACGACAATGGTATCAGGTCTATTTTCTTCTGCAAAGGAGCACTTGAGACAGTCAAAAAGTTCGGTTGGCCTCCTGATATCATTCATTGCAGCGGCTGGATGACGGGCTTAATTCCAATGTTTTTAAAAACAGCCTATAAAAAAGAGCCTGTTTTTAGCAATAGTAAAGTCTTATTTACTTTAGGGCAAAATACTTTTAAAGAAAAGCTAGGTGCAGATTTTTTAAAAAACAGCATGATTAGTCCCCTGATCAAAGACAAAGAGCTTGAACCTTTCAAGGATATCAACAATATTGCCATGTTCTCAGGTGGAGCAACTTATGCAGATGCCATCTCTTTTGGTGATGACCAGGTTGAAAAAAAATTGGTTGATTCATTTTCCAAGGTGAAAGGTAAAAAAGTCATTCCTTATCAATCTGACTCTGATTTAACAGAGTATTTACAATTGTATAGCGACCTTGCAAACAAGTAATCAACTGACCCAGTTAAATTTAACTACGTGAGAAGACATCGAAGCTTGTTGAATGGTTTCCTGCTTTTATTTTTTGCATTCTTTTTTTCAAATTGTACCAAAATAAAAGGAACAGATATTGGCGCTGACTTACTTCCTATAGTCGATAACATCATAACGTTTGACACTACATTTGAAGTAATTACAACAACACATCTAACACCAGACTCCCTCTTACCAAAAATTGGAAGGGATGCAAGAGGAAATGCAGGCCAATACATACTGGGACATATTTCCAATGACCCACAATTTGGTAAGACAACTGCCTCTATATTTTTTGAATTACTACCACCAGCCTTTCCTTATTTTTTCCAAAATACAGCAGATAGCCTATACCTGGATTCTGCAGTGTTATGTTTGAGATGGACCAATACCTTCGGTGATACAAATGCTTTACAAACCATCAACGTCCACCGGATTTCAGAATTATTGCGGGTTGATTCTGTTTACAATACCAACAAGGCTGTACGCTTTGGTGAACAAATCGGCGCTAAAACTTTTGCTCCCAAAGAATTAGATGATTCTATATTCACTTTTAGACAAACCAGGGTTAACCAGCTTCGCATTAAATTGAATAATACATTTGCCCGTTCTCTTCTGGCTTTTGATACTTCTACAAGGAGTCCTTATTATAATGATACTATTTTTAGAGATTTCTTCAAGGGATTTGCTTTAATTCCACAGACCAATGGAACTTCAGCAAATGCACTGATGAGTTTCGCTATGAGTGACACTTCTACTCATTTGCGCTTATATTATCGCTACGACAAAGATGGGGTAAGAGATACAACATATAGAGACTTCAGGTTCAATAGTCTATATCCAGGAGCTGGGGTTAATTATATACAAAGAACCTATAATGGAAGTGAAGCGTCACTTCATATAGGTGATAAACCAAGAGGAGATAGTTTGGTCTATTTGCAGGCTGCACCTGGTACTTTTGCTTATGTACAGATACCTGGTCTCAATGAATTCAAACAAAAAAAAGGTAATGTAATTGTTCATCTGGCTCAACTCTCAATGCAGGAAGTTGCAACTCCTGGAAGAAAACCCACTTTATTTGGCACACCTGAGTATCTATATCTTGAATATCTTGATACCATCAATAAAGCTTATTCCCCCTTACTTGATGATGCTTTCTTAGATGGTCAGTTTGAGCCGTTTTTCTTCGGTGGTCAAAGAAAATACGTTAAAGATTTTACTAATAATTTGTACGCTGGATACGAGATGAATGTTACCAGATACTTACAGGGTATTATCACCAAAAACAATCCTAATTTTAAACTAAAGTTATATGCCCCCTATGCTGTAAGGTATGAGGACTTGCTCATAACCTTTGCCTTGAATAATTTAGCCAGGGGTAATGTTGTACTTGGTGGAGGAAGCCACAGCAACAAAAAAATGAAATTCAGGGTGATTTACTCCAAACTCTGATATTCATATCTATATTTGCAAAAAATCAATAATTACATGTCTTACC